>JBAYJH010000098.1:0-14706 GCA_041665185.1 Sterolibacterium sp.
ACGATGATCCAGGCGCTGCGTTCGGCCATGGACATCATGCTGGAACGCGACGACAACGTCGTCATCTACGGCGAAGACGTCGGCTACTTCGGCGGCGTGTTCCGCTGCACCGAAGGCTTGCAGGCCAAACACGGCAAGTCGCGGGTGTTCGACGCGCCGATCTCGGAAGGCGGCATCGTCGGCGTGGCCGTGGGCATGGGTGCCTACGGCCTGCGCCCGGTGGTCGAGATCCAGTTCGCCGATTACTCCTACCCCGCCTTCGATCAGATCGCCTCCGAGGCGGCACGGCTGCGTTACCGCTCGGCCGGCGAATTCGCCGCGCCCCTGACCATCCGCATGCCCTGCGGCGGCGGCATCTATGGCGGGCAGACCCACAGCCAGAGCCCCGAGGCGTTGTTCACGCATGTCTGCGGGCTGCGCACGGTGATGCCGTCCAACCCCTACGACGCCAAAGGCCTGTTGATCGCCGCTATCGAGTGCGACGACCCGGTGATCTTCCTGGAACCGAAGCGCCTCTATAACGGCCCTTTCGACGGCCACCACGACCGGCCGGTGGTGCCCTGGACCAAGCATCCGCTGGGCATGGTGCCAGAAGGCCACTACCGCGTGCCGCTGGAATCGGCGACCGTGTTCCGCCCCGGCAAAGAGCTCACCGTGCTGGCCTACGGCACCATGGTCTTCGTGGCGGAAGCGGCGGCACGGGAAACCGGCATCGACGCCGAGATCATCGATCTGCGCAGCCTCTGGCCGCTCGATCTCGACAGCATCGTCGCCTCGGTCAAGAAGACCGGGCGCTGCGTGGTGATACATGAAGCCACGCGCACTTGCGGTTTCGGCGCCGAACTGGTGGCGCTGGTGCAGGAGCATTGCTTCTATCATCTCGAAGCCCCGATCGAACGCGTCACCGGCTGGGACACACCCTATCCGCATGCCCAGGAATGGGCCTACTTCGCCGGCCCGACACGCGTCGGGGCGGCGCTCAAACGCGTGCTGGAGGCCTAGATGACGACCCCCACGTTTGCGGCTGCGCCGCTACACTGCCCCCCGGGGGGGCACATGCCTCCTTGGGGTCCCCCTAGGGGACTTCCTTCGGGGCGCGGCCCTGCGGAGGCATGATGGGAATACATGTGATCAAGATGCCGGACATCGGCGAAGGCATCGCCGAGGTCGAACTGGTGGCGTGGAACGTCAACCCCGGCGACAGCGTGATCGAGGACCAGCCCCTGGCCGACGTGATGACCGACAAGGCCACGGTGGAGATCCCCTCGCCGGTGGCCGGCAAGGTGCTCTCGCTCGGCGGCAAGCCGGGGCAGGTCATGGCGGTGGGAGCGGAACTGATCCGGATTGAAGTGGCGGGGGTCGGGAATGCTGGCGACGCTACACCCGTGGCTGGGATCAGCGCGGCGCCACTCCCTCCCAGTCAAGGGGAGGGCCGGGGAGGGGATGGGGCTGCGACGGCTGGAATCAAAGTCGAGAAGCGCCAATCACCTCCCCCTCCCCCAGCCAGCCTCCCCCGTTCCCACAGGGATGGCCCAGGGCCACTTCCTTCGGGGCGTTCCCTTCAGTCACAAGGGGGAGGAGAAGTACCTCACGTCATTCACCCACTCGGCGAAAAGCCTATCGCCTCCCCCGCCGTGCGCCGGCGCGCCTGGGATCTCGGCATCGAATTGCGCTATGTCTCCGGCAGCGGCACGGCGGGGCGGATCACCCACGAGGATCTCGACGCCTACGCGGCCGGCGCCGGTGGCCCCGTCACACCGCTTTCGGGCACAAGTGCTTATGCGCAAAGAGATGACGAAGTAGCCGTGCCGGTGATCGGCCTGCGCCGCAAGATCGCGCAGAAGATGCAGGAATCCAAGCGCCGCATTCCGCACTTCACCTATGTCGAGGAAATCGACGTCACCGAACTGGATGCCTTGCGCACGCGGTTGAACGAGACGCGCGGCGCCCAGCGCGGCCGCCTGTCCGTGTTGCCGTTCCTGATGCGCGCCATGGTGCTGGCGCTACGCGACTTCCCGCAAATCAACGCGCGCTATGACGATGAAGCCGCGGTGCTGACCCGCTACGGCGCGGTGCACATCGGCATCGCCACCCAGACCGAAGGCGGCCTGATGGTCCCGGTGGTGCGTCATGCGGAAGCGCGCGACCTGTGGTCGAGCGCCGCCGAAATCGTCCGCCTGGCCGAAGCGGCGCGCAACGGCAGCGCCACGCGCGAGGAACTGACCGGCTCGACCATCACCATATCCAGCCTCGGTGTCCTGGGCGGCGTGGTGTCGACACCGGTGATCAACCATCCGGAAGTGGCCATCGTCGGCGTCAACCGCATGGTGCTGCGCCCGATGATCCGCGGTGGAGCGGTGGTGGCGCGGCAGATGATGAACCTGTCGTCGTCATTCGATCACCGCGTGGTCGATGGTTTGCATGCCGCCGAGTTCATTCAGGCCGTGCGCGGGCTGCTCGAATGCCCGGCCACGTTGTTCGTGGAATAGCGGAGTAGCCGATGAAGACACTTTCCACAAAACTGCTGGTGATCGGCGGCGGCCCCGGCGGTTATGTTGCCGCGATCCGCGCCGCGCAACTTGGCATCGCCACCACCCTCGTCGAAGGCGAGCAACTCGGCGGCACCTGCCTCAACGTCGGCTGCATTCCCTCCAAGGCCTGGATACACGCCGCCGAGGCGTTCGAGAAAGTGCGCCATTACGCCGCGGATTCGCCGCTCGGCATCCGCGTGGAAACGCCCGGCATCGACCTGGCGCAGACGCTGCGCTGGAAAGACGGCATCGTCGCCAGGCTGACTGCCGGCGTGGCCGCCTTGCTGAAGAAGAACGGGGTACAAGTCGTCAAGGGCTGGGCCAGCATCGTGGACGGCAAGACGGTCGAAGTTCTACCTGACGGCAAGAATGCTGAACAGCTGCGCGTCAGTTGCGAGAACCTGCTACTGGCGCCGGGATCGCAGGCTGTGTCGTTGCCCGGCCTGCCCTTCGGCGGGCCGGTGATCTCCGCCACCGAAGCACTGTCGCCGCCGTCGCTGCCGCGACACCTGGTGGTGATCGGCGGCGGCTATATCGGCCTGGAACTGGGGATCGCCTATCGCAAGCTCGGCGCCGAAGTCACGGTGGTCGAGGCGCTGGAACGGGTACTGCCGGCCTATGACGAAGAGCTGGTCACGCCGGTGACAGCATCGCTACGCCGGCTCGGCGTACACATGCATCTCGGCTGTAGTGCGTTGGGGCTCAATACCCTGGGTGACGCCCTGAGAATCAGCGATGCACAAGGGAGGGAGTCCGAACTGCCCGCCGATCGCATTCTGGTCGCCATCGGACGCCGGCCGCGCACCGAAGGATACAACCTGGAATCGCTGTTGCTCGACATGAACGGCCGCGCAATCCGCATCGACGACCAGTGCCGTACCTCGATGCGCGGCGTCTGGGCCATAGGCGACGTAACCGGTGAACCGATGCTGGCACACCGGGCAATGGCACAGGGGGAAATGGTCGCCGAAATCATTGCCGGTCGGCGCCGCCACTTCCTGCCGGCGGCGATACCGGCGGTGTGTTTCACCGACCCGGAAATCGTGGTGGTCGGGCAGACGCCGGAGCAGGCGGCGCAGGCCGGAGCGGATTGCCTGCATGCGCAGTTCCCGTTTGCCGCCAACGGCCGCGCCATGACGCTGGAATCCACGGAAGGCTTCGTGCGCGTGGTGGCTCGCCGCGACAACCACCTGATTGTCGGCTGGCAGGCGGTGGGACGCGGCGTATCCGAGTTATCGACGGCGTTTTCGCAGTCGCTGGAAATGGGCGCCCGGCTCGAAGATGTCGCCGCCACCATCCATGCCCATCCGACACTGGGAGAAGCGGTGCAGGAAGCGGCACTGCGCGCCCTGGGGCATGCCCTGCATGTCTGAAAGACTTTATACTCCTGACGTTCGAAAAGGAGACAGCGCTTGTTCACCCTACGCAAATCGCAAGACCGCGGCTATGCCGACCACGGTTGGCTGAAGAGCTACCATTCGTTCTCCTTCGCCGACTATTACGACCCGGCGCACATGGGCTGGGGCAATCTGCGCGTCATCAACGAGGACCGCATAGCGCCGGGTGGCGGTTTCGGCACCCACGGCCACCGCGACATGGAGATCATCAGCTACGTGTTGTCGGGATCGCTGGCGCACCAGGACAACATGGGCAACGGCACCGCCATTCCACCCGGGGATGTGCAGCGCATGAGCGCCGGCAGCGGGGTCATGCACAGCGAGTTCAACCACGCGGCGGACGAAACCACGCATTTTCTACAGATCTGGATCACCCCGAGCGAAAGCGGGATTGCGCCGGGCTATGAGCAGAAGTCATTCGACCCCGCCGAGAAACGCAGGCGCCTGAGGCTGGTCGCCTCGCCGGACGGCGCCGGAGACTCCGTGACACTGCACGCCGATGCTTCGCTCTATGCCGGCTTGCTGGACGGCGCGGAATCCGTCACCCGACCGCTGAATCCGGCGCGCAAGGCCTATGTGCATCTGGTGCGCGGCACGCTCAAGGTCAATGGGCAACTCCTACGGCAAGGTGATGCCGCGCTGCTGGCCGATGAAAGCACACTCGTCCTTGCCGACGGCAAGGACGCCGAGGTGCTGGTTTTCGATCTGGCGCCTTGAGCGTTTTGCTCCTCCCCCTTGTGACCGAAGGGAATCCCTGTGGGAAAGGGGGAGGGAGTCGTGAACTCAGTCTTTGTGCTTCAGCAATGCCTTGGTGCCATACCAACCCAAGGCTCCGATACCGACGAGAGGCGCGACGAGGATGAAGGCCAACCCGATGAAGGGAGTCGCAACAGTCATCGCCAAGGTCTTGACGATCGGCGCCTTCTCGAACAAGGCCTTGCCACCCATCCATGCCAGCATGCCGGCGCCGACGAACGGCATGGCGATCACGTAGGCCAGGCCGATGAAGGGCGCCGCCAGGAACAGCGCGACGTTCTTGACCGTATTCCCCGCCTTGGCGATTTCAGGCATGGCTGCGATGACGGCTTCGTCGGCTGGCGGCGCAACGGCTTCCGCCATCCGCAACGCTTCGGCTTCCTTCAGGGCCTGCTCGGTACTGCCCTCAATCATTTCCGGCGACAAAGGCTTGCGCAGGAAGCCCGAAACACCCGCCGCCGCCGCTCTGGCTTCATTCGCGTCGGTCCCATAGCCGGTGACGATCACCACCGGCAGCCATGGCTGGCTGGCCTTGACCCGCTCGGCGACCTCTAGCCCGCTCATGCCGGGCATCTTGATGTCGGTGAACACCAGGTCGTATTTTTCGCCGTCGAGCTTGCTCAGCGCCTCTTCCCCATTCTGGGCCGAGATCACCGCATAGCCTTTGTTGGAAAGAACCCGGCCGATGCTCTTGCTGACAACGGGATCATCATCGACGACCAGAATTTTGCGTGTCACGTTCATGGTATTTCTCCTTCAATGGATAGATTGGCTGGTGGATACGGCTGGGGCAGTTTCCGGGTGGTCCTTGTGCATTCCCCACTTCTTCTGCATGACCGCGCCGCTGGTAACCTTCATGATGTCTGCCGGGTCGGCGGGTTTGGCCAGGTAATCGTAGGCGCCGAGCTGGATCGCTTCCTTGGCGGTTTCGATCGACGGATAACCGGTGATGACGACGACTTCGATTTCCGGCCACTTTTCCTTGATCGCCTTGAGGACCGAGATGCCGTCCATCCCTGGCATGCGCAGATCCAGCAAGACGACGTCGACCGGCTGATGCTCCAGCCACCGCAACGCCTCGCTACCGTCGAGGACGGTCTCGACATTGAAACGCTCGCCCGCCAGGATTCGACGATGGCTCATGCGGACGACCTCTTCATCGTCTATGACCAGTATTTTGTTCTTGTCTTGCATGGCGTCACCTCGGTTGCGTGTGGTCTGCTTGACCTACATTGAGCAATGGCTGTGCCAGGTGCCCCGTCGCCATGTTTCACTGTTCGTTATCAACCAGTTAGCCGATTATTGCGGCCAGGGGACGGGAAGTGCGGGGTGGCGGGCAAGCGCGCCAAGTACATTAATTTTGTGCATCCGGACCCGCCGGAATGGAAATTAGCTATCTACGCCAAGAGCTTGCATGCATCGCACGAATGCACATTTTCCATATGCGGCTGGGGGAATTCAGATCTTGAGGCGAAAGGCGCTGCCGATCATCTCCAATGCCTCGGGGGTATCCCATTCATGATAGCCATTGATCTTCTTCACCACCCGGCCCTGGGCATCGACCAGAATGGTCAGAGGGAGAGTGCTGGCACCCAGCATATTTTCCAGCAACAGGTTCTTGTCGAGGTAATTGTCGAAAGTGACTCTGGACTTCGTAAGGAAGGCGGCGGCGGCAGCCGCGTCGTCGTCGGTCGAAATGCCGATGACCTTGATCTTCTTGCCGCCGAGGCGTCGCGACAATCGTTCGAGGGAGCCCATTTCCGCCCGGCAGGGACCGCACCAGCTCGCCCAGACATTGATGATCAGCGGCTTGCCGCGCAGTTCGGAGAGTTTCCTGAAATCACCGAAGAATCCGTACAGCGGCGCCTCCCGAAGATAAGCGCCGACCTCGACTTCACCGGGGGTTTTCGCGGTGACGCTGCCGGCGAAACCTGACAGCAGGCAGAGAATGGCGAACAATATCTTCATCGGCACAGGGTATTGGGGTTGCGGGATTTAAGTCTATCATCCATCTACTTCTTGAGCCGATCCCACTAACTCAGTACCATAGCGGGTTTTCTCCAACCTAGAATGTTTGATATCCACCAATTCTGCATTGAATGCCGGATGCCCCCATTAGGAACCCGTACATGTTGAAGCTGTCGCACGACCTGAACATCGCCGATCTCTACCAGCGCCAGGGACTGGCAAGACTGGATGGCATATTCCTCAAGCGCCTCGGCGAGGACGACAACGCTCTGCATGCCCGGCTGCTGGCGGCCCGCGCCGCGCCCGAGTCGTGCCCCGCCGCCGACGAATCGGCGCTGATGATCGCCCTCGGGCCGCGACTCGACGCCTTCGTGGCCGAGCTGTTCGACATCGGCACCGAGGCCGCCGCGCTGTCGCAACAACATGCCGATCTCACGCCGCTGTATGAGGTCAAGCGTCTCTTCGTGCAGCGCCAGGCGGCAAAGATGATCCGGCCCGAGCAGGCGGCGCAGATCGACGGACCGGCGCTGTACGCCTCCCTCGTCGAGCGCCTCGGCGGAGAGTTCCACGGCTTCGACGACTTGGGCTTCGCCCGCCAGATCGTCGCCTGGCAGGCGGACAAGGAAGCCAATGCCGAAATCCTGGAGACCGCCCGGCAATACGCGGCATGGGCCGTGCACACGCCGCAGGGCAGAGAACGGCATCGTCACGGCGTGCTGTTCAAGACGCCGACCGGCGTCGATCCCGGCAATCTGGTGCCGGCGGCCCAGGTCAGCGAAGCCGAAGGCGTGACCTCATTCCGCATCCAGCCCGAGCATATCCGCCGCCGCCGGGGTTTCGCCCTCACCGACCAGGGCACCGATCTCACCGGCGCGCTGGACCAGTCCAACTACTGCATCCTGTGCCACACCCAGAAGAAAGATTCCTGCTCGCGTGGTCTGCGCGAAAAACCTGCGCCGGATGCGCCGGAGAAAATCACCTACAAGAAGAGCCCCTTCGGTGTGCCGCTGGCCGGCTGCCCGCTGGCGGAGAAGATTTCCGAATTCCACACCCTGAAGAACCTCGGCCATTCCATCTCCGCGCTGGCGGTGATTACGGTCGACAACCCGATGGCCGCCGGCACCGGCCACCGCATCTGCAACGACTGCATGAAATCCTGCATCTACCAGCGCCAGGAGCCGGTTAACATCCCGGAAGTGGAGACGCGCACCCTCAAGGACGTACTGGAACTGCCCTGGGGCTTCGAGATCTACAGCCTGCTGACGCGCTGGAACCCCCTCAACATCCGCCGCCCCATTCCGCTCCCGCCGACCGGCAAGAAGGTGCTGGTGGCCGGCATGGGGCCGGCCGGCTTCACCCTGGCTCATCACCTGATCAACGACGGACACAGCGTGGTCGGCATCGACGGGCTGAAGATCGAGCCGCTGCCCGAGTCCATTGGCGGCGTGCGCATCGATGGCGGCCGCACACCTTTCGAGGCGATCCGCGACGTCACCACCTTGTATGAGCCGCTCGATGACCGCGTCATGGCCGGCTTCGGCGGCGTTGCCGAGTACGGCATCACGGTGCGTTGGAACAAGAACTTCCTCAAGATCCTGCGTCTGCTGCTGGTGCGCCGCGCCGAGTTCGCCCTGTTCGGCGGCGTGCGCTTCGGCGGCACGCTGACGGTCGACGACGCCCTGGCACGCGGCTTCGATCATATCGCGCTGTGCCTGGGCGCCGGCAAGCCGACCGTGCTGGATATTCCCAACGGCCTGGCGCGCGGCGTGCGCACCGCTTCCGATTTCCTCATGGCGCTACAGCTCACCGGCGCCGCCAAGCAGGACTCGCTGGCCAACATGCAGTTGCGCCTGCCGGTAGTGGTGGTCGGCGGCGGGCTCACTGCCATCGACACGGCGACCGAGTCGCTGGCCTACTATCCCGTCCAGGTGGAAAAGTTCCTCCAGCGCTACGAAGCGCTGGCGGCCTCCATCGGCGAGGATGCGATCCGCGCACGCTGGGACGACCTGGACCGGGAAATCGCCGAGGAGTTCCTCGCCCACGCCCGCGCCATCCGCGACGAGCGCGCCGCGGCGCAGCACGAACAGCGCCCCGCCCGCGTCATCGAATTGCTAAGGACCTGGGGCGGCGCGACCATCGCCTACCGGCGCCGGATGATAGACAGCCCGTCCTACACCCTCAATCACGAGGAGATCGAGAAAGCCCTGGAGGAAGGCATCACTTTCGCCGAGTGCCTGTCGCCGCTGGCCATCGACGTCGACAACCACGGCGCGGCGCTGGGCATGCGCTTCGCCAAACAACAGTTCGGTGACGACGGCCGTTGGGAAGGCGGCGGCGAGCACTGGCTGCCGGCCCACACCATCTTCGTCGCCGCCGGCACCCAGCCCAACACCGTGCTGGCGCGCGAAGACACTGCGCATTTCCAGCTCGACGGCAAGTTCTTCCGCGCCTGCGACGAATCCGGCGCCCCGGTCAAGCCCGACCGCGGCAATTGCAAGCCGGACCATCCCGAAGTCCTCTTGTCTCGCTTCGACGACGGCCGCTACCTCAGCTTCTTCGGCGACCTGCACCCGTCCTACTCCGGCAACGTGGTCAAGGCCATGGCTTCGGCCAAACAGGGATACCCGCTGGTCTCCCGGGTACTGGCCCGGCAGACGCCGCAATCCACGGCAAGCAATGCGGCCTTCTTCGACCAGTTGGCGCACGACCTGCTCGCGACAATTCACAAGGTCGAGCGCCTGACGCCCACCATCGTCGAGGTCGTCATCAAGGCGCCCCTGGCGGCGCGCAACTTCCAGCCGGGGCAGTTCTATCGCCTGCAAAATTTCGAAACGCTCGCCGCGGTAGCCGCCGGCACGCGCATGCAGATGGAAGGCATCGCCCTGACGGGAGCCTGGGTCGACCGCGAGCAGGGACTGGTGTCCACCATCGTGCTGGAGATGGGCGGCTCCGCCAACCTCTGCGCCGCGCTGCAACCGGGCGAGCCGGTGATCCTGATGGGACCGACCGGCATGGCCACCCACATCCAGGCCGACGAGACGGTGATCCTGTGCGGCGGCGGGCTGGGCAACGCGGTGCTGTTTTCGATCGGCCAGGCATTCCGCGCGAGGAACTCCAAGGTTCTGTATTTCGCCGGCTACAAGAAAGTCATCGACCGTTACAAGGTCCAGGACATCGAGGCGGCGGCCGACATCGTGATCTGGTGCTGCGACGAAGAACCCGGCTTCGAACCGGGGCGGCCGCAGGACCGGACGTTTGTCGGCAACATCGTCCAGGCCATGGAGGCCTATGCTTCCGGGCGTCTGGGGCCGCAAACTATCCGCACCGAGGACGCCGAACGCATCATCGCCATCGGCTCGGACCGGATGATGGCGGGCGTCGGCAAGGCGCGCCACGATGTCCTCAAGTCGTATCTGAAGCCGCACCATTTCGCCATCGGCTCGATCAACTCCCCGATGCAGTGCATGATGAAGGAGATCTGCGCCCAGTGCCTGCAACTCCATCGCGACCCGACGACCGGCGAAGTGACCCATGTCTTCTCCTGCTTCAACCAGGACCAGCCGCTCGACAGCGTCGACTTTCATCTGCTCAACGAACGCCTGAAGCAGAATTCACTGCAGGAAAAGCTCTCCGCGCAGTGGCTCGGCTATTGCCTCAACGACCTGAGACAGCGGCGCGCGACGGTGTGAGGGCTGCGCCGGCAGGCGGCGAGGAAACCTCATGACGCTGTATGCAGCCGCCATCACCTTGTCGGCGTTTCTGCTGTTCCTGGTCCAGCCCATCATCGCCCGGCAGATCCTGCCCTGGTTCGGCGGATCGGCCGCGGTGTGGACCACCTGCATGGTGTTCTTCCAGGTCACCCTGCTGGCCGGTTACGCCTACTCGGACCTCTTGATCCGCAAAGTTGCGCCGCGCAAGCAGGTGCTGATCCACGGCGGCCTGCTGCTGGCCAGCCTGGCCTGCCTGCCGATCATTCCCTCGGTCGGTTTCAAGCCGGAAAACGCCGACAACCCGATCGGGCGCATCCTGTTGCTGCTGACCGTGACCATCGGCCTGCCCTACCTGATGCTGTCCACCACCGGCCCCTTGATCCAGGCCTGGTTCACCCGGCGCTTCCCCGGCGGCGCGGTGTACCGCCTGTACGCCTTGTCGAACGCGGCCTCGATGGCGGCCCTGATCTGCTACCCGCCGCTGATCGAGCTGACCACCACCAACTACTGGCAATCCGTCGGCTGGAGTTCGGGGTACGCGCTGTTCGCCGTGATGGCGCTGGCGACCGGTTGGCGCTCGCTGCGCGGGCGTGCTGGACAGGCCACACCTGTCATAGCGGAGATCAACGCGGGACCGGTTTCCGTCCCCGAGGCGCCGCCCTCCACCGGCCAGCAACTGCTGTGGCTGATGCTGGCTGCCGCGGGTTCGATGATGCTGTTGTCCACCACCACCCACATCACCCAGAACGTCGCCTCGATACCTTTCCTGTGGGTCTTGCCGCTGGCTATCTACCTGCTCACCTTCATTTTCTGTTTCGACGGCGACCGCTGGTACCGCCCGCGCTTGTTCCATCCCCTCGCCGCCGTGCTGGCGGCCCTGATGCTGGCGGGGTTGAGCTTCCGCCCCGGTGAGGGCTGGCTGCCCGAGGCCGGTCTGCTGCATATCGAACTCGCGGTGCCTCTGTATGCCATCGGGCTGTTCGTGTTGTGCATGTTCTGCCACGGCGAACTCGCGGCCCGCCGCCCCGCTCCGCAGCATCTCACGCTTTTTTACCTGATGCTGTCCCTGGGCGGCGCGGCCGGCGGCATCGTGGTCGGCATCGTCGCCCCGCTGGCACTCAACTGGTATTGGGAATTCCCCGCCGTCCTGGTGGTGTTGAGCGTCGTCATCGGCATCTTCGCCTGGCCGCAGCGCATCATGCGTTACGCCTTGCTGGGGCTGGCCGGCGGCAGCGTATTGCTGGCCGTGAGCTACCAGGAGCGAATCCAGCAAGACACCATTGTGCTGACGCGGAATTTCTATGGCACGCTGCGCGTCCAGGCCACCGCGCCGGACTCCGACCCCCACGCCAAGTGGCGCCTCAGCCATGGCGTGATCACCCATGGCAACCAGTTTCGTGCGCCGCAGTTTCGCCGCACGCTGACGACCTATTATGGCGAACAATCGGGCATCGGGCAGTCGATACTCGGACTCAGGGCTAGCGGCAGTTCCGCCATGAACACTCCACGACCCCAGCGCATCGGCCTGATCGGCCTGGGCGTCGGCACCTTGTCGGCCTATGGCCGGGAGGGCGATGTATATCGCGTCTATGAACTGAATCCCGAGGTCATCGATTTCGCCCTTCAGCATTTCACCTTCCTGTCCGGCAGCCGCGCCAGGATCGAGCTCTCCCAGGGCGACGCCCGCCTGGCGCTGGAGCGCCAGCCAGCGCAGCGCTTCGACGTGCTGGCGGTGGATGCCTTCTCCAGCGATTCCATTCCCGTGCATCTGATCACCCACCAGGCAATACTCGCGTTCGCCCGCCATGTGGCGCCCGAGGGGGTGATCGCCTATCACATCAGCAACCGCTACCTGAACCTGCAACCGGTGGTGGCGGATATTGCGCAATCCATCGGGCGTGAGGCGATCCTGATCGAGAACGAACCTGGCGACAAGCAGCCCTGGCTGTACCGCACCGACTGGATCGTCATCACCGGCAACAGCGAACTGGCCGACCGGCTGGTCAAACAGGGCGGCCGGCGCATGAGCGCCACTCCAGGCTTTCGCGGCTGGACCGACGACTACAACAACCTGTTCTCGATCCTGAAGTGAGCCGTCACAAGTACGGCGACATCTGAAAAGCCGAGCGTTCGCGGTGGAGCAGGTCAATCGCGGGGAACGGAAGGTTCAACGCCGCTGCATTAAGCAGCAACTTCCACCCGATTGCGTCCCATCAGTTTCGCACGAGACAAAGCGGCGTCCGCGTCGGCGATCAACGCCTCCTCGCTTGTATCGTATGGCGGTGACGCCGCCGCCACACCAATACTGACAGTCACGGAAATATTGAGTTCGTCAACGTCGAAACTGGCTGCCGCCAGATTATGGCGGATGCGCTCGGCAATTTCGATCGCTCGTGGCCTGTTTGTTCCCGGGCTGATAAGGCAAAACTCCTCTCCCCCGTAGCGGAATACCATGTCTTCGCTGCGTGCACTGCTCTTCAGTCGGTGTGAAACCGCCGCCAGGACAGCGTCGCCATGCTTGTGGCCGTATTTGTCGTTGATGCTCTTGAAGTGATCGATATCGATCATCAAGCAGGCGATAGAAAGGTTATTGCCATGTGCGTTGGCCCATTCCGCGGCCAAAAAGTCCAGCCCATGCCGCCGATTGGGAAGATGGGTCAACAAATCCGTCATGGCTACGATGGTTATATTTCTGTTCGACCCGACCCACTCAACCGCCGATTTCGCCAGGTCGTGTTGCTCCTTGAGAACTTGCGACTGAAGATGCATTACCCTATCGGCGGCGCTCAGTCTGGCGGCAAGGGTTAGTTGGGTGATTGGCCGCAAGAGGAAATCATCGGCACCGGCATCAACCGTCATGGCGAGCTTGCCCTCATCCTCGCGGTCGCAAATGACGATAATGTAACTGCCGGTCGACAGCGGACTTGCGCGCAACGAACGACAAAATGTCTGGGCGTCCGTTCCTGCCGTAATCAACTCGATCAGAATTAGCTTTGGCGATTCGGCCAGCGCAATGCGCAGTCCGTCTGGGCCACCGGAAGCACTCTGCACGTCAAAACCGTTTGCCTCCAGATAGCTTGCTATCGTCGCGCCTTCTGAAAGATTGCTGGTGACGACAAGCGCAGAATGGCTTGTCGGAGTCGCGGCTGACGTCGAAGCGCTGCCAACCAATTCGCGCGGCGGCGATACCAGCAGGTTCTCGAATTCAGGAATTTCGTGAGTTTTTACTTCAAGCATTTCGCCCCACTCACGCCAGCTTTTGAAGACATTATTTGCAAGCGAGGACAACTCCTCTTCTTCTTCGATTCCCAACCGGGTGGCTTTGAGAAACAGGTTCGGTATCATCTTGCAACGCGCCGCCTCCTCACCCACGCAGATGTCCGCCAATGCAAGCGAAATGTGGAGGGCGTGGCTCACGAGAAAGCTTCGCGATCCTTCCATAAAGTCCGCATCGTCCGGGATTTCACTGTGATATACGCCAACGACCAACACGTCGGGCAAATGCCAATCTCGCAGCATGGTGACACCCAACTCGCGATGGTCGATACCGAATGTCCGGCGTTCCAATTCGAGCCGTTCGGCGGCGGCCGATGTTGCGGAAACGATCCCGCCGTATAGATCGGGGAAAATAGATGCCAGCGCCAACTCCCCTATGCTACAGAGCAATCCCGCGGTAAAGTTCTCTTCTCCGGGGACCTTTGCATAGCGTGCCAGAGCCTGGGCCGAAATCGCGGTTGCCAGCGCACGGGACCAGAAACGCTGATAGTCGAATTGTGGGCATCTCTTCTCATTGCATCTTTGTAGTACAGACAAGCCGAGAACCAGTGTGCCCACACGGGTTGTTCCGAGCGTGGTCACGGCTTTGGCGAGTGAGATAATTGGGCGCCTGTGGCCGTAGATTGCGGCGTTCGAGATTTTCAACACTTGTCCAGCGATCGCTGGGTCGGACTGAATCAATCGAACCAGATCGTCGAGTTTGCAATCGTCGCGCTGCAACAACGAAAGTATGGCGAGCGCGATCCCGCTTGGGGACGGTAGCTGCCCGGAAGCCTTGAACTGTTGGTAGCGGGACGGGGCGATGAACTGCATTCGAATATCGACTTGTTCGCCAGATGATGAAGGTCGCCAAACCCGCGCCAGAAAGCTAAAGCCAGAATGGGGCGCGGCATCAAAAAATCAGACGAAACCCGGAGAGGCTAAGCCGGGGGATACATCCATCCTTCACTCCGTCATCCAGCTGACGCCGTTTGCGCGTAGCAAAGCGTTTTCCGATTTCAGAGGCGAGGATTCCTTGAGCCAAGGCGGCAAGCCGCTAGAGACACCCGCAGCATTTTTCCTTCAATA
>JBAYJH010000099.1:0-14685 GCA_041665185.1 Sterolibacterium sp.
CTGCAACCCGGAAAAGCCCTGCTTCGGCAGGGCTTTTTTTCGATCTGTTTCCCTACCTGCAACATGCCTCGGGTCGACAGAGCCGTGTGGTAGACTTTCCCCATGAGAATCCTGCTGGCAGAAGATGACCGGATCATCGCCGACGGCTTGCAGCGCTCCTTGCGGAAAGCCGGTTACGCTGTCGATTGCGTCAGTTCAGGGGTTGAAGCGGATGCGGCGCTCGCCAGCCAGCAATTCGATCTGCTGATTCTCGATCTGGGTCTGCCGAAACTTTCCGGTATTGAAGTCCTACGCCGTCTGCGCGCGCGCAAGAGCACCCTGCCGGTGCTGATACTCACCGCCCAGGACGGCATCGAGGACCGGGTTCGCGGCCTCGATGCGGGTGCCGACGATTACATGACCAAGCCCTTCGCTCTGCCGGAACTGGAAGCCCGGGTCAGGGCCTTGACCCGCCGCGGCACGGGCATGCCGACGCGGATAGAATTCGGTTTGTTAACCTATGACCAGGCCGATCGGCAGGTGCTGATCGGCGGTCAGATGGTCGAACTCTCGGCGCGCGAACTGGGGCTGATCGAAATACTGCTGCTGCGGGCGGGACGCCTGGTTAACAAGGAACAACTGGTCGATCACCTCTGCGAGTGGGGCGAGGAAGTCAGCACCAACGCCATCGAAGTCTATGTGCATCGCCTGCGCAAGAAACTCGATGGTGGCGGCATCAAGATCACCACCGTCCGCGGTCTCGGCTACTGCCTGGAAAAACCGCCCGTGACCGGCGACGCGCCCCGAGCCTAAGTCACCGATGGAATCACTGCCGAGTTCCGAGGGCACTCGCGCCACCCGTATCTTCGGGACGCCCACTGAACTCAATTCGTTATTCGGGGAGATTCTCGACTGGATGCTGGCCCCCTTGCTGTTCCTGTGGCCCGTCAGCATTGCCGTGACCCACCATGTCGCCAACAATATCGCCAACCAGCCTTATGACCAGGCACTGGCGGAAAACCTGAATGTGATTGCCCGCCAGGTCAAGGTGGTGAACGGCAAAGTGGTGGTGAATTTCCCGGCGCCCGCCCGCGCCCTCCTGCGTGCCGACGAGAGCGATACGACCTACTACCAGGTCGTCGGCCTGCACGGCGAGCTGGTGGTCGGCGACAAGGAAATCCCCCGGCCTGAAATGCCGGAGGAGTTCTCTCCCGACACCGTGCTGTTTCGCGATGACGATATCCAGGGCGAGGAAATTCGTGTCGCCTACCAGTTCGTGACGCAACCGGCCCGCGGCTCGCCGGTGCTGGTGCAGGTGGCGGAGACGCGCCAGAAGCGGGAGAACCTCGCCAGCCGCATCATCTCCGGGGTGATCCTGCCGCAGTTCGCCATCATCCCGCTGGCGGTAATCCTGGTGTATCTGGGCCTGACGCGCGGCATCGCGCCCTTGACGCGCCTCCAGCGACGTTTCCGCAAGCGCCGCCCGGGCGACCTGGCGCAGATCAACATCCATGGTGTGCCGGAAGAGGTGCGCCCAGTAATTGTGGCTTTCAACGACATGATGGCGCGCTTCGAACAGAACTTGCAGGGGCAGCAGCGCTTCATCGCCAACGCTGCGCACCAGATGCGCACGCCGTTGACCGGATTGAAGATGCAGACCGAGCTGGCGCAGTCGGAGACCGATCCGCAGCTGATCCGGGCGTCGTTGCAGCAGATCGCCGAGAGCGCCGAGCGCGCGGCCCATCTCATCAACCAGATGCTGACACTGGCCCGCGCCGAGGCCAGCTACGAGAAGATGCACGTGTTTGCCACCGTCGATCTGGAGGACCTGGCCCGCGAGGTGACGCAGGAAGCCGTTCCCCGCGCGCTGGCGAAGGGCATCGATATCGGCTTCGAAGGCAGCGGCTGGCCGTTGCTGATCGATGGCAGTGCGGCACTGCTGCGCGAATTGATGAGCAACCTGGTCGACAACGCCGTCAAATACACGCCCACCGGCGGACGGGTAACGGCACGCACCCGCGGTGAGGAATTCGCGATATTCGAGGTCGAGGACAACGGTATCGGCATGTCCGAGGCCGACCGGGAACTGGTTTTTGAACGCTTCTACCGGGTGCTGGGCAGCGAAGCCGACGGCAGCGGGCTGGGGTTGGCCATCGTGCGCGAGATTGCCGAATTGCATCGCGCCAGCGTGCGCTTGCGCCCCAATCCTGCCGGTTGTGGGACACTCGCTCAGGCAGTATTTCCGCGCCAGGGGGTCTCCTATCCGTTGCCACCGACGGCTGTGGAGTGATAGTACCGGCTACCGTAACTCGGCCTCATCGTAAGCGTTGCGTAAGGCAGCCGTAAGTGCTGCGTCAGCCCGGTCTGCTATATTTACCTCGGATCCGGGAATAATTCCGAGCGGATAAACAGGGAGGGACTATGGCTGAATCATCCATCAACTGGGTCGCGATCGACAACGACCCGCGCTTTCAGCGCCTGCACGCCAGAAAACTGGCATTTCTTACGGGCCTGATGGTCTTCTCGCTGGTTTATTATTTTCTGCTGCCGATCGGCGCCGCCTATTTCACCGACATATACCGGGTCAAGGTCTATGGCGCGGTGAATGTCGGCATCCTTTTCGCGCTGTCGCAATTCATCGTCGCCTGGGGTATCGCCTTCTATTACACCGCGAAGGCCAAGGATTTCGACGCGATGGCCGCCGAACTGGTGCGCGACGCCGAAAAAATTGGAGCGAAATGACATGATGACCCTGAAAAACAAGATCTGGCTGGCCGTCTTCGCCTGCGCCATGCCGCTGGTGTCGCTGCCGGCTTTCGCCGAGGGCGCCGTCCACGAAAAATGGAAATGGCTGACCTTCATGGTGTTCGGTACCATTATCTGCGTCACCATGTACGTCACCTACCTCGCCGCCAAGCGGGTCAAGACCACCGCCGATTTCTACGCTGCCGGTGGCGGCGTTTCCGGCTTGCAGAACGGCTGGGCGATCGCCGGCGACTATCTGTCGGCCGCGTCCTTCCTCGGCATCGCCGGCCTGATCTCGCTGTATGGCTACGACGGTTTCATGTACTCGGTGGGCTGGTTGGTGGCGTATATCACGGTGCTGCTGGTGATCGCCGAGCCGTGCCGGAATATCGGCAAGTACACGCTGTCGGATATCCTGGCCTACCGCAACGACCCGAAGAAAGTCCGCATCGTCGGCGCCTTGTCGACCATCACCGTGTCGACTTTCTACCTCACCGCACAGATGGTCGGCGCGGGCGTCCTGATCAAGACCCTGATCGGCATCGACTACGAAATCTCGGTGATCGTCGTGGGTATACTGATGCTGATGTACGTGCTGTTCGGCGGCATGGTCGCAACCACCTGGGTGCAGATCATCAAGGCGGTCCTGCTGGTCTGCGCTTCCATCGTGATGGTGGTCATGGTCTGGAGCCAGTATGGTTTCCTCGGCGACTTCCTGAACAACGTCATCAACGACCCGAAGGTTCAGCAGCGCGTCGCCACTCTGCTGGGCGACAAAGCCAAGAATCTTTCTCCGACCGAGTTGGGCCAGATTTTCCTGGAGCCCGGCCTGTTCCTGAAAGTGCCGCTCGACCAGATTTCGCTGGGCATGGCGCTGGTGTTCGGCACCGCCGGCATGCCGCACATCCTGATGCGTTTCTTCACCGTGCCGACGGCCCAGGCCGCGCGCAAGTCGGTGAATTGGGCGATGGCGATCATCGGCGGCTTCTACGTGCTGACGCTGTTTCTCGGCATGGGTTCGGCGATGAAAGTCGGCCCGGCCAATATCGCGGCGATCGACGCCGGCGGCAACATGGCCAATCCCCTCCTGGCTCAAGCGTTGGGCGGTGGACCGGACAGCCTGATGGGCAATTTCATGATGGCCTTCGTCGCCGCCGTGGCCTTCGCCACCATCGTCGCGGTGGTCGCGGGCCTGGTCCTCGCCGCCGCTTCGGCGATGGCCCACGACCTTTATGTAGGCGTCATCAAGGAGGGGCATGTGACGCAAGAGCAACAAGTTAAGGCAGCCCGCATCGCCACCGTCCTGGTGGGCGCCATGGCCATCGTCATCGGCATCTCCGCCAAGGGCCAGAACGTCGCCCACCTGGTGGCGCTGGCCTTCGCCGTCGCTTCCTCGGCCAACTTCCCCTGCGTGCTGATGACGCTGTTCTGGAAACGCTGCAACACCGGTGGCATCGTGGCCGGCATGATCGTCGGCACGTTCCTCGCCATCGGACTGGTGATGGTTTCGCCGAACCTCACCTATCCGCTCGCCGTGAAAGCCGCCAATGAGAAGATCATCAAGGCCTCCGACGAAAAACTCGCCAAGCTCAACGCCGATCTGACGGCGGCAGTGCCTGCCAAGTCCGCCGCCGATCCAGTCGCCATCGAGAAGGTGAAAGCCGAAATCGCCAAAACCGAGAAGGCGAAGAAGGCGGCGGCCGACAAGATCGCCAGCTTTGGCAATGACACGACCAGCATCATGGGCCTCGAAAAACCCTGGTTTGAGTTGCGCAATCCCGGCCTCTACTCCATTCCGCTGGGCTTCCTCGCCGTCATCCTCGGCTCGCTGATGTACAAGGACAAGCGTGCTGAAGACATGTGGGACGAACTTTATGTGCGGCAGAACACCGGCATCCTGGCGGCAAGGGCAAGCGCACATTGAGCTGTTCCTGCTCCACGCGGAAAGCCCTTCCCAATAGGAGGGGTCCTTTCATGTCCCGCGCGGACGAGCGCATCGCCATTCTGTAAGGTATCGCCAGCAACTCCTGTGGTTGGTCAACGTGACTATGTAAGCCTCGCGTCAGTGGTGTAAGGTTCATGTCAGCTTGCCAGTGCAAAAAGGCATATATTGCGCGGATTGTGGTTCCTCGCGCATGAATCGAGCATAACGCGGCGCAGACCGTGGTCAGTGTTCGACAGCATGACCGGCAGTCCATGCCGGCACGATAAACGGATTATCCAAGGAGGAGGGCAATGTCATGCAGTTAACTGCAAAGCATCATGAGTACTGGAACAGAAACCTGAAAGTCACCGCCGTGTTGTTGGCGGTATGGTTCGTGGTGACTTTCGTCATGGGCTATTTCGCCCGCGAACTCAACGGCATCACCATCCTCGGCTTCCCCTTCGGCTTCTATATGAGCGCCCAGGGTTCGCTGATCATCTACGTGGTCATCATCTGGTACTACGCCCATTACATGAACAACCTGGACCAGGAATACGGCGTCCACGAAGGGGAGGAAGAATAATGGCCACCGCATCCACTGCCACCTTCACCAAGCAGCTTACCAAGTACTATAGCTTCTATACGGGAGGCTTCATCGCCTTCGTCATCGTGGTCGGCATCCTCGAGCAGATGGGTGTGCCTCCCAAGATACTCGGCTACATGTTCCTCGGCGCCACCATCCTGCTCTATGCCGGCATCGGCTTCATGTCGAAGACCGCCGAAGTGTCCGAGTATTACGTCGCGGGGAGGCGCGTACCGGCTTTCTTCAACGGCATGGCGACCGGCGCCGACTGGATGTCTGCCGCGAGCTTCATCGGCATGGCCGGCACATTGTACCTGTCCGGTTATGACGGCCTCGCCTTCGTGCTCGGCTGGACCGGTGGTTATTGCCTGGTGGCGCTGTTCCTGGCGCCCTACTTGCGCAAGTTCGGCCAGTTCACCATTCCGGACTTCCTCGGCGCCCGTTTCGGCGGACACTTTCCGCGCTTCATCGGCGTGGTCGCCGCCATTATCTGCTCCTTCACCTATGTGATCGCGCAGATCTACGGCGTCGGCCTGATCACCAGCCGTTTCACCGGACTGGACTTCCAGATTGGAGTGTTCGTTGGCCTCGCTGGCATCATGGTGTGCTCCTTCCTCGGCGGCATGAAGGCGGTAACCTGGACCCAGGTGGCGCAGTACATCATCCTGATCGTTGCCTACATGATCCCGGTGGTGTGGCTGTCCGTGCATCACGGCTTCGGCCCGGTGCCGCAGGTGGCCTATGGTTATGCCCTGCAAAAAGTGACCGAGCGCGAGAAAGTGCTGAACGACAAGGCCTCGCCCGACGGCGCCCGGGAAGAGTCGGTACGGCAGATCTTCCGTGAGCGTGCCGCGGCCGCCGACGCCAAGCTGAAAGGACTGGAGACGGGCGGTGCGGGCTTCCTCGCCGAGCAGAAGAAGCAACTGGCGGACAAGGCCGCCGCACTCAAGGCCGCCGAACCGGTTGATGCCAAGGCCGTCGCGGCCGCGGAAAAGGCGGTCAAGGACTTCCCGGCCGATGCGGCCGCCGCCAAGAAGCAATGGACGGCGGAGAAGGGCGTTGGTGCCCGGGCGGCACCGGTCAAGCCGCACGCCACGCCTTTCCAGGGCAAGGACGATAACGCCAGCAATATCGCCCGCAATAACTTCCTGGCCTTGATCCTCTGCTTGATGGTGGGCACGGCGGCGCTGCCGCACATCCTGATGCGCTACTACACCACGCCCTCGGTGAAGGATGCGCGCCAGTCGGTGTTCTGGTCGCTGTTCTTCATCTTCCTGCTCTACTTCACCGCGCCCTGCCTGGCGGTGTTGGCGAAGTTCGACGTATACACCGTGCTGGTTGGCTCGAAGTTCGCCGAATTGCCGGCCTGGGTGACGGCCTGGGCGACGGTCGACAAGACGTTGATGAACATCTCCGACATCAACGGCGACGGCATCGTGCAGTTGGCCGAGATCGTCATCGGCGGCGACTTGATCGTGCTCGCGACGCCGGAAATCGCCAAGCTGCCCTATGTGATTTCGGGCCTGGTGGCTGCCGGCGGCCTGGCCGCCGCGCTGTCCACCGCCGACGGCCTGCTGCTGACCATCGCCAATGCCATGTCGCACGATATCTATTACAAGATGATCGATCCGAACGCTCCGACCACGCGTCGCCTGGCGGTTTCCAAGGGCCTGCTGCTGGTGGTCGCGGTGATCGCCGCTTACGTCACCTCGCTCAAGCCGGGCGACATCCTGTTCCTGGTCGGCGCGGCCTTCTCGCTGGCCGCCTCGGGCTTCTTTCCGACGCTGGTGTGCGGGGTGTTCTGGCGGCGCGCCAACAAACTCGGGGCGATCCTCGGCATGTTGGGCGGACTGGGCGTGTGCATGTACTACATGTACATTACCTATCCGTTCTTCGGCGGTGTCGCGGCCAACCAGTGGTTCAACATCGCACCGATCTCGGCAGGCATCTTCGGCATTCCGGCCGGTTTCATCGGCGTCGTCATCGGCACCCTGATTTCCGCGCCGCCGAGCAAGGAAGTCCAGGAACTGGTGGACCATGTTCGCTATCCGAACCTGGAAGGCGACATCAATACCCAAGGAACCTGAGTATTGGAGGAGGAGATGCGGCGGGCCACGACCCGCCGCCCCATTCAGCACCCGCCGCGAGGCGGGTGCTTTTTTTAACTGCTACCAGGGCATTTCCGGGAGTAGCGGCGCCAGATCCTGGCGACCGCTGTCCTGGATCAACTGGCGCGAGATCTTGGGGTCGAACTTGAGCAGCTTGTCCAGAACCTGTGCGACTTTTTCGGCTTCGCCGCAATGATGATAAGCCATCCCCAACTGGTACCAGGCGTGGCCGTTCATCGGTTGCAGGCGCGCCGCTTCGCGGAACGCCGCGGCGGCTTCGACATGCTCGCCGAGCTTGGCGTGCGCCAGTCCCATGCCATACCAGGCACGGTCGAGTATGGGTTTGAGGCGCGCCGCTTCCTGGAAAGACTCTATGGCCAGGCGCGGCGCCGTCATCTGTTCGCGCACAAAGCCGAGATTGAAGAAGTTGTCGGCATCGTCGGGGGCCAGGCGCGCAACTTCCCGCAACCACTTCTCGGCACCGGCATAGTCTTGCCGCTGGGCGGCGATGGCGCCCAGATGGCGCGCCGACTGGACGTCGGCCGGGTTGTGCTGAAAGGCGACGAGGTAGGCGGCATAGGCCTGATCGGTCTTGCCGATGAAATGGAATAACCAGCCGCGGGCATAATGACGCCAGTGTTCGTAATTCATTCGCACTATCCTGGAAACGATTTGGAGGTCCAACAATACCATGGCGAATCCTGAACTGCTCATCCTTAGCATCTTGCGCGCATTGACGGAAGTAGCGATGCTGTCGCTGCTCGGGCAGGGCCTGGTGGCTTTTCTAGCCGGCAGCCGGCGCGCCACCAATCCCGTCTACCAATTGTTCAATGTGATCACCCGGCCGGTGGTCAAAGCGGTGCGTCTCGTCACGCCGAGAATCATCATCGACAGGCACGTGCCCTTCGTCACCTTCTTTCTGCTGTTCTGGTTGTGGATCCTGCTGGCCTATGTGAAACGCATTCTGTGCGAGATGAACGGCATCAACTGCCTCGCCGCGTAGCGCAAGCAAATCCGGGCGTCACAGCCGGTTGAGCCCAGGTCGGGGGCTATAATCGCCGCGAAAGGAGATGCGATGAACAGATCCGGTCTGACAGGACAACGCCTGGTGGCGGTCTTTCTGCTCGGCTGCATTCTGCTCAACTACCCGCTGTTGTTTCTTTTCAACCGCGGCGCCAGTCTGCTCGGCATCCCCTTGCTGTATGCCTATATCTTCCTCGCCTGGGCCGGATTGATCGTGCTGATGGCCTGGGTCATCGAGCATCGGGGAGACTGATGCTACAGGGCTGGTTCATTGCGCTGGCCTCCTTCGCCTACCTGGGGATACTGTTCGCGATTGCCTGGTACGGCGACCGGCGCGCCGACGCCGGCCGCTCGATCATCTCCAGCCCGACCATCTACGCGCTGTCGCTGGCGGTGTATTGCACCACCTGGACTTACTATGGCAGCGTCGGCCGTGCCGCCGTGACGGGCATCGGCTTCCTGCCGATCTACCTCGGCCCGACACTGATGGTGGCGTTGTGGTGGTTTGTGATGCTGAAGATGATCCGCATCGCCAAGGCCAACCGCATCACCTCGATCGCCGACTTCGTCGCCGCCCGCTACGGCAAGAGCCAGTTGCTCGGCGGCCTGGTGACCGTCATCGCGGTGGTCGGCGTGATTCCCTACATCGCGCTGCAATTGAAGGCGGTATCCAACAGCTTCACCATCCTGCTGCATTATCCCGGCATCGTCATGCCGGCACGCGCCGCCGCCTTGCCCTTGTTGCAGGACAGCACTTTTTACGTGGCGCTGATCATGGCGGTGTTCACCATCCTCTTCGGCACCCGCCATCTCGATGCCACCGAGCGCCACGAAGGCATGGTCGCGGCGATTGCCTTCGAGTCCGTGGTCAAGCTGCTGGCCTTCGTGGCAGTAGGTATTTTCGTCACCTTCGGTATCTACGATGGCTTCGCCGATATCTTCGCGCGCGCCGGCGCCGTTCCGAAACTCGAAGCACTGATGAGTTTCAGCGGCAACTACAGCAGTTGGGCTTCGCTGACTTTCCTGTCGATGGCCGCGATCATGCTGCTGCCGCGCCAGTTCCAGATCGCCGTGGTGGAGAACGTCAACGAGAACCACCTGCGCCGGGCGATCTGGATGTTCCCCTTGTACCTGTTGCTGATCAATATCTTCGTCCTGCCGATCGCGCTCGGCGGATTGCTGCATTTCGACGGCAGGAGCATCGAGGGCGGGGTGGACGCCGACACTTTCGTGTTGACGTTGCCGATGGTGCATCAGCAACAGGCACTGGCCTTGCTGGTGTTTATCGGCGGATTGTCGGCTGCGACCGGCATGGTGATCGTCGAAACCATCGCACTGTCGACCATGATCTGCAACGATCTGATCATGCCCATCATGCTGCGTTGGAAATGGCTGGGCCTGGCGCGCCGCACCGATCTCTCCTGGCAGCTGCTGAGCATCCGACGCTGGGCCATCGTCGTCATCCTGATGCTGGGCTACCTCTACTTTCGGGTCGCCGGCGAAGCCTATGCCCTGGTCGGCATTGGCCTGATTTCGTTTTCCGCGGTGGCGCAGTTTGTGCCGGTGATCGTCGGTGCCCTCTACTGGAAGGGAGGCACCCGTTCCGGCGCCCTGGCGGGCCTCTCGGCAGGATTCCTGGTGTGGGGTTACACGTTGCTACTGCCGTCCTTCGCCAAGTCCGGCTGGCTGCCTTTCGATTTCATGGAGCATGGTTTGTTCGACGTGGGTTTGCTCAAGCCACAACAACTGTTCGGCTTGACCGGCCTCGACGAAATCGCCCATTGCCTGTTCTGGAGCATGCTGGCCAATACCGGTGCCTATCTCGGCGTGTCGTTGCTGCGTCAGCCGAACGCTCGCGAGGCGGGACAGGCGACGATCTTTGTCGATGCCTTGCGCGCCGCGCAGGCGCGTGCCGGCGCGCGGTTCTGGCGCGGCAGTGCCCAGGTGCAGGATCTGTTGCCGTTGATCGGCCGCTTCCTCGGCCCGGAGCGCGCCCACGAGGCTTTCAAGCAGTATGCGAAGCGGCGCGGCGTGGCGTCCGTCCAACAGATGGTCGCCGACGCGGATCTGGTTCTGTACGCCGAGAGCCTGCTGTCCGGCGCTATCGGCAGCGCCTCGGCACGGGTCATGATGGCTTCGGTGGTACAGGAGGAGCCGCTGGGCCTGGATGAGGTGATGAACATCCTCGACGAGGCCTCCCAGGTGCGGGCCTACAGCCGGCAACTGGAACAACAGTCGCAGGAGCTGTCGGCGGCGACGCGCGATCTCCGCGCGGCCAACGAGCGGTTGAAGGAACTCGACCGGCTCAAGGACGACTTCATGTCCACCATCACCCATGAATTGCGCACGCCGTTGACGTCGATTCGGGCGTTTTCCGAGATGCTGCGCGACGATCCCAAGACGGGACTGGACGAGCGCAAACGCTTCCTCGGCATTATCGTCGCCGAAACCGAGCGCCTGACCCGGCTGATCAACCAGGTGCTCGATCTGGCGAAAATCGAATCGGGCAAAGCCGAATGGCATACCGGGGAGGTCGACCTGCGCGAGGTGGTCCTGCGGTCGGTGGACGCCACCAGTCAGCTCTTCAAAGAGCGTGACATCGCCCTGGAGGTGGATCTGCCGTCCGGGGTACCGCCGATTCCCGCGGATCGCGACCGGCTGATCCAGGTTATGATCAACCTGTTGTCGAATGCGGTCAAATTTTGCCTCCCCGGAGTGGGCCGGGTGGCGGTCCGCATGCGATACGACACCGATGAACTGCGCGTCGATGTTTCCGACAACGGGCCGGGTATCCCTCAGGAGGACCAGACCATCATTTTCGAGAAGTTCCGGCAGGGCGGCGAGAGCAGTGACGTGTTGACGGGCAAGCCGCAAGGCACCGGCCTTGGCCTGCCGATCAGCCGCCAGATCATCGAGCATTTCGGCGGTCGCCTATGGGTGGAGAGTTCGACGGAAAAAGGACAGGCGGGGGCCACGTTTTCATTCTCCCTGCCGTTGCGGGCGGTGCGGGAGAAGCGGGCCGAGGAGGAGCGGGCATGAGCCGGAAGATCCTGATAGTCGATGACGAACCAAACATTGTCATTTCCCTCGAATTCCTGATGAAGCGTGAAGGCTTCACGGTGTCGGTGGCAGTCGACGGCGAAGAGGCATTGCAGAAGATTGCGGAAACTCAGCCCGACCTGGTGCTGCTCGACGTCATGATGCCGAAGAAGAGCGGCTTCGAGATCTGCCAGGAAGTTCGCGCCAATCCGGCCTGGACGGCGATCAAGATCGTCATGCTGACGGC
Source organism: Sterolibacterium sp. (assembly GCA_041665185.1). Lineage (GTDB taxonomy): Bacteria > Pseudomonadota > Gammaproteobacteria > Burkholderiales > Rhodocyclaceae > JACRAR01. The sequence goes on from JBAYJH010000099.1 coordinate 11,649, forward strand.
CAAGGGACGCGATACCGAAGTGCAGAAAGGCGTGGCGCTGGGTGCCGACGCCTACGTCACCAAACCGTTTTCGACCAAGGAGCTGGTGGCAACAGTAAGATCGGTGCTGGGGCTGGACGGTAAGGCATGAATGCCCGTGTGCGCTACCTGCTGGCCCTGATGGTGCTGGGCCTGTTGATCACCGGACCGTTCCTGCTGACCGCGGTGCTGTTGACGGCCGCGATGTCCGAGGCCGAAGCACAGGCCATGGCCGAGTTGTTGCTGCCGCGCCTGCCGATCGGGATCATGATGACCGGGCTGGGTTTCGCCATCGGCGTGGCTTTCCTGCGCAGCCTGTTCAACCAGTATGTCCAAGGGTTGTTGAAGATGGCCGAGTTGATGCGCCTGATGCTCGGCGCCAACCGCAATTTTCGCGTCACGCCCGAAGGCCCGCCCGAAGTGCAGTTGCTCGGGCGGGCCGTGAATGAACTGGCACAGCAACGCGATGATCTGCTCAGCGATGTCGAATCGCGGATCCGCCGGGCCAGCACCTCGCTGGAGGAGGAGAAGAACCGGCTGGCCGCACTGATGTCGGAACTGACCCAGAGCGTGGTGGTGTGCAATCTCGATGGCCGCATTCTGCTCTACAACAATCGGGCGCGCTTGCAGTTCCGCGTTTTTGTCGAGGAAGGCGGCGGAACCGGGTCGGGACCCTTGCTCGGGCTCGGCCGCTCGATCTTCTCGGCGTTCGACCGCAACCTGATCGCGCATGCGCTGGACAACTTGCAGACGCGGCTGGCGACCAAGGGCAGCCAGCCGTCAACGCATTTCGTCACCGCCACTCGCGCCGGCCAGTTGATCCGCGTGCAAATGGCCCCCGTGCTCTCCGTTGCCGATGGCGACCAGGACGGGACGGAACAAAAACCGACGCGCACCATCGGCGGGTATGTATTGATGCTGGATAACATTACCCGCAGCGTCGACAGCGAAACCAAGCGCGACGAGCTGCTACAGAACCTGACGGAAGGCAGCCGCGCCGCGCTCGCCAATATCCGGGCGGCGGTGGAGACCCTGCTGGAATACCCGGATATCGAGGCCGAGCAGCGCGAACGTTTCTTGCGCATCATTGGCGACGAAGTCTTGGCGATGGGGCAGCGCCTGGACAAAACCCTGGACAGCCATGCCGATGCCATGAGGGCGCGCTGGCCGCTGGAAGAAATGCTCGGCGCCGATCTCGTCGCGGCGGCGCAACGCCGTATCGAAAGCAAGTTCGGCCTCGCCGTGAAGATAGACGACCTGGACGCGGATCTGTGGGTCAAGGTCGACAGTTTCTCGCTGCTCCAGGCCATCAGTTATCTCGCCGGACGGCTACAGGAATCCTTCGACATCCGCCTGCTGCGTTTTCGCCTGGCCCGGTCCGGACGGCTGGCCCATCTCGACATGGTCTGGATGGGCGCGCCCATTTCCACGGAAACGCTGCATGGCTGGGAGCTGGAACCGATGAACCTGTCTGGCGAGAACAGCCCGCTGACTTTGCGCGACATCATGGACCGCCATGGCGGGGAACTCTGGTTCAAGCGCGACAGCGCGACCCAGTTGGCCTACTTTCGCCTGTTGATTCCGATGGCGGTGAGCCACGAAGCTTTCGATCCCGCGACGCTGCTGCGCAGCGAGAGCCGGCCGGAATACTACGATTTCGACCTGTTCCGGCACAGCGACCAGGATCACGCGCTCGACGATCGACTATTGACCGACCTCGCTTACACCGCGTTCGATACCGAGACCACCGGCTTGCTGCCCCTGGAGGGCGACGAGATCATCCAGTTCGGCGCGGTGCGCATCGTCAACGGGCGCATGCTGCGCGGGGAGAGCTTCGAGCAACTGGTGGACCCGCTACGGCGGCTGAGCGCAGAGTCGATCGCCATCCATGGACTCAGCCAGGAGATGGTGAACGGCCAGCCCACCATAGACCGGGTTCTCCCGGATTTTCAGCGCTTCTGCGAAGATACCGTGCTGGTGGCGCACAATGCCGCGTTCGACATGCGCTTCCTGCAACTCAAGGAGGCGGCGACCGGCATCCGGTTCACCCAGCCGGTGCTCGACACCCTGCTGCTCTCCGCGGTGATCCATCCGAACCAGGAATCCCACAAGCTCGAACTCATTGCCGAACGCCTGGGCATCCCCATCATCGGCCGGCATACGGCTCTCGGCGACGCCATCGTGACCGGCGAAGTGTTCCTGCGAATGATCCCGCTGCTCAACGACATGGGCATCCACACGCTGGGCGAGGCGCTTGCTGCCGCCCAGAAGACCTTTTACGCCCGCCTCGCCTACTGACAAGATTCGACATGATCCCGACCCCCAACCTATCCGCGATGAGCGGTACCGGCCTGAGCCTGCACAGTCAACTGGCGGCGATGGTGCGCCGCCAGCCCGTCACCTCCTCTCCCGAAACGCCGCTGCGCGAGGCCCTACGGCTGATGTCCGAACACCGGGTCGGTTCCATCGTCATCGTCGAGCCGGAAAGCGGCAGGCCGGTCGGCATCTTCACCTTGCGCGACCTGCTGCATCGGGTCGCGGCGAAGTCGTGCGATGTCGACCAGTGGATCGCGTCGGTGATGAGCGACAGCGGGCTGGTCGTGCTCAACTGGCGCTCCACCGTGTATCAGGCGGCACTGCTGATGGCGCGCCGCGGCGTGCATCATGTCATCGTGGTGGACGCCTCGGGTCGCCTGGCGGGCGTCGTTTCGCAGGAGGACATCTATGAATTGCAGCGCGGTGGCGTCAAGGCGGTCAGCGGCGCCATCCGCAACGCCCGTGACCTCGAGGCGCTGGTCGCGGCGGCCGAGGAGATACGCCGCCTGACCATGCAGATGCTTGCCGATGGCAGCACCGCCGAGGCGCTCATCCAGCTGATCTCGACCCTCAACGATCACCTGACGGTGCGGATCATCGAGTTGACTGCGAGCGAATTCACCCTGCCGAAAGTGGAGTGGTGCTGGCTGGCGTTCGGCTCGGAGGGCCGCTTCGAGCAGACTTTCAGCACCGATCAGGACAA
>JBAYJH010000100.1:0-14674 GCA_041665185.1 Sterolibacterium sp.
ATCACCGCGCCGGAACCCAGCATCGAGCCGGCCTTGGCGATCGAATCGTAATCCATGGTGCAGTCCATGATGATCTCGGCGGGCAGGACCGGCGCCGATGAGCCGCCCGGTATCACCGCCTTGAGCTTGCGGCCGCCGCGCATGCCGCCCGCCATTTCAAGCAGCTTGGCGAACGGCGTGCCCATCGGCACTTCATAATTTCCAGGGCGATTGACGTGACCCGATACTGAATAGAGCTTGGTGCCGCCGTTATTCGGCTTGCCGAGGTTGAGGTATTTCTCGCCGCCGATATTGAAGATGAACGGGATCGCCGCAAAGCTCTCGGTGTTGTTGATGGTGGTCGGCTTGCCGTAGAGTCCGACGTTGGCCGGGAAAGGCGGCTTGAAGCGCGGCTGGCCCTTCTTGCCCTCGATCGATTCGAGCAGGGCCGATTCCTCGCCGCAGATGTAGGCGCCCCAGCCCTGGTGTGCGAACAGGTCGAAGTCGTATCCCGAGCCGAGGATGCTGGTGCCCAGATAGCCGGCGGCGCGCGCCTCGTCCAGCGCCTGTTCGAAGCGCTGGTAGATTTCGTAGATTTCGCCGTGGATGTAGTTGTAGCCGCGCTTGGCACCCACCGCATAGGCAGCGATGATCATCCCCTCGATCACCGCATGGGGATCGAAGCGCAACAGGTCGCGATCCTTGAAGGTACCCGGTTCGCCTTCGTCGGTATTGCAGACGATGTATTTCTCCGGCGCCGCCTTGGGCATGAAGCTCCACTTCAGACCGGTCGGAAAACCTGCGCCGCCGCGGCCACGCAACGACGACTTCTTGACTTCGCCGATGACCTCATCCTGGCTCATCTTGCCGTTGAGGATCTTTTTGAGCGCCTGATATCCGCCCCGCGCCTCATAGTCCTTGAGGCGCCAGCCGGCGTCGTTGTCCAGGCGCCATTCATGTCCGCCGGTTTGCCAGCCGGTCGTAAGTAAGGGATTGATCGCGGATATCAGTGCCATGACGATTTACCTGTTCACCCTATTTACACTCCGCAAGCAATTTGTCGATCTCTTCCGGAGTCATGAAGCAGCGCATCCGCTTATTGTTTACCAGCAATACCGGCGCGTCGCCACAAGCACCCATGCACTCGCCTTCCTTGAGGGTAAACTTTCCATCCGGCGTGGTTTCGTTGAAATCGATGCCGAGCTTCTGCTTCAGGTAATCGGCGGCATGCACGCCACCGGACAGCGCACATGGCAGGTTGGTACACACGGTCAGCTTGTGCCTGCCGACCGGCGCCAGATCATACATGTTGTAGAAGGTTGCCACTTCATAGGCGGCGATCGGCGGCATGCCCAGGTAGTCGGCAACGCTGGTTATCGTTTCCTGATCCAGCCAGCCCTTCTCGTCCTGGGCGATCACCAGCGCCGCCATGACTGCCGACTGCTTTTGGTCGGTGGGGTACTTGGCAACCTCGCGGTCGATTTTCTTCAGTGCGTCTTCGCTCAGCATGGTCTTATCTGTCAACGTCGCCAAAAACGATATCCATGGTGCCTATGATGGTGACGGCATCGGCAATCATGTGCCCCTTGGACATTTCGTTCATTGCCGAAAGGTGAGTGTAGGCGGCCGACCGTAACTTGAATCGGTAGGGCTTGTTGGCACCGTCGGATATGAGGTAGACGCCGAATTCGCCCTTGGCATGTTCGATACCGGCATAGACCTCTCCCGGCGGCACGTGGATACCCTCGCTGAAGAGCTTGAAATGGTGGATCAGCTCCTCCATGTTGCCCTTCATTTTTTCGCGCGACGGCGGCGCTACCTTGTGGTTGTCGGTCATCACCGGACCGGCACCTTTGGCAGAATCGGCGCGCAGCCAGGCGATACACTGCTTGATGATGCGATTGGCCTGGCGCATCTCTTCCATCCGCACCAGATAGCGGTCGTAGCAATCACCCTCGACGCCGACCGGAATATCAAAATCGACCCGGTCATATACTTCGTACGGTTGTTTCTTGCGCAGGTCCCACTCAATGCCCGAACCACGCAGCATCGGGCCGGTAAACCCGAGTTGCAGAGCCCGCTCCGGCGATACCACACCTATGCCGACCAGGCGCTGTTTCCAGATGCGATTGTCGGTCAGCAACGTTTCGTACTCGTCGCAGTAGATCGGGAAACGGTTGGTGAAATCCTCGATGAAATCGAGCAGGGAACCGCTACGGGCTTCATTGAGCTGCCGGACTGTCTCGGCATTCTTGAACTTGTTCACTTCGTAGCGCGGCATCTGCTCGGGCAGATCGCGGTAGACGCCACCGGGCCGATAATACGCACCGTGCATACGAGCGCCGGTGGTCGCCTCGAGAATGTCGGCGATGTCTTCGCGCTCGCGGAAAGTATAGAGCACCATCGTCATGGCGCCCACGTCCAGCGCCTGGGTGCCGATACTCAGCAAATGGTTGTGGATGCGGGTGATCTCGTCGAACATCACCCGAATGTACTGGGCGCGCAACGGCACTTCGAGACCAAGCAAGCGCTCGATGGCCATCACGTAGGGATGCTCGTTGATGATCATTGAGGTGTAATCGAGCCGGTCGAGGTACGGCAGGGACTGGATCCAGGTCCGTTCCTCGGCGAGTTTTTCGGTGCCGCGATGCAATAATCCGATGTGCGGATCGGCGCGCTGGACCACCTCGCCGTCCAACTCCAGCACCAGCCGCAGCACACCGTGCGCCGCCGGGTGCTGCGGACCAAAGTTCAAAGTGTAATTGCGAATTTCGGCCATGATTGCTAAGCGGCGCCCCCGTAGTTGTCCTCACGGATGATGCGTGGTGTGACGGTACGCGGTTCGATGGTGACCGGCTGGTAGGTCACCCGCTTCTTCTCCGGGTCGTAACACATTTCGACATTGCCGAAAATCGGAAAATCCTTGCGGAACGGATGACCGATGAAACCGTAGTCGGTCAGGATGCGTCGCAGGTCAGCATGGCCGTTGAACATGATGCCGAAGAGATCGAAGGCTTCGCGCTCGAACCAATTGACGCTGTTCCAGACATCAGTCAGCGTATCCACCATCGGGTAATCGTTGTCCGGGGCGAATACCCGCAGACGCAGTCGCCAATTCTTCTCTACCGACAGCAGATGGCTGACGGCCGCGTATCTGGGAGCGTCGGACGGACCGGCGGCAACCTTGTCGCCGTAGGTGGAATAGTCGACACCGCAGAGATCGATCAACTGACCGAAGCGCAGATCCGGATGGTCGCGCAGGGTTTTCGCCACGCCCTTGTAATTTGCCGCCGAAACTACCAGGGTCACTTCGCCGAGAGCCGTAGTCAGACTGTCGATGCGTTCACCCAGGGTGTGTTGCAGATTCTGACAAAGCGTTTCCAGCTTGGCGCTCATACGATATCGGTGGTTTTTTGGAAAGTGTTCGGCTAAATCAGCGGGCGATGGTGTAAGTGCGCTTGATCTTGTTCTGCAACTGGATAATTCCATAGAGCAGCGCTTCGGCCGTGGGCGGACAGCCAGGCACATAAATATCCACCGGAATGATGCGGTCGCAACCGCGCACCACCGAATAAGAGTAATGGTAGTAACCGCCGCCGTTGGCGCAGGAGCCCATCGAAATCACCCAACGCGGCTCCGACATCTGGTCATATACCTTGCGCAGGGCGGGGGCCATCTTGTTGGTCAAGGTACCCGCGACGATCATCACGTCTGCTTGGCGCGGACTGGCGCGAAATACCACGCCGAAGCGATCCAGGTCATACCGCGCGCAGCCGGTGTGGATCATTTCAATCGCACAACATGCCAGGCCGAAGGTCACCGGCCACATCGAGCCGGTGCGCGTCCAGTTGATCAACGAATCGAGCGACGTGGTGACAAAGCCTTCCCGCATGACGCCTTCAATACTCATGGGTCATTCCCAGTCCAGGGCGCCTTTGGCCCATGCATAAACATAACCGACCAACAGAATGCCCAAGAACACCAGCATCTCGACAAATCCAAACAGCTTGACGGATTCGGTGCTGACGATTTCCTTGAAGATCGACGCCCAGGGAAAGAGGAAAGCCACTTCCAGATCGAAGAGAATGAAGATGATCGCGATCAGGTAGTAGCGCACATCGAATTTCATGCGCGCGTCTTCGAAGGCTTCGAAGCCGCACTCGTAGGCAGAAAGTTTCTCCGGATTCGGGCGCTGCGGGGCGATGAACCAGCCAAGCAGTATCGGAGCGCATCCGAAAGCCAAGCCTACAAGGATAAATACGAGTACCGGAAAGTAGTTTTCCAACATATTCGTCGCGACTCGCGCCGCATGGTATTTCGCCTACGCTTCTGACGCCTTGCAAGCGATCGATAAGTTAAATTCACATCCGCATTGCATAACTGCGCGTCCCGTTTTGGTGCCGACGGTGAGACTCGAACTCACACGACTTTCGTCACTACCCCCTCAAGATAGCGTGTCTACCAATTTCACCACGTCGGCCACTCACACCTGTCATTGCAATCTGGCGTCAATCGCCAAGCAGCTGAATTTTCCGCGGTGAATTATACAACAACAAAATCCACTCCCAATGCGCCGCAACAAAAAATGCTGACGGCAGTTGACCTCGCTCAAATGCGCGCCAAGTACATCACCGATGCCACTGAACCGACCGCTGCCAGCAGGTAGAAGACAGTGGCAATCATGCCGTCGGCGCGCAATCCAAAATCAAAGCAAGTGATGCGCAAACGGTGCGCCTGACTCCACAGCGACAGGAACAGAATCACGAAGATAACGAGCTTGCCGAACCAACCGGCGGCAAAGGCGTGCAGTTTTGCATAGCTCAACATGTCCGGCACGTGTCCGGTGGCCGCCAGCAAGGTCAGCAGGATCAGCACCGGCGTGACCAGCGACACAAGTTCCCCGCCGGCCGCAAAGGTGCCCCATATAATTGGTTTGTTCGATTTGGCCATGATCAGAATACCCCCGCCCAGAACAGGATGAACAGCGACAACAACACCCAGACGACATAATGGCCACCGGCGACGACCATGTCCGGCATCAGTTCCTCGCCAACCTGGATGGGCAGCGCCTTGGGTGCGACATTGAACCAGGTGAAGCTGTTGTAAAGCGCGAAAGCCAGCGCCAGCCAATGGAAGAGAATGCTCGATGGCGCTTGCAGCGCCTTGAGAAACTCCGCCCACTGCTCGGGCCCATCCGCCAGGCGCGCCAGGCCGACCAGCAGGATCACCGTATAGATGCCGATAAAAATGCTCGTCACTTCCCGTGCCATATAGCGCATATAGCGCGGCATGCGGAAGTACCAGGAGGTCGGCGAAACTTCGCGAACGTAGGGTCGGCGGCTCATTTTTTCACCCATGACATAAAGTGCTCAAGATACCAGTCGACGGTGCTGGCGACCTTCACCTGTTGCAGCGCCGCGGCCGGATCGACGTGCTTGGGACAGACCTCGGAGCAGGCACCGACGAAGGTGCATTCCCAAACGCCCTCATTGGTGGCGATCTCCTCCTGCCGTTCGTCGCGGCCGCCGTCTCGCGAATCCTGGTTGTAGCGATGCGCCAGGGAAATCGCCGCCGGGCCGATGAACTTCGGATGCAGGCCGTACTCCGGACAAGCCGCGTAGCAAAGCATGCAGTTGATGCACATGGCGTACTGCCGGTAGCGCTTGAGCTGCGCCGGCGTCTGCCGGTATTCGCCGTCTTCGAGAGTCCGCGGCTGCCCCGGTATCAGGTAAGGCTTGACGCGTTTCAGTTTGGACATGAAATCTTCGGCAACCGACACCAGGTCGCGCTCGATCGGGAAGTGCGCCAGCGGCTCGATCCGGATGGTACCGGGATAATCGCGCAACATGGCCTTGCAGGCCAGCTTCGGCTCGCCGTTGATCATCATGCCGCAGCTGCCGCATACCTGCATATGGCAGGACCAGCGATAGGCCAGCGTCGGATCGAGATTGTCCTTTAGGTAGTTCAAGGCGTCGAGCACGCACCACTCGTTGATGCAAGGTACCGAATAGCGCTGAAACTTCGGCTCCTGGTCGGTCTCGGGGTTGTAGCGCAGCACCTCGAGCTCGACCTGCCGAGCTCCCATTCTGTTTTCAGTCATTTCTTCGCTCCCGAGTAATCGCGCACACCCGGTTGGGACTTGGTGACCACCACATCTCGATAGTCAATACGCGGCGCATCCAAGCCTTTGAAGTAGGCCATCGAGTGCTTGAGATACTTGACATCGTCGCGCGCCGTGTAGTCGATGCGTTGGTGGGCGCCGCGCGACTCCTTGCGCTCACGTCCGCTCGTCATCAGGGCTTCGGCGCAGTCAAGCATGTTACCCAACTCCAGCGCCGAAAGCAGATCGGTGTTGTAGACGTTGGTCTTGTCGTGCAGCGTGATGTCCTGGTAGCGGCGGCGCAGTTCGGAGAGCTTCTTGCAACTCTTGTCCATGCCTTCCTGGGTGCGGTAGATACCAGCACCTTCTTCCATGGTGTCGGTCATTTCCTTGCGCAGGCCGGAGATCGACTCCTTGCCTGAATTGCGCGCAAACAGCTCGCGTATCCTGGATTGATTGGCTTCGGCGTGCGCCGTCAGCGCCGCTTCGTTGCCGGGCTGGACGCTGGCCGCGAATGAGGCGGCGGACAGTGCGGCGCGGTGACCGAAGACGAGAATCTCGACCAGAGAATTGGAGCCGAGGCGATTCGCGCCGTTGATGCTGACGCAGGCGCACTCGCCGGCCGCGAACAGGCCGGGCAGCGAAGTCGCAGCTTTGGTATCTGTGTGAATGCCGCCCATCATGTAGTGCATCACTGGACGGATCGGTATCATCTCCTTGACCGGGTCCAAGCCTAGGTAACTGATGCAGATGTCGCGCACGAAAGGCAGGCGCTCGTCGATCTTCTTTTCGCCGATGTGGCGCATGTCGAGCCAGACGCAGTCACCCCAATCAGTCTTGACGGAGCGCCCCTTCTGCATCTCACCCCAAATGGCTTGGCTGACGCGGTCGCGCGGACCCAGCTCCATGGTCTTCAGCACCGGCTTGCCCTTGGGCGTCTCCGGCCCCATGCCGTAGTCTTGCAGGAAGCGGTAGTTGTCCTTGTTCAGCAGCACGCCGCCTTCGGCGCGACAAGCCTCCGTCAACAACGTGCCGGTATTGGGCAACCCAGTCGGATGGTATTGCACGAATTCCATGTCCTTCAGTGGTGCGCCGGCACGGTACGCCATGGCCATGCCGTCGCCGGTATTGACGGCGCCATTGGTGTTGAAGGGGAACATCCGTCCGGCACCGCCGCCGGCGATAATCACGGCTTTGGCATTGAAGCGGCGCATCTGGCCGCTGCGCATCTCGATGGCGGTAAGCCCCTGGCAGCGCCCCTCATCGACCAGCAGGTCGGTGGCGAAGTATTCGTCGAAGCGCTGGATCTGTGGGAATTGCAGCGAGGTCTGAAACAGGGCGTGCAGGATATGAAAGCCCGACTTGTCGGCGGCAAACCAGGTGCGCTGGATCTTCATGCCACCGAAGGGGCGCACCGCCACGGAACCATCCGCTTCGCGGTTCCACGGGCAGCCCCAGTGCTCTAGCTGCATCAACTCCTTGGGCGCCTCATGGATGAAGTACTCGACCGCATCCTGGTCGCACAACCAATCGCCGCCTCCCACCGTATCGTGGAAGTGGTGGTCGAAGCTGTCGTCGGGCTTGATCACGCCGGCAGCACCGCCTTCGGCCGCACAAGTATGGCTGCGCATCGGATAGACTTTCGAGATCAGGGCGATGCGCAGGCCCGGCGCTTCTTGCGCGAGCGCGATGGCGGCGCGCAAACCGGCGCCTCCCGCCCCGATTATGGCAACATCTGTTTGGATCGTCTCCATTACTTCTCCTCAAAACCGGCGAAAGGGAATTTCAACCGCCATTTCAAAAGGTACGCCCGACCAGCAGTCAATTCCTCAACATCTTGCAGCTCGGTCGGGGCGATAAACGCAGCCGGCAAGTTCGCGCGCCAGGCGAGTCGCGGTGTCAGTCATGATTTCATAAAGAGACTTGGCAAGTTTTTCGCGCAATGGCACGAGCAATGCCGGAAGTCGTAAAGAACGGCTCAAAGCCTGGGTTTCCAGGGCATACAGGCGCAGCAGATCCTGTAGCAGCCGCTCGAACTCGACACGGGAATAGACAGAGTGGATGGCCGCTCGAGTTCCATGGAGCGCGCGCCCGGCGTCGAGGATGCGATACGTCGCGGTCAGCAGCTTGTCGATGCGCTGGGTGCGAAGGGGGGCGATTTCATCATAGCGGATGACGATGCCGACAGGGAAACTCCCGGCACGCGACAGGAACGCACGGTCGATATCCTTGGTCGCGTCGAACAACTGGCCGGACGTATCTTTGCTCGGCGGCAAACCACCGGCAACATTCTCGCCGACGCAGTGAATGACCATGGCATCCTTCTGAACCTCCTTGGCCACATTCATGGCCAGGAAACTTTCCAGACGGGGCAACGCCATGCGCAACGGCAACACCGTCTTCAGTGTATCAGTGGTGCGTTGGCTATAAACTTCCAGAACCTTGCGGTTCAGCGCAGCCATGGCGTGCACATGATTCATACCGGAAACAGTCGCCTCCGATAGTCAGTCCCGGCACGCCCGGAAGCAAAGCGTTGATCAGTCGGCCTGCGGTTTAACCGCACGATGGAATCCGATCATGCCGACCATGATGGTCTTGGCCGAAACATCACAAAACTTGAGTTCCCTCAACAGCGAAGACATTTCCTCGACAGAGTAAAAGTTGTCCAGTGCCTCGATGAAATACGTCTTGCAATTGTGCGCAGCGGACCCGCTCTTGCAGAGCAATGCGGTGAACTGTAGGCTGAATCGCAGGTAGGTGTAATACAGTGCCTTGACGATCGGATTGGCCGGCCGCAGCATGTCGCTGTGAAAGAAACGTCCGCCCGGCTTGAGCACGCGGTGAATTTCCGCGAAGACCTCCTTGACGCGCAAGTGGCGTGACGCATATTGCAGCGTCACCACATCGAAATGGTTGTCGGGAAACGGCAACTTGTGTACGTCGCCGATGGTGCTGTCGATATGCAGTCCCAAGGCCTCGGCCCGCTGCCTGCCGACCTCCTGCATCGCCGCGCTGCGGTCCATGGCATGCACCTTGAGTGTCGGTTCACGCTTCAGCAAAGCAATGCCGATCGCATTGGTGCCGCCGCAAACGTCCAGCGTGCGCTCGCCGGGATGCACGTCGACGATCGCCATGAAACTGTCGAGAAACTTGTTCCACAATCCCAGGCTGGCGATCAGATTGCCGCGATCGTAGTAGGGAGCGACGTCCGCGAAGACGTCGTTCAACTCCTGAGTCCAGACTTTGCTGAAACGTTGTTCGCGATATTGTTCGCGGATGGCGATGGGTGGCGGTGGGCTCATAAGTTTTGTCAAGCTCCTATCGGGGTCAGGCTCTTGGCGGAGCCGTCACTAGTTGAGATGGTAACTTCTGCCCTTGGTGGGCTATTTGATATAGGTCAATCGTGCCGCAGTAGTCAAAGCAATTGGTTTGCTTACGCGCCATTTCATGGTTCAACTATTCGGCAACTGATGTTAGTACCATCCACCGATCAAGTAAACGGGGTGATGCCGAAGATGATTACTTCGGAATATCCTTGGCCTTGGAATCGCCCTGAGCAGGCGCCGGCACAGGTGCATCAAGCTTGGCGGGAGCACTCGGGGCCGATGCCGGCGGCGCGGCCTCGGTCTTCACCGTGTCCATGACGCTTACGGGGGCTTTTACCCGATTGGTGGCCATATAGCTCAAGCCGAGGCTGGTGAGAAAAAATATCGCCGCCAGAATTCCCGTGGTGCGCGACATGAAGTTTGCCGATCCCGAGGCCCCGAACAAGCTGCCCGATGCGCCGCCACCGAAAGCCGCGCCCATATCCGCACCCTTGCCATGTTGTATCAACACCAGACCGATCACCGCGAGACCGACCAGGATATGCAGCGTCAATGCCAGCGGAAATAAAATTCCATCCATTTGAATCTTCCTTTACGTTATTGTCAGGCGGCCCTATGCGTTACGCATTGCATATCGCCAGAAAATCATCCGCCACCAGAGAAGCACCGCCAATCAGGCCGCCGTCGATATCGACCATGGCGAACAGTTCCTGCGCGTTGCCCGGCTTGACGCTGCCACCATACAGAATCTGCAAGCCCTGCGCCACCGCCGAATCGCTCCCGGCAATGCGGGCGCGAAGTAGTGCATGAACATCCTGGGCTTGTTGCGGCGTAGCCGTCTTGCCCGTGCCGATTGCCCACACCGGTTCATAAGCCAGTACCGACCGGCTCAGCGTGGAAATGCCGGAAGCATTGATCGCCGCATCGAGTTGCCGGATGACCACTTCGCTGGTGGTGCCGGCTTCGCGTTCCGCCAGCGTTTCGCCGACGCAGAGGATAGGCGTCAAGCCGGCCCGCAATGCCGCAACGAACTTCGCCGCAACCGTTGCATCACTCTCGCCATAAAGCGCGCGCCGCTCCGAGTGCCCGACCAGAACATAGCGGCAGCCGAATTCAGCCAGCATCTCCGCGGAAACTTCCCCGGTGTAAGCGCCCTGAGCATGCTCGGAGATATTCTGGCCGCCCCACGCCACCTGGCTTCCGGCAAGGCTGGCTTGCGCCTGGCCCAGATAAGGGAAGGGCACGCAAACGGCACAACGCGATTTCAAATCGGCAGCCGCATCCCTGATGCGAGTCAGCAACGCCTGATTGGCCGCGAGATTGCCATACATTTTCCAGTTGCCGGCGACGAGCTTGGTGCGCATGAATTTAGCTGCCAGAATTTAACTTGTTGATTATAACGGCCTGGAGCCATGCGGGTCAAACCCATAACGCCGTTGACATGTGCTTATGCCGTCTGTCCCATCGACACGCCATATTTCTTCCCTGTCTGGTCGTGTGGAACAAGCTGCTGGAGACAAACGGCACGGCCGGGCCGGGAACGAGGCACTGGGCCGTCCCGGTCAGGCAGAACAGCAGGTAGGGGCGCAACGATTTCCCTGGCTGCGCTCTGTATGTTGGTTACATGCGCTCGAAAATCCCGGCGGCGCCCATGCCGGTGCCGACGCACATGGTCACCATGCCGTACTTGAGGTTCCTGCGGCGCATGGCGTGGATCACCGTGGCGGAACGGATCGCGCCGGTCGCGCCGAGCGGGTGGCCGAGGGCGATCGCGCCGCCCATGGGATTGACTTTGGCCGGATCGAGGCCGAGGTCCTGGATCACCGCCAGGGACTGGGCGGCGAAAGCTTCGTTCAGTTCGAACCAGTCGATCTGGTCCAGCGTCAGACCTCCCGACTTCAAGGCCGCGGGTATCGCTTCCTTCGGGCCGATGCCCATGATTTCCGGCGGCACGCCGCGTACGGCGAAGGAGACGAAACGCGCCAGTGGCGTCAGATTGAATTGCTTGAGAATCTTTTCGCTGACCAGGATCAGCGCTCCGGCGCCGTCGGACATCTGGGAACTGTTGCCGGCGGTCACCGAGCCCTTGGCCGCAAATACCGGCTTCAGCTTGGCCAGTCCGGCCAGGCTGGAATCGGCGCGCGCGCCCTCGTCCTGGGCGACGTTGCGGGTCTTGACATCGATTTGGCCGGTCGCCAGGTTGGGAAAACGCTCGACGATCTCGATGGCAGTCGTCTCGTCCTTGAACTCGCCGGCCTGTTGCGCGGCAATGGCCTTCTGATGCGATTCCAGCGCGAACTGGTCCTGCGCCTCGCGGGATACCGACCACTGCTGGGCGACCTTCTCCGCGGTCAGGCCCATGCCATAGGCCATGCCGATGTTCTCGTCCTTGAAGATGCCCATGTTCATCGACGGATGGTGGCCCATCATCGGCACGATCGACATCGATTCGGCGCCAGCGGCGATCATCACGTCGGCTTGGCCGACGCGGATGCGGTCAGCCGCCATGGCCACGGCGGTGATGCCCGAGGCGCAGAAGCGATTCACCGTCACACCGCCGACGGTATTCGGCAGGCCGGCAAGCAACACGGCCATGCGCGCCAGATTGCTGCCCTGTTCGGCTTCCGGGAAGGAGCAGCCGACGATGGCGTCCTCGATCAATTTTGGATCGAGGCCGGGCACTTGGGATAGGGCCGACTGTAACACCCGTACCAGCAGGTCGTCCGGCCGGACATTCTTGAACATGCCGCGCGGCGCCTTGCCGATCGGGCTGCGGGTGGCTGCGACGATATAGGCTTCCTGCAATTGCTTAGTCATTTTGGTTCTCCTGGTTCACCGGGTTCATATCGAGACGCATCAATTGCGCACCGGCTTGCCGGTTTGCAGCATGCCCATGATGCGTTCCTGGGTCTTGGGATGGTTGAGCAGTTCCATGAAGGCCTTGCGCTCGAGGTCGAGCAGCCATTGCTCGCTGACCAGGCTGCCCGGCTCCACGTCGCCGCCGCAGACGATCTCGGCGATCATCGCACCGAGCTTGTAGTCGTGCGCCGAGATGAAACCGCCATCGCGCATATTGACCAGTTGCGCCATGATAGTCGCCATGCCATAGCGGCCGGCCACCGGCACCAGCTTGGGCAAAGGCGGACGATAGCCGGCGTCGAACATGGCGCGCGCCTCGACCTTCGCCACATGCAGCAGCTCGTAGGGATTGAAGACGATCACGTCGCCGGCCGCCAGGTAGCCCATCTTCTGGGCTTCCAGCGCCGATTTGGAAACTGCGGCGGTGGCCGGATTCATGAAGTTGTTCTTCAGGAATTGCAGCAGATCGTTGCCCTGGGCGGCCGCCGCCGTGCGCAATGCCGCTTCCTTGAGGCCGCCGCCCGCCGGAATCAGGCCGACCCCGACTTCGACCAGGCCGATATAGGATTCGATCGACGCCACCCGTTTGGCCGCATGCAGCATCAGTTCGCAGCCGCCGCCCAGCGCCAGGCCGGCCACCGCCGCGACGACCGGCACCTGGGCATATTTCAGGGCCTGGTGGGCGCGCTGCAATTTGTTCACTTCGAATTCAATCGCCTTGGATCCACCCGACATGAACACCGGCAGCATGGCCTGCAAATCCGCCCCCGCGGAGAATGCCCCACCTTCCGCCGCGTCGGCGCTCCAGATCACCAGGCCCTTGTAATTCTGCTCGGCTTCCTCGATGGCCCTGGCCAGTCCGGCGATGATTCCGGCGCTGATCAGGTGCATCTTGGTTTTCAAGGACAGGATCAGCACTTCATCGCCCTGGTGCCAGATACGCACCGCATCGTCTTCAAACACCGTCGTGCCTGCCGTCCTGCCATCCGCCAGCCCATCCCCGAACACCGGCGCACGGAAGATCTGGCGCTGATAGACAGGGAGTTGGGAGCGTGGCACCTGCATCTTTCTGGCCGGGGAATAAGCGCCGGCGGCATCGTGGACACCGCTGCGGCCATCCGTCACCCAGGCCGGCAGGGGCGCCGAACACAGCGCTTTGCCGCTTGCGATATCCTCTTGAACCCAGCCGGCGATCTCCTTCCAGCCAGCGGCCTGCCAGGTCTCGAAGGGCCCTGTCTTCCAGCCAAAACCCCAGCGCATCGCGAAGTCGACATCGCGGGCGTTGTCGGCGATAGCCTCCAGATGCACCGCGATGTAATGGAAGGCATCGCGGAAGATCGCCCAGAGAAATTGCGCCTGCGGACTGGTCGATTCGCGCAACGTCTTCATGCGCTTGGCCAGATCCTTTTCCTTCAACATGCGCGCCACCAGCTCGTCGGCCTTGCCGCCACCGCGGACATATTCGCCGCTTGCAAAATCCAGGCGCTGGATGTCCTTGCCGACCTTCTTGTAGAACCCGGCACCGCTCTTCTGTCCCAGCGCGCCCGCCGCAACCAGCTTGGAGACCACCGCCGGCGTCGCGTAGAGCGCGCTGAACGGATCCTCGGGGAGAGTGTCCTGCATGGTCTTAATGACGTGGCCCATGGTGTCGAGTCCCACCACATCCGCCGTGCGGAAGGTGCCGGACTTGGCGCGGCCCAGTTTGGCGCCGGTCAGGTCATCGACGACATCGCAGGATAAGCCGAACTTCTCCGCTTCATGGATGATCGCCAGCATGCCGAAAATGCCCACCCGGTTGGCGATGAAGTTCGGCGTGTCTTTGGCGCGCACCACGCCTTTGCCTAGGGTGGTGGTCAGGAAGCCCTCCAGCTGGTCGATGATTTCCGGACGAGTGGCGGCGGTCGGAATCAATTCGACCAGATGCATGTAGCGTGGCGGATTGAAGAAATGCACGCCGCAGAAACGCGCCTTTAGGTCCGCGTCGAAGCCTTCCGACAAGGCGGAAATCGACAGGCCGGAAGTGTTGGACGCGAAAATCGCGTTGGGAGCGATGAAGGGCGCAACCTTCTTGTATAGATCGTGCTTCCAGTCCATGCGCTCGGCGATGGCTTCGATGATCAGGTCGCAGCCCTTCAACAGTTCGAGGTTGTCCTCGTAGTTGGCGACCGCGATCAGGGCAGCATCTTCCTTGTTTCCCAAGGGAGCCGGGTTAAGCTTCTTCAGGTTTTCGATGGCGCGCAGGACGATGCCATTCTTGTCGCCGGGTTTGCCCAATGCGTTAGCCGGCAGATCGAACAGCACCACCGGGACGCGTGCATTGATGCAGTGGGCGGCGATTTGCGCGCCCATCACCCCGGCACCGAGTACTGCGACTTTCTTGACAATGAAATTGGTCATGATTTCTTCCTTC
>JBAYJH010000101.1:0-14655 GCA_041665185.1 Sterolibacterium sp.
ACGGCGACCAGAAGTTCGCCGTCGCCGGGTGCCAGCAGATTCAGCTTGTATTCCACCGTCAGCACGTCGCTGCCCGCCGGCATCAGGCTGAAGCCGGCATAGCCGCCGGCGCTGTCGACTACGCTGGCGACGATGCCGGCATGGAAGTAATCGTTCTGCTGGGTCAGATCCGCGCGAAAGGGCAGATGAATTTCACAGCGGCCGGGCTGGACATCGACCAGTTCGGCGCCGATCAGCGCCATCACCTTCTGGCGCGCGAAACTGTCGCGTACTTTCTCCTGCCACTGCGGATCGCGCGGCTCCATGGTTTGCGGCAGATGCTTATGCTGCGCTGGGCGGTACATGTGCCTCCCCTGGCCGAAACCGGCCCTCAGTCATAGCGGGCGATTGTACGAATCGTGTGAATTGTACGTTTACGTTGACGTTAACGTCAACGCACCAGCCAGCTGCGAATATCCGGCTCAGGCGGCGCGGCGCGAGCGCTTTGTTTTCGTCCTGGCGCCGCGCGGCGTTTCCGCTACGAGCAACTCGCGGCATTGCTGTTCGAAGCCGCTGATCTCCGTCAGCAAGGCCTCGATATCCTCGCGCTGCTGTTCCAGGGCCGCGCGGCGCTGCGTCAGGGCGGAGAGAAACTTGACCAGTTGCCCTTCTTCGTCCTGCACCGTGTCGTACATGTCGATCATGCCTTTGATTTCGGCCAGGCTCAGCCCGAGGCGCTTGCCCCGCAAGGCGAGCTTCAAACGAGTTCGATCGCGCTTGGTATAGACGCGCTGCAAGCCGGAGCGCTGCGGAGACAGGAGCCCCTGGTCTTCGTAATAGCGGATGGTGCGGGGGGTCACGTCGAACTCGCGTGACAGCTCGGTGATGCTGAAAGTGGCTTCGCTCATTTTGTGGAAGGATGGCGCCGGCATGTTTGCTGCACTGCGACAAGGCAGGGTAGAATGCATGTTGCCCCTGCCGAGCCGCACGATGGCAGTTAAGCAGATTTCGCGATTCAAGGCAAATTCCCCGTTCAGGAAACACGTGCCGATCAAATATCCGTTCGAACAGTTGCCCGCAGGCGGCGCCGCACTGGAAGTCGCCGAAGGCGTGCGCTGGGTGCGCATGCCCCTGCCTTACGCCCTTGACCACGTCAATCTCTGGCTGATCCGGGACGGGGCGGGCTGGAGTGCCGTGGACAGCGGCGTGGCCCTCGACAACGTGAAGGATTGCTGGCGCCAGTTGCTGCCGGTTTATGCCCTGGAGCGCCAGATCGTCACCCATTGCCATCCCGACCACATCGGCCTGGCCGGCTGGCTGGAAAGCGAGACCGGCGCGCCGCTGTGGATCACCCAAGGCGAGTACCTCAGCGCCCAGATGGTCTGCGAACAGATCGGCAGTTACGGCCTGCCCGCCATGCTGGCGTTGTTCCGCTCACATGGCCTCGACGACGAACGGGTGGCCGCGCTGGAGCACCGCGGCAATGCCTATAAGCGCAATCTGTCGGGCATTCCCGCCACCTATCAGCGCGTGTTCGATGGCATGAGCATCGCCATCGGCGGCCAGGAGTGGAAAGTCATCGCCGGCTACGGGCACTCCCCCGAACATGCCGCACTGCATTGTGCCGAGCTGAATGTGCTGATTTCCGGCGACATGCTGCTGCCGCGCATCACCACCAACGTCAGTGCGGTGGCCTCGAACCCCGACGGCAATCCGCTGGGCCTGTTCCTCGACTCGATCGCCCGCTTCAAGCAACTGCCTCGCGATACCCTGGTGCTGCCGTCGCACGGAAAACCGTTTCGCGGCCTGCATGCGCGCATCGACGCCCTGGAAAAACACCACCAGGCGCGCCTGGAAGAGTTGCTGACCGCCATCGGGCAGCCCAGCACCGCCCGGGAGCTGATGCCGGTATTGTTCACCCGCCCCCTGACCGACGCCCATCAGGTGATGTTCGCCATGGGCGAGACCATCGCCCACCTGAACTATCTTGAGCATGCGCAGCGCATCGAACGCATCGCCGAGAACGGTATCACCCGTTTCGTGAAACTGCACTAGGAGAACATCATGTCCGCCCAGGAAACGCCCAAAGCGCAATTGCCCGACCCCAAGGAGGTTGCCAAAACCTATGCCGAAGTCGCCCAGCGCGCCTCCAAGCTGCTCACCGAGCACATGCAGCGGCAGATGAAGAAGGGTATCAGCGCGCCTGCGGATGAACTGGGCATCGCCCAGGCCTTCATGGACATGATGGCCAAGATGCTCGCCAACCCCTACAAACTGGCGCAGGCGCAGATGAACCTGGTGTGGGACTACTTCTCCCTGTGGCAGCACTCGATGATGCGTTTTTCCGGCATGCAGGGAGCGCCGATCGCCGCCCCGGCCAAGGGCGACAACCGCTTCAAGGATGCGCAGTGGGAAGAACATTTCCTGTTCGATTTCATGAAGCAGTCCTACCTCATCTCCGCCCGCCATGTGCACGACACGGTCTGTTGCATCGAGGGCCTCGACGAGAACTCGCAGAAGAAGGTCAATTTCTTTACCCGCCAGTTCATCGACGCCCTGTCGCCCTCCAACTTCGCCCTGACCAATCCCGAGGTGCTGCGCGAGACCGTCAAGAGCCACGGCCAGAACTTGCTCAATGGCTTCAACAATCTGCTGCGCGACATCGAGGATGGCGACGGCCAGTTGCGCGTCAAGATGACTGATCCCTCCGCCTTCGAGATCGGCCGCAACGTCGGCACCACGCCGGGCAAGGTGATATTTCAGAACGATCTGATCCAACTGCTGCAATTCAATCCGACCACCAAGCAGGTGTTCAAGCGCCCGCTGCTGATCATCCCGCCGTGGATCAACAAGTACTACATCCTCGACCTGCGCGAGTCGAACTCCTTCATCAAGTGGGCCACCGACCAGGGCCACACCGTCTTCGTCATCTCCTGGGTCAACCCGGACGCCAAGCTGGCCATGAAGGGCTTCGACGACTACATGAACGAAGGCTCGCTGGCCGCGCTGGACGCCGTCTGCAAGCAGACCGGCGAACAGGAAGTCAATATGATCGGCTACTGCCTGGGCGGGACGCTGCTCGGTTCGACCATGGGCTACCTGGCGACCAAGAAGGACAAACGCATCGCCTCCGCCACCTTCTTCGTGGCGCTGCTGGATTTCTCGATACCCGGCGAACTGGGCGTGTTCATCGACGAGCAGCAGGTCGCCAGCCTGGAAAAGAAAATGGAGGAACGTGGTTTCCTGGAAGGCTCGGAAATGGGCGGCACCTTCAACATGCTGCGCTCCAACGACCTGATCTGGTCCTTCGTGGTGAATAACTATTTGATGGGCAAGCAGCCTTTCCCCTTCGACCTGCTCTACTGGAATTCCGATTCCACCCGCATGCCCTACAAGATGCACAGCTTCTACCTGCGCAACATGTACATGCAGAACCTGCTCAAGGAACCGGGCGGCATCGAACTGAACGGCGTGCCGATCGACATCAACAAGGTCAAGGCGCCGGCCTATTTCATCTCCACCATCGAAGACCACATTGCCCCGTGG
The DNA here is from genome assembly GCA_041665185.1 of Sterolibacterium sp. Taxonomy (GTDB): domain Bacteria; phylum Pseudomonadota; class Gammaproteobacteria; order Burkholderiales; family Rhodocyclaceae; genus JACRAR01. The sequence goes on from JBAYJH010000101.1 coordinate 3,526, forward strand.
CGCAGCACCTACCTGGGCGCCACCCGCCTGGGCGGCCCGGTGCGTTATGTGCTCGGCGGCTCCGGCCACATTGCCGGCATCGTCAATCCGCCTTCGGCCAACAAATACGGCTACTGGACCAACGACGCCAAGACCCTGCCGGCTACCTCCGACGAGTGGTTTGCCGGGACCAAGCAGCATGAAGGTTCGTGGTGGACCGACTGGCAGAAATGGATCACCGCCATCGATGACACCAAGGTCCCGGCGCGCGACCCGGCCAAGGGCAAGCTGAAGGTGCTGGAAGATGCGCCGGGATCCTTCGTCAAGTTCCGCCTCGATACGCAGAAAAAGAAGAAAGCTTGACGCACACGGCTGCCGCGCCCGCATCGGAGCGGCGCATGGTGCTCGACACCAACGTGCTGCTGTCGCTGTGGGTGTTCGTCGACAGCCGCTACCTACCGATACGCGCCGCCATGGAAGGCGGGGCGTGGGCCGCATTGACGGATGCGGCCTGCCTGGCCGAGTTCGAGCGCGTGCTCGGGTATCCTGAGTTCAAGCTGGATGCTCATGCGCAGCGCAAAATCCTGGGTGAATATTCTGCCCTCGCGCATCCGATCAAGCTAACCGCCTGCGTGCCGCTGCCGCATTGCTCGGACCACGACGACCAGAAATTCCTCGAACTGGCGTGCCGCGGTGCGGCGCAGTTCATCCTTACCAGCGACAAGGCCTTGTTGAAACTCGCGCGGCACCGCACGTTCAAGCAGCAGTTGGGCATCGGGATACTGTCGCCGCAAAGTTTCATGGAGAGTTGCCTACAGTACTGAGCCCGGTTCAATCCGGCATCTGGATGCAATGACAACGGACTGCGTTCTTGTCGATGGCGGCGGCGCTCGGTTTTAGAGGAGATTGCTGACGACTCCCTTATCGATCTCTGTTTGATCCAGCCGGAAACGAACAAGGTATGTGATACTTGAGTTCCCGACGACACACGGCCAATCCGCGGCCCTTGTTGGCGCTCGGTGGCGTAACCCTGTGCGGCCTATGAGATGGATCGTCATGACGTTGCTGAGGTTCCTGTTTTTGCAGTGTTGCGTTTTCTCCGTGGCGACGGCTCTCGCCGCCGCACCCGCCCGGGCACCGGGCCTGGGACTCGCCGATCCGACACGGGCACTCAGCCAATACAAGATCGACGGCTGGCAGACGGAACAAGGCCTGCCGCTGAACACCGTGCAATCGCTGCTACAGACCCGCGACGGCTACCTTTGGGTCGGCACGGCGGGCGGACTTGCGCGTTTCGATGGCGGGCGCTTCACCACCTTTGACTCGCCCCAGATCCCGGAACTGGCTTCCCAGCCCATCTTCGGCTTCATGGAGGATGCCCAGCAAGACCTCTGGATCGGCCACAGCAAAGGCGCGGCAATTTACCGCAACGGGAAATTCGAAGTTGCCATTCCCAACCAAGTCACCGCCGGCCGGCGGGTTTGGGCCTTCGCTCAAGCGCCCGACGGCGTGGTCTGGGCCGCCACCGAGAACGGATTGGTGCGCTGGGAAAAGGGTGTCACCAAGATCTACCGGCGGGAGGATGGGCTGCCCACCAACCTGTTGCGCTCGCTGGCTTTCGACCGCGAGGGCAGGCTATGGATCGCCACCACGGGCGGGGGTCTGGTTTCGTTTGCGGCGGGCCGGTTCAAGGTGCTTAATCCGGCTAACGGATTTCCTCATCTGGAAGTTCGCTCGGTGCTCGCCGATCCCGACGGGGGCGTCTGGGCGGCGACCGCGGGCGGTGGGCTGACTCACGTCAAGGACGGGCAGATCAAGACCTACACCGTCGCCGACGGTCTTCCCACCGACCAACTCACCGGCCTCGCGCGCGACAAGCAAGGGTCTCTGTGGATCGGCACCTGGGGGGCCGGTATCAGCCGCATGCGCGGAACCAGTTTCACCTCCATCTCCACCGCCGGTGGGCTGGCAGGGGCTCAGATCTGGTCGGTCCATGTCGATCGTGAAGACAGCGTCTGGATCGGCACCTGGTTCGGCGGACTGAGCCGCCTGCGCAACCGCGCCTTCGTGGTGTTTGGCGCGCCGGAGGGCCTCTCCAATGACAACGTTCGTTCGGTACTGCATGCCCGAAACGGCGTGACCTGGGTTGCGACCGCGGGTGGCGGCCTCAACCGTATCGAGGGCGACCGCATAACGGTGTTGCGGAAGAAAGACGGTCTGCCGACCGACGAAATCTCCAGCCTCCTCGAAGATCGTGACGGGTCGCTGTGGATTGGCACTTACACGGCGGGCATCGCCCGGCTGAGCAAGGGACGAATGCAGATTTACGGCGTCCGCGAGGGGCTCCCCAACGCGGAGGTCCGCTCGCTGTTCCAGGATAGCCAGGGCACGCTGTGGGCCGGCACCAGGGATGGACTGGCGCGGTTTACCGGGCAAGGCTTCAGCGCCGTGCGCGACAAGGGTGCGCCACCCGAAGGCGTCCTAGCGATCCTCGAAGACCGTAGCGGCACGCTCTGGTTCGGCACGGCGGGACAGGGGCTGGTAAGCTACCGCGACGGCGCGTTTGCGACCCTGACCGAGGCGGATGGCCTGGTCTCGAACTGGATCTTGGCACTGTACGAGGACGCCGCGTCGAGCCTGTGGATAGGCACCAACGGCAGGGGGATCAACCGTCTGAAGGAGGGCCGCGTGGCGGCGATCCGTCCCGCTGATGGACTCTGGGATGGCATTGCCCAGACCATCCTGGAAGACAGCACGGGGCACTTTTGGATGACCTGCAATCGCGGGTTCTACCGGGTGTCGCGCGGCGACCTGGACGCCTTCGCGGAAGGGCGGCTCGCCAAGGTGACTTCCACCGGCTATGGCCCGGGCGATGCGCTGCGCGGCACGACCTTTGCAGGCGGGCTGCAACCCGCGGGCGCAATCGATGCCAAGGGACATCTCTGGCTGCCGTCCGCCAACGGACTGGTCATCGTCGACCCTTTGCACCTGCCGGGCTCGGGTGAGCCGCCAGCGATTCAATTCGAGGACGTGGTCTTGAACGGCGTCAGCACATCGCCTGGGTCAGGGGTCGTTCTTCCCCCGGGATCGGTGCCCCTCTCCATCCGTTATACCGCGATGACGCTGCTCAACGCCGACCGCGCCCGCTTCCGCTACCGGATGGACGGCATAACGCATGACTGGGTGGACGCCGGCCGAAACCGCGAAGCCTCCTTCCCCGCCTTGCCCCACGGCGAGTATCGGTTCCGGGTTGCCGCATCCATCGACGGGAAGCGCTGGAGCGAGACGGAAAATTCCCTGGCCATCGTTGTACAACCGTACTTCCACCAGACCCCATGGTTTATCGTCTTGGCGGGCGTGGGAAGCCTGGCTGCGATGGTGGCGTTCTTTCGCTTGCGAACCCGCAGTCTTCGCGTCAGGCATGACGAGATGGAGCGGCTGGTGACGCAACGGACCGAGGAATTGCGGCTGGCGAACGAGCACCTCTCCCGTCTGTCATTCATCGACGCACTGACCGGGCTGGCCAATCGCCGTCGTTTCGACGAAGCCCTGGAGGAGGAATGGCGCCGCGTCAGCCGCACGCGAACGCACCTTGCGGTGGTGATCGCCGACATCGATGGTTTCAAGTTGTACAACGACGCGTTGGGGCATCCCGAAGGGGACCGTTGTCTGGCCGCCGTAGCCGCTGTGTTTGCAAAGTCGGTCGGCCGCGCGGGCGACCTCGCGGCACGCTACGGGGGAGAAGAGTTTGTCGTGCTGCTCTCGGCGGCGGACCACGCGGCGGCGACTTCGTTTGCCGAGGGACTGCGTGCTGCCTGCGAGGCGCTGGCGATTCCTCATCCCGCCTCGCCCGTCGGACCCGTCGTGACCATCAGCCTGGGGGTGGCCTCATGTATTCCCGCGGATGCGCCATCCGCCGCATCCCTGGTTTCACAAGCCGACGCGGCACTGTATCGCGCGAAACAGGAAGGTCGGAACCGGGTTCGGTAGCCGATGAAAATCGCGCTGTTCGCCGATATTCACAGCAATCTCGAAGCGCTGCAGGCCTGCCTCGCGCACGCGGAAGGCCAGGGAGCCGGCATGTTCGTGTTCCTCGGCGACCTGGTCGGGTACGGCGCCGATCCGGTGGCGTGCCTGGCCCTGGTGGCGCAGTATGCCGAGCGAGGCGCGCTGCTGGTGCGCGGCAACCACGACGAGGCGGCGCTGGGCGGCCTGGCCGGGAATATGAACCCCCTCGCCCGCGAAGCCATCGACTGGACACGCCGGCAACTCGGCGCCAGGGACTGCGCCTTTCTCTCGGCACTGCCGATGACCGCGCGGCATGGCGACCTCCTGTTCGTCCATGCCGGCGCCCGCAAGCCGGAAAGCTGGCCTTACATCTACAGCGGGAACCAGGCGAAACGCTGCATGGACGCCACCGATGCGGCCATCTGTTTTGTCGGACATGTGCACCAGCAGACGCTCTATTGGTTGCCAACGCCGGGACTGGCACGGGTGTTGACTGGCGCCCAGGTATTTACCCCGACACCCGGAGTGCCGATCCCGCTGGCGCGGAACCGACGCTGGCTGGCCATCGTCGGTTCCGTCGGACAGCCGCGCGACGGCAATTGCGCCGCCGGCTATGCGCTGTTCGAAGACGAGAGCCGCATGCTGACGTTTTTCCGGGTGTCCTACGACCACCAGAGCGCGGCGCGCAAGATACTCGTTGCCGGGCTGCCCGGACAACTGGCTGAGCAACTGTTGGACAGGGAGTAGCAGCGGCCGCACTTGAACCGGGACGAGTCATGGCTGAAACTCACAGCGGGAGCTGACGCTGCTTGCGTCCGGCCCGCGCGAATATCCTGTCGAACAACGGATCCGGCAACAGACGAAGCAGCTTGGCGACGACCGCCATCTGCCAGGGCACCACCGCATGGCTGGTACCGCGGTCGATCTGGCGAACGATGCGGCGTGCGGCCTCGCTCGCGCTCAGCATGAAAGGCATCGGGTAACGGTTCACCGCCGTCATCGGCGTCGCGATGTATCCGGGCAGGATGCTGGTGACGCCGACGCCGCTGCCGCGCAGTTCGACGCGCAGGCTTTCCAGGTAGGTGTTGGCCGCCGCTTTCGAGGCGCAATAGGCGCCGGCGCCTGGCATGCCGCGGATCCCCGCCACCGAGCCGATGCCGACCAGCCGGCCCTGACCGGCCCGCCTCATCGCCGCGACGAAGGGATGAAAAGTGTGCACCATGCCCAGCACGTTGGCCTGCATGACGCGGGCGAATGCCTCCAGGTCGGCGGCTTCTTCAGTCAGCGTTCCCAGGCTGATCCCGGCGTTGGCGATGACGATGTCCGGGACGCCGGCACGGGCCATGAAGTCCGTTCCCGCCGCAGCCAGCGCCGAAGCATCCGTGACATCCAGCGGATAAGTGAAACAGCTTACCGGCAACTCGCCGGCCAGGGCATTGAGGGCATCGCCGCGCCGTGCCGCCAGGCCGAGCACGGCGTCGCGCCCGGCATAGTGGCGGGCTAGCGCGGCGCCCAGGCCGCTGGATGCGCCGGTGATGAAGATATGGGGAGGCGCCTGCATGATGCAGAGTCGCCCGTTGGCGACAACGCCTTATTTCTTTCCCTGCTCGGCGCGCGCCTTGGCGACCAAGCCATCGACCAGCTTCAGCAGTGCGTCGAAATCACCGGCAAAATTGTCGGGAGTCCGGTACTTGCCCGCGACGACAAACGCGGGGACGCCGGGAATGCCATAGCCGCCTTGCTTTTGCTTGCTGCCTTGGGCCTTGCTTTGCACCGCGAAGGAGTTGTAGGTATCGGTGAATTTCTTGCGGTCGATGCCCTTCTTGACCGCCCAGTTGGTCACCCCGGCCTCGTTCGCCAGGTCGGTGTGCTCACGATGGATCGCCGCGAACGCCGCGGGATGCAACTTCTCCAGTTCCCCCAGGGCGTCCAGGGTGTAATAGAGCTTGGCGGGCGCCTCCCATTGCGGCCTGAAGACCACGGGGAAGCGTTGGAACGAGACATCTTTCGACAGGGTCTTGGACCACTTGTTGACGAAGGGATCGATATGGTCGCAGTGCGGACACATGTAGGAGAAGAACTCGATCACTTCGATCTTGCCTTTATCGGTCGGTTGCGCCGGACTGATCAGATCGAAATCCTTGCCCTGCTTCAATTGTGCGCTGGCGCCGCCGGCGGCGAAGGCCAGCAGCAGGCCGGTGAGTACGAACAGTTTTTTCAGCATGAGGTTATTCTCCATGAGTCGGACAAGTCTTACTGGGGTGCATCCTTGATCTTGATTACGGTCGCCTGGATCCCATCCTGAGACAACTGATTGCGCACTCGGTTCATGTCTTCCAGTTTGGCGAACGGGCCGACGCGCACGCGGTGCATGACGCCCTTGTCCGGCACATTGACGTCCTGTAGGCTGGTCTCGAGGCCCATCAAGGCCAGCTTGGCTTTCAGGTTGTCGGCGTCGGCGGATTTCTGGAAAGCGCCGGCCTGAAGATAATAGGCTTCAGTCGACTGTGGGGCTGGTGCGACGGCCGGTTGCTGAGCAGCCGGTGGCGGCGGCTGTTTTGGACTTGTGCCCCCGAGGGTATCGCCGTTGGACGGCGCCGGTTCCTGTCCGCTGGGCAGGATCTTGTAGAACTCGAAGCGCGGCTTTTCATCGACCTTGTCCCCCGGCTTGCCGGGCAGCGCTTGCGGCGTTTGCTGGGCCCCCGGCGCCGCGGGTTTCGTCTCTGTCTTTTCGGGCCGCGACGATTTGTCCTGGAAGGGCAGAGGCATCTTGTTGAGGTACCAGACCACGCCGAAGGCAATCAACACGCCGATCACCAGCCCGATGAACAGGCCGATCATGGTGCCGCCGTGGCTCTTTTGCGGCGGAACGAACCGGGCGTAGGCGTTGGAGGTAGCGTTGGTCCTGCGTGGATAACCCTTGCTCATCTTACATGCTCTCCGGCGCCGAGACGCCCAGGATGGTGAAACCGTTGCGAAGCACCTGGCGCAATGCCGCCACCAACGCCAGACGCGCCGTGCGCTGAGCCAGGTCGTCGACCAGGATGCGTTCGGCATTGTAGTAGCTGTGAAATTCGGCGGCCAATTCCCGGAGATAAAAGGCCACGGCATGCGGGGCATAGTCGCGCGCCGCGGCCTCGATGACCTCGGGGAACGCCGCCAGCCGCGCGCACAGCGCCATTTCGCGCTCGCCGGAGAGCGGCGCGAGATCGATATCTTCCAGCACCCTGGTGCTCCCGGCACACTGCGCCAGGAAGGCCATCCCCGGTGCCGAGGCGAGCACCGAGCAGACACGGGCGTGGGCGTACTGGACGTAATACACCGGGTTGTCGTTGCTCTGGGATTTCGCCAGATCGAGATCGAAGTCGAGTGCCTGGTCGGACTTCCTGAGCATATAGAAGAACCGGCAGGCGTCGTTGCCGACTTCCGCGCGCAATTCGCGCAGGGTCACGTACTGTCCGCCGCGCGTCGACATCGAAACCTTTTCGCTGCCATGCCACAGGGAAACAAACTGCACCAGCACCACATTCAGTTGGTTGTCGTCGCAACCCAGCGCCCGCAAGGCGCCGCGCACGCGCTGGATATAGCCATGGTGGTCGGCGCCCCAGATGTCGACCAACTGGTCGAAACCGCGCTCCAGCTTGTTGAGGTGATAGGCGATATCCGAGGCAAAGTAGGTATAGAGGCCGTTATCGCGCTGGACCACGCGGTCCTTTTCGTCGCCGAAGCTGGTCGAGCGGAACCATTTGGCGCCATCCTGGAGATAGATATGGCCGTTATGCTCCAGCCGCTCCACCGCCTTCGCCACCATGCCGGTGTCGAACAGCGAACGTTCGGAAAACCACATGTCGTAATGCACGCCGAACTCTTCCAGGTCGGCGCGGCAATCCGCCAGCTGCTCGGTCAGGGCATGCTGATGGATATAGGCCCAATCTTCGCCCAGCAGGTCCTTGGCGGCCTTGATCAGGCCGTCCAGATGCGCCTCGGGGTCCGCTTCGGGCGGCGGCACGCAGGCCAGCACCGCGGCGGCCGGATGCAGATAACGGTCGGCGTGGGCGTCGCGAATCTGCCGCGCCATGTCGATCACATAATCGCCCTGATAGGCGTTGGCCGGGAAGGGAACGATTTCGTCGAACAGCGCCAGGTAGCGCAACCAGGTGGATAGCCCGAGAATATCCATCTGCCGGCCGGCGTCATTGACGTAATACTCGCGGCTCACCGCATAGCCGGCCCAGGCCAGCAGGGTCGCCAGGCTCGCCCCATAAGCCGCACCGCGGCCGTGGCCGACGTGCAGCGGGCCGGTCGGGTTGGCCGAGACGAATTCGACCTGAAGTTTCTTGCCGTTTCCCAGGCTGCCCTTGCCACTGGCCTTGCCATATTGGTCGCCCCCGGCCAGGATTTCCGCCACGATCCGGTTCTTGGCCGCGGCGGCGAGGTAAAAATTGATGAAGCCGGCGCCGGCGACTTCGGCCTTGTCCACCCAGGGCGATACTTCCAGTTCGCGCACCAGGCGCTGGGCGATCTCCCGCGGATTGGCCTTGAGCGCCTTGGCTAATTGCAACGCCAGGTTGCTGGCGAAATCGCCATGGCTGGCCTGCTTTGGACGCTCCAGCAGGATGGCTGTCGACGCGTGCTCCGGGGCCACGCTGGACAGCGCGGCGGTCAACAACGCGCTGACATGGGATTTTGGGTCAAAGGGCATGGGGCGGACCAGGGTGCCTGTCTTGGAAGACATCGAAATTTTGACGAGTTCGGCATTTTAACATCTTCATCCGGCAGTCCGACGTGCCGGCTCAGGCGGCGCTGGCCTGGAGCGATGCCGGGCCGTATGGCTGCACAAAATATTTGTGCTCCATATGTGTCGTTCAGGTATTTGAAAACAATCAACAATTCCTGGAGCGACCGGTCCGAGGTGTATATTTTTCTTGTACATGGCGGTGACCACTGGCCCGCCCAGGAGTTGATCCGGATCTCACTCTATTCGGCCAATCGATTGAATCAAAACAGGTTTACGCAGGTGCCAAGCATTTGGCATGGACGTTGCTCACTGTCGACCATCAGGGAGTGGACATTGCCCTGTGCCGCGTAGCGCCTATGATTGAATTGGCATACATGCTTGCGCTGCCCGTCGTTGGGACTGGAAAGGAGTTCCAAACCGCTGGTCACGGGTTTGAAATTCGACTCCTCACTCACTCAAGATTTTTTTACTGTAAAGGGAAAGAAAAATGAACAAGCAAGTTATCAGCGGTATGATTTTGGCGTTTTCTGGCGCGTTGCTCCTCCCCTCCGCCTATGCGGCCGTCGATGAAGCCGCCGCCAAGGCGCTGGCCAAATCCAGCGACTGCTTCAAGTGTCACGCTGTGGACAAGGACAAGAAGGGGCCCTCCCTGAAGAAGATCGCCGCCAAATACAAGGGCAAGGCTGATGGCGAGGATAAGGTGCTCAAATCCGTCACCACAGGTCCTATGATCAAGATCGATGGCAAGGAAGAAAAGCACGCCAGCGTCGAATCCAAGGACCCCAAGGAACTGAAGAACCTGGCAGACTGGATCCTTTCGCAATAATCGCTAACGACGGTCGTTCTCTCCAGTGACAGCGCTCCCGCTTGCGGGCGCGCTGTTTTTCTTGGTGCGACGAAGCCGCTGCGCCTTATACACAGCATAAAAAACAATGAATATACATGATGGAACGGGGGCCCTAAGATGACTGAAAGAGAGAGAATCAACCCGTAACCATTGCCCGAAGGACTCCCCCCATGGACCAATCGAACCGCTATGCCGACCTCAGCCTGAGGGAACCGGAGCTGATCGCCGGCGGCCGCCATGTATTGGCCGCCTACATCATGAAACCCAAGCCCGGCTACGGCGACTTCCTGTCCACGGCGGCCCACTTTGCCGCCGAGTCATCGACCGGCACCAACGTCGACGTCGGCACCACCGACGACTTCACCCGCGGCGTGGACGCCCTGGTGTATCAAATCGACGAAGCCCGCGAACTCGTCAAGATCGCCTACCCCATCGAACTGTTCGACCGCAACATCACCGACGGGCGGGCCATGCTCGCCTCGGTGTGGACCCTGACCATCGGCAACAACCAGGGCATGGGCGACGTCGAATACGCCAAGATGCACGACATCTACATCCCGCCCCAATTGCTCGCCCTGTTCGACGGCCCGGCCATGAACATCACCGACCTGTGGCGCACCCTGGGCCGGCCGCTCACCGACGGCGGCATGGTCGTCGGCACCATCATCAAACCCAAACTCGGCCTGCGCCCGCAACCCTTCGCCGACGCCTGCCACCAGTTCTGGCTCGGCGGCGACTTCATCAAGAACGACGAACCTCAGGGCAATCAAGTCTTTGCCCCACTGCGCGAGACCATCCGCCTGGTCGCCGACGCCATGGCCCGGGCCCAGGATCAGACCGGCGAAGCCAAACTGTTCTCCGCCAACATCACCGCCGACGACCCCTTCGAGATGATCGCCCGTGGCGAATACATCCTCGAAACCTTCGGCGAGAACGCCTCCCACGTCGCCTTCCTGGTGGACGGCTACGTCGCCGGGACGACGGCCGTCACCACCTGCCGGCGGCGCTTTCCCAGCCAGTTCCTGCACTACCACCGGGCCGGCCACGGCGCCGTCACCAGCCCCCAGTCGAAGCGCGGTTACACCGCCTTCGTGCACTGCAAGATGAGCCGGCTCCAGGGCGCCTCGGGCATCCATGTCGGCACCATGGGGTACGGCAAGATGGAAAGCGAGAAGGACGACCGCAACATCGCCTACATGATCGAGCGGGACAGCGCCGACGGCCCCTACTTCCATCAGGAATGGCAGGGCATGAAAGCCACCACGCCGATCATCTCCGGCGGCATGAACGCCCTGCGGCTACCTGGCTTCTTCGACAACCTGGGGCATTGCAACGTGATCCAGACCTCGGGCGGCGGGGCCTTCGGCCACCAGGACGGCGGGGTGGCCGGGGCCAAGTCGCTGAAGCAGGCGCGCGACGCCTGGCTGGCCGGGGTGAACCTCATCGACTACGCCAAGGAGCATCCGGAACTCAAGGGCGCCTTCGAGTCCTTTCAGGCCGACGCCGACAAGCTCTATCCGGGCTGGCGGCAGGCGTTGAAGATCGGCGGGTAGGCAGC
>JBAYJH010000102.1:0-14475 GCA_041665185.1 Sterolibacterium sp.
CAACACGCTCGTCAAGAGCGGCATGGCCATCGGCCTCGGCTCGCCCGAACTGCGCCGGATCACCCTGCCCATCTGCGGGCTGCTGCTGGCCGTGGGGGTCGCCGGCGCGCTGCTGGTTTAGACGCCCTCGGGCGGCTTCTTGTTTGGGGCCGGGAAGATCCTGAAGCTGTATTCGGCCTTCAACCACGCTTCACGGAGCTTCGAGAAATTCCCTCACCCGTTGCAAACCCCGTTGGTCGAGGCCGCTTTCAAACGGGTCGACGAACTCGATGCCGCTCATGCCGCGCAACCAGGTCAACTGGCGCTTGGCGAACTGGCGCGTGGCGAACACGCCGCGATCGAGCAGTTCGGCGGGCGGCAGCCGTCCCTCCAGCATCTCCCATACCTGGCGATAACCGACGCAGCGCATCGAGGGCAAGTCGGCATCGAGCTGGTATTTCCGGCGCAGTCCGACGACTTCCTCGACCAGGTCGGCGCCGAGCATGTCGGCATAACGCGCGGCGATGCGCTGGTGCAGCAACGCGCGATCCTGGGGCAGCAGCGCCAGCGCCAGCACGCGGTAGGGCAGGGGTGCGGTGCGCTGGGCCGCGAACAAGGTGTCGAGCGGCTTGCCGCTGAGGCGCACCACTTCCAGCGCGCGCTGGATGCGCTGCGCGTCGCTGGGCTTGAGGCGCGCCGCCGTGGCCGGATCGAGCCGCGCCAGTTCGGCGTGCAGCGCCAGCCAGCCATGTGCGGCCGCGGCCGCGTCAATCTCGGCGCGCATTGCGGCATCGGCCTGCGGCAGATCGGCCAGACCCTCGCGCAGCGCCTTGAAGTAGAGCATGGTGCCGCCGACCAGCAGCGGCACCCGCCCGCGTGCCGTGATCTCGACCATTTCGCGCAGCGCATCGGCACGAAAGCGCGCCGCCGAATAACGCTCCTCGGGCGTGATCAGATCGATCAGGCGGTGGGGGAAGCGCGCCAGCGTTTCCTCGTCCGGCTTGGCGGTGCCGATGTTCATGTCGCGGAACACTTGCGCCGAATCGACGCTGACGATGTCGACAGGGAATCGATCGGCCAGTTCGAACGCCAGTGCGCTCTTGCCGCTCGCGGTTGGCCCGAGGAGAAAAATTGCCGGCGGCAAGACTTTGCTATCGGCCACGCAGAAACAATCGATCCATATCCGCCAGTGAAAGTTGCGCCCAAGTCGGCCGTCCATGGTTGCACTGGTCGGCCCGTTCGGTGGTTTCCATGGCGCGCAACAGGGCATTCATTTCCGGCAGGCTCAGGCTGCGGTGGGCGCGCACCGCGCCGTGGCAGGCCATGGTGGCGAGGAGTTCGTTGCGGCGGGCCTCGATCACCTGGCTGGCCGGGAAATCCTTGAGGTCGGCCAGCAGGGCGCGTACCAGATCGACGACGGCAGCCTGTCCCAGCAACGCCGGAACCGAGCGCACCGTCAGTTGCTGCGGACCCGCCGCAGATACTTCGAAGCCGAGTTGCTCGAGGACGGCCGCATGCTCCTCGGCAGTGGCCATTTCCACCGCGCTGGCGGCGAACACCGCCGGAATCAGCAATTGCTGGGTCGCGGGCCTTTCGTCCAGCGCCTGCTTGAGCTTTTCATAGAGGATGCGTTCGTGGGCGGCATGCATGTCCACCACGACCATGCCGGCGGCATTCTGCGCAAGGATGAAGATGCCGTGCAATTGCGCGACGGCGTACCCCAGGGGCATTTCCTCCTGGGCTCCCGCCAAGGATGTGCCATTGCCGGATGCTTCGGCGAGCGTGGGATGCGCGCCGTCGAAGGCGCTGCGGGCCATGTTCAGGTAAGCCGCCGTCGCCGGTTCCGCGACGCCCCGCTGGGGTACGCCCCGGAGGAAGTTCCCTTGGGGAATGCCGAAAGAAGTCTGGCGCGGCGTTGTCCATGCAGTGCTTGCGTATGCCGGGCTCCGGGGCTCCTCGACCTGTATCGACGCCTGTCCTGGCGGCGCCGCCAGGATTCGTTGCAGGGCATGAAACACGAACTGGTGCACGCCGCGCGATTCGCGGAAGCGCACCTCGGTCTTGGCTGGGTGCACATTCACATCGACGCCATAGGGATCGAGTTCGAGGAACAGCACATAGGCCGGATGGCGGCTGCCGTGCAGGATGTCGGCATAGGCCTGGCGGGCGGCGTGGGCCAGCAGCTTGTCGCGCACGAAGCGGCCATTGACGAAGAAATATTGCTCGTCGCGGCCGGCCCGAGAATAGGCGGGCAGGGCGGCGTAGCCGGTCAGGCGCAGGTCGCCGGCCTCAGTCTGAAGCGTGCGCGCCTGGGCGAAAAATTCCTCGCCGAGCAATTGACGGGCCCGGCGCGGCAGATCGGCGGCGGTCAGGCGATGTTTGAGGCTGCCGTTGTGGGCCAGGCTGAAGGCGACATCCGGCCGCGCCAGCGCCATGCGCCGCAGCACCTCGTCGCAATGGGCGTATTCGGTGGCGTCTGACTTGAGGAACTTGCGCCGCGCCGGGGTGTTGTAATACAGATCGGCGACCTCGATCGTCGTGCCGGCCTCCAGGGCGGCCGGCGTTAGCGCCAGGTCGTTGGCGATGCGCCAGGCGTGTCCGCTCCCGGCAGGACCCGCGAGCCGGCTGGTCAGGGTGACTCGCGCCACCGCCGCGATCGACGCCAACGCCTCACCGCGAAAACCGTAGCTGCCCACATGTTCCAGGTCTTCCAGGCTGGCGATCTTGCTGGTGGCATGGCGCGCCAACGCCAGCGGCAGATCGTCGCGGGCGATGCCCCCGCCGTCGTCGACGATGCGGATCATTTTCACGCCGCCATCACTGAGTTGTACGTCGATCTGCCGAGCCCCGGCGTCGAGGCTGTTCTCGACCAGTTCCTTGAGCACCGATGCCGGCCGTTCCACTACCTCGCCGGCGGCGATCTGGCTGATCAGGAGGTCGGGCAGGGGGCGGATGCGCGGCGCAACCATTCGTTCGGACATGGCGTGATTATAGCCGTCCCGCTCCTTGCATCCGGTAGAATGCCGGCCTTTGCCACGCGACATCGACCATGGAATTACTGGCCCAGTTTCTCGACCTCATCCTGCATCTCGACCAGCATCTGGCGCTGCTGGTGCAGTAGTATGGGACCTGGGTCTATGCCATCCTGTTCGCCATCATATTTTGCGAGACCGGGCTGGTGGTGACCCCGTTCCTGCCGGGCGATTCGCTGCTGTTCGTGGCCGGCGCGGTCGCGGCGACCGGCGGTATGGATATTGTCACGCTATGTGCGGTGCTGTTTGCAGCCGCCGTGATCGGCGACAACACCAACTACTGGGTCGGCCACGCCATCGGGCCGCGCGCTTTCCGCTGGGAGCAGTCGCGTTTCTTCAACAAGACGGCGCTGGACAAGACCCATGCCTTCTATGAAAGGCACGGCGGCAAGACCGTCATCATCGCCCGTTTCCTGCCGCTGGCGCGCACCTTCGCGCCTTTCGTGGCCGGCGTGGCGCGCATGACCTATCCACGTTTCTTTGCCTACGATTTCTTCGGCGGCGCGCTGTGGATAGGTTCACTGACCCTGGCCGGCTACTGGTTCGGCAACCTGCCCTTCATCAAGAACAATCTCTCGCTGATGATCGTCGTCATCGTCGCAATATCACTGCTGCCGGCGCTGATTGGCTGGCTGCGGCATCGCCGATAACATTCTCGCGTCGAAACTCGCCTTGCGCAGAACTTCCACCCATGAGGGCGAGAGGTTCATGTCGATGAGCAAACGCAACATCACGCAGGGGCCAGCGGCAGCTCGATTTCTTCCGCGCGCCATGCGGCATAGCGCAGCGCTTGAGTGATGTCGTCCGCTTCCACATAGGGGTATAAGGTGAGAATCTGTTCCACGGTCTTGCCGCTGGCGACCAACCCGGTGAGCGTGCCCACGGTGACGCGTTGCCCGCGTATGCAGGGTTTTCCGCCCATGACGGCCGGATCAGTGGTAATGCGATCCAGTAGTTTCATGGCGACACTCCTTGCGTGGATGCGGTGATGTGTGGATTCTAGCGGGATAAGGCTGGCGCAGTTTGTTATGGAAGGCTGGGAGGCTGGTTCAGCGCGGACTCGTCTCGCGGTACGACTCTCCCCGATTAGCGAGGCGACACGATCTTCGTCATCCCACGCGGGCTGCATCAAGCGGGAAATGCTTGTCAAGAATTAGATATTGATCTTGAGTTCGACGACGGCCCCCGAAATGTGCGCGGCGAGTACGGTTTCGACGTGATTCATGAGCGCTCCTGTTGTAGATACGAAAACATGTTTTGGGGTAAGCGGCGTATCTCGGCGGAGAATTTGGTCAGATGCTGTAGGTCGTAACGCGCCCAGCCACCGCGCGATATCCGGACCAGCCCCAGGGCGAGGATGTACGCAAGAGTGAATTCGGCTACCGCCCAGAGCGTGGCGGCAAGGCCGTTAAGTTGCTCGTGCCAGCCAGCCGCCCAGGCTATGAGTGCGATGCTCGATACGGCGAGAATCATCGGCAGAAAGCTAAAGATTGAGTACAGCGTTATCGAGCTACGCGCCAGCGGCAGGATCGCAATGGTCCACGCTGCGGAAAGAACAGCGGCGCTCGCGGCCGTTGCCAGTAATATCAATACTTGCGCCGCTGTCAACTGGCGGAATAGCAATAGACCAGCAAGCCATATCAAGCAATACATGGCACCGGTGGGAATACGTCCCCGCCAATCCAACCGGAATAGGAGTTTGGCCATCCGCGCGCGATCCAATCCGCCCGGCAAGCTCAGCGAGCGCGGCGAAAGCCACCGAGCGCCAACTGACGATTGATGGGTTGATGGAGTTGACATCACAAGCACTGCGGTCAAAAACAGGAACGGAATATCACGGGAGATCCAGCCGTATAAGAGACTTAGTCCCACAATGGGTGCCTGTCCCAACGCCATGTTAATCCGGTGTGGTGCGCTCATCAGCAGGCGGAGATCGGCGCGATCCCGTGGTAGCGACCGGTCGGGGATCATGCGTTCAACGAACTGTAGGAGTTTGAAGCCACGTTTGGGAGTCGCTACCGGGGCATCCAGGTCCCGCTGGTAGGCAAACCACACGGCTGGCCACACCGGTATCAGCAGATACTGGAGGGCGGCCCAGAGGTGCACCCAGTTTGGTTTTGCCACACCTGACCCCGACAAGATGGCAAAGCCGGTTATGGCTGCGATGATCAGCCATCTCAATGACCACGCGATTCTATGACGGGAGTTCTGTACCAACAAAAACCCGATGCCCAGTCCTGCCGAGGCACTGCCCAGCGCGCCGCTCAAGGGAGCAAGCGATCCCGCCAACAGCGCCAGGATAGCGCCACCCAATGCTGCCACGCCCCACAGCCCGCAGCCCGCCAGCAGCACGCTGCTTCGTGCGAGCGGCAGCGCTCGGGGTAACCGCCTCCACAACGACAGCAGGGCCGGGTGGCTTGCTCCGACGCCGAGCAGCGCGCCGGACATGACAGACACGATAGCGCCAAAATATATCAACATAAACGTCAACCCGGCCGACCTGGCCGGGTCGGAAGCGAATCTCGTCGCTTCCACCATCATCAACGCAAAGAGCGCGAGCAAGAGTCCCACTGCCATCCAGCCAATACGCGCTTGGAAATACAGCACGCGGATGAGTTCCCAGCGCTGACGCATGCGCCGTTTGCCGTCGCTCGATGCTGTGTTCGCGGCGATGTTCATGAATTCAGTTCCACGAACAAATCGTCGAGGTTCATCGCGACCGAGTCCGGTGCGAGTGCCTCAGTCGTTACTTGGCGCGTATCGACCACCGCGCGCCAGGCCCCATCGACCTGATGTTGCACCAGCAGCCCGCCTTGTGCAGGCAGAGGTTGCGTTGCCTGCACGACGCGCAGGCACTCGGCCGCCGCGTCGCGTTCGCCGAACCACTGCACTCGCCCGTCGCGCAGGAAGATCACATGGCTCACCACGCGCTCCAGGTCGCTCAGCAGGTGGCTCGACAGCAGCACGCTGCGTTCCTGCCGCTCGCCACGTCCCTCGAACAGCGAACGCATGAAGTCTCGGCGCATCAGCGGGTCGAGGCTGGCCACCGGTTCGTCCATGATCAGCACGTCGGGGTCGTGGGCCAGCGCCAACACGATGGCGAGCTTCTGCTGGTCGCCCACCGACAGGCTGCTGACGCGCATGCCTTCGGGCAGGCCGAACCGAATCAGCAAGTCGCGCGCATGGGTCTCGTTCCAACGCGGATAGAAGCCGCCGATATAGCGCACGTGATCCCACACGCTCAGCCAGTCAAGCAGGTCGGGCGTCTGCCCGACGTAGCCCAGGCGCTCGCGCACCGCGTCGCTCAATGCCAGCGAGGGACAATCGAGTACTTGCGCACTTCCTTGGAAGGGCACCGAAATTCCCATCAGGCAGCGCAGCAGCGTCGACTTGCCGGCGCCATTGCGCCCGACCAGACCGACCACCGCGCCGCGCGGAATCGCCAGCGAAATGTCGTCGAGCACGCTGCGCTCATCGTAACGCAGGCTCAGGTGGGTGGTGGCGAGCACGCTGTCGGGATATGCCTGATTCATGAATGCTCCTTGTTGAGAATAGAGTTCCAGTGTTGCCGCGCCGGGCGCAACTTGGCGAAGTAGTTGACGAGATGCTGGAGGTCGTAGCGAGCCCAGCGACCGCGCGACAATCTGACCAGGCCCCAGGCCATGCTGTACGCGAGGGCGAATTCGGCTAACGCCCAGAGCGCGGCGGCAACGCCGTTGAGTTGCTCGTGCCAGCCAGCCGCCTGGGCCGCGAGCAAGCTGCCGGATACGGTGAGCGCCGTGAGCAGCGGGGACAAGATGCCCAGCATTGCCTGGCTGCCGAGCAGCGGCTGGAGGGCGATGGTCCATGCAGCGGAGAGTATGGCTGCGCTGACGGTTATTGCCATCAGCGCCAGTGCTTGGGCTGCTGTCAGTGTCCCGAAGAGCCACAACCCGGCAAGCCATATCAAGCCGTAGGCGGCAGTGGTACGGATACGTCCTCGCCAGTACAGCCGAAACAGCGTGTCGGCGATCCGCGCCCGAAACAGGCCATTCGGCAAGCTCATCAAACGCGGCGAAAGCCACTGTAGGTCTGCCAATTGTTGGAACATGGGGACATACAGGATGAGCAGCGCAGTCAAGAAGAGGAACGGCAGGTCACGCAGAAGCCAGCCGCAGACGAGAAAAAATCCCGCAATGAATACTTTCGGCATCGATGTGTTGAGTAGGCGCGTGCTCATCAGCGGACCGGGATCGGCGCGGCCCGGTGGCAGCGGCGGAGCGGGGAAGATGTGCTCGAAGAAGCGCAGGAGTTTGAACCAGAGCGACGGCATTGATGGCGTCGCTGTCAGGTCCGGCCGATAGGCGAACCACACGGCAGGCCACACCGGCATCAGTAGATACTGGAAGACTGACCAGACGTACGGCAAGTCAGGCTTCGCCGCGCCGAGTCCCGACTGGACGGCAAAACCGGATATCACTGCGATGGCCAGCCATGCCAGACTCCACGCGATGCGAGGCGCCGTGTTCTGCAACAATCCGAAGCCGACGCCCAGCCCCGCCGAGGCGGCGCCCAGCGTGCCGGTCAAGGGGGCGAGCGATCCCGCCCACAGCGCCAGGATTGCGCCGCCCAGGGCGGACATTCCCCACAGGCCGCAGCCCACCAGCAGCACGCCGGTCCGGACGAGCGGTAGCGCTCCCGGCAGCCGCCGCCACAGCGACCGTAGCGCAGGATGGTAGGTTTCCGCGCCGAGCGCCGCCCCGGACATGCCCAGCGCGACTGCACTGAAGTAGACCCACAGGAAGGTCGCTGCGGCCGGCCTGGCCGGATCAAAATTGATCATCGTGACCAGGAAAGACAGCAGCCAGAACAGACCCAGGGCGATCCAGCCGATACGTGCCCGCAAATACAGCACGCGGATGAGTTCCCAGTGCTGGTGCATGCGCCGGTGGTCGTTCGACGAGGGCCGGGTCGTGGCGAGTACGCCGTCAGGATCGGGACTTGTCATCGTTTCCTCCCTTGGGGGTATCGTCGAGGCAGGCCTGGAACAGCGCCTGCGCTTCGTTATCGCTGATCTCAAGCTGTCGTGCCGCCTGGGCGGCAGCCTCCAGCGCCGGGCGCAGCAGTTCCCGGCGTTGCTTGAGGCCGGACTTGGGCGCGCTGTCGGCGATCACCATGCCCATGCCGCGACGCCGCTCCAGCAAGCCTTCGGCTTCGAGCAGGCTATAGGCCTTACTGACCGTCATCGGGTTGATCGCGTGATGCAGCGCCACGGCGCGCACCGAGGGCAGGTCGTCGCCCGGACGCATCTGGCCGCCGGCGACGAGGCGGCGCAGCTGTTCGGCGATCTGGCGATAGATCGGCGTCGGGGAGGTGGGGGCGATATCGAATATCATGGTGAGTCGGTGTATTAATGCAACTATACAGGTGCCCCGCGGAAATGCAAGCGCGGGTTGCGGTTATTCGGACTCAGAGGGGGGGCGTGTCCTTGCGGACGAGATGCTCTGGGGGCGGTCAGGTGGATTGGGAATCGAGCCACGAACCCAGTCCCTGGGCGTTGAGCTCGATATCCAGCGACATCAACTGCAATAGCGCGTCGCCTTGCACTGCCCAGCCTTGCTGAGCGGCTTCCCGCAGCACCAGTTCGGTCAGTCCGAGCTTGAGTCGTTCATGGCGGGAATCGCCGGCGGCGCTGAGCGTCATCGCCAACTCGGCGTGGGCGTCGATCAGCCGATGCAGGTCGGCGGCCAGGCGCGGGATGTCGGTCACCCGGCTGTAGTGGGTGACGTAGATGGCTTCCGGACGATATTCCGTCAGCATGTCGATGGAGCGGTGCAACGCCGGCGGGTCGAACTGCACCGGGCTGGTGGTGGGGAAAACGAACTGGCGGCCACCGCGGTCGAGTTCGCGGTAGGACATGCCGAAGGTGTCGCCGGCGAAGATATGCCCGGAGCGGCTGTCGCGGATGCAGAGGTGATGACGGGCGTGGCCCGGCGTATCGAGCAGCAGCAGTTCGCGGCCGCCGAGCCGGATGGTCTGTCCGTGTTGTGTTTCGACGATGCGTTCCCGCGGTATCGGCAGTAGGTCGCCGTACATTTGCTTGGTTGCCTCCTCGCCATAAACGGCCACGGTACCGGCCAGCAGCTTGGCCGGATCGGCCATGTGGCGGGCGCCGCGGGGATGGACCACCAGCTTGGCCTGCGGCAATAGTCCCATCAGCGCGCCGGCGCCGCCGGCGTGATCGAGGTGGATGTGGGTGAGAATTACGAAACCGACCTGCTCGGGCGCCAAGCCCAGGGCTTCGAGCGCCGCCATGACGCGCGGCACGCCGCTGCTGACGGCGCTGTCGATCAGCGCCGCGCGTTCGCCTTCGATGAGCAGATGCACGGCATCGAGCATGGGCCGGCCGAAGCCGGAGTCGATGGCGTAAATTCCGTGACCGAAGTCGCTAATCAGGCTCAAGTTGGGCTCCCCGGATTTTTCAGCATCTTATCAGTTGTGCCGTCTCCCTCGATCCGCTTCGAATCAGTCGATTAGCGGCAGGGCGCGGCTTTGCGCTATGATTCGAGCCGCGCACAGCCTGTTGCGATGAGCAACGGCGTCGGCGGTGCCGCATGCCAACCTGAACTTCTCCCGATGAAATCCATAGTCATATTAATTTCCGGCCGCGGCAGCAATATGCAGGCGCTGCTTGATGCCGGCCTGCCGGAATGCCGACTTGCCGTGATCAGCAACCGGCCGGAGGCGGCCGGCCTGGCTTATGCCCGCGAGCGCGGCGTGGCGACGGCGGTGGTCGATCACCGCGACTTTGCGGCGCGTGCCGACTTCGATGCGGCACTGGCCGAAGCGATCGAAACTCACCGGCCCGATCTGCTGGTTCTGGCGGGATTCATGCGGGTTCTCGGCGACGCGTTCGTGCACCGTTTCGCGGGACGGATGATCAACATCCATCCGTCCTTGTTGCCGGCTTTTCCGGGTTTGCGCACCCATGCCCAGGCGCTCGCCGCGGGGGTCAGGGTCCACGGCTGCACCGTGCATTTCGTCACGCCGTCGCTCGACTCCGGGCCGATCGTGATCCAGGCCGCCGTTGCGGTGCACGCCGCCGATACCGCGGAAACGCTGGCGGTGCGGGTGTTGGCGCAGGAGCATGTGATCTATCCGCGGGCGCTGCGCTGGTTCCTGGAAGGCCGTCTGAGGCTGGATGCCGATGGCCGGGTGCGGATCGATGGCGAAAGACCTTCGGATGCCTTTCTGGTCGCGCCGCTGGTGCAATGACTTCTTCGCGCCAACAACGCCTGATGGCGGCGCTGGTGTTTTCGTTGCTGCTGCACCTGACGATGCTGGTTGCGCCGGGCTGGCTGTTGCCGACGCTGGACGACCTGGTGGACGTTGAACCACCGCAGCAGATTGAAGCGCATCTGTCGGGCGGCGCCGTCTCCAAGACGCCGGTACCGGCCGCCCGGCCCGCGCCGGTGAAGGGCAGGCGGAAAGCTGCGCCGATAGCGACTGCCGCGACAGACTCTCTACCCGTAGAGCAAGAGATGGAGCGGCCGGCCGCCGCAATCCCGCTACCCCAGGCCCCGGCGGAGCTGCCGGAGGCCGCCGAACTCACGCCCGCAAGCCCGGAACCCGGGGTCACTGCTCTGCCGGAGTCACCATGGCCGCGCCACGGGCACATCCGATTCGCCATCACCCGCGGCGATCAGGGATTCGTGATCGGCCAATCGCTGCACCGCTGGAGCCATGACGGCAAATCCTATACCCTGGACAATGTGACGGAGACCACCGGACTCGCCGCATTGTTCAAGCCGGTGCAGGTGACCCAGAGCAGCGTCGGTGAAATCGGCGAAGACGGTCTGCGTCCGCGCGAGTTCCGTACGGCGAAGAACGGCGTCGCCGGGGACGCCGCCAGTTTCGACTGGACCCCGATGATGCTGAAGCTCAGTGCCGGCAGCCCGCGTGAAGTGGCATTCAAGCCGGGAGCCCAGGATATGCTCAGCATGTTTTACCAGCTCAGTGCCAAGTATCCGTGGATGTCGCGCGATTTGAACGAAGTAATGGTGGCGACGGGCAGGAAGTTCGAGCGTTACGTATTTGAAGTACTCCGCGAAGAGATGGTCCCAACCCCGCAAGGCGAGTTGCGTACGTTGCATTTGCGCACCGCCGCCGGTGTCGAGGCCATCGACATCTGGTCGGGGCTCGACCTCTCCGGCCTGCCGGTGAAGATCCGCTATACCGACCGCCAGGGCGAGAGCTTCGACCAGATCGCCGAAGATATCGAATTTGACGGCATGCCCAGCCTGGGCGGTAAACGATAGCGCGATAGCGATAGGATTCCCGAATGAAGTCTGCCGAAACCATGATCAAATCAACCGCCACCCGCATTACCCCCGCCATGATCGATCACGCCGGCGAGGCATTGCAGCGGCTGCTGGATTTCACCCAGCCGGCCGATGCGGTGCTTTCGGCGTATTTTCGCGAACATCGGGACTTGGGCGGGCGCGAACGCGGTTTCGTTGCCGAGACTTGCTATGCCGTCCTGCGCCGCAAACGCCAACTGGAGAAGCTGGTGGCGCCGGCGAAAAGCGCGCGCTGGCTGCTGCTGGCCTCGCTGCTGCGCTTCAGCGGCGTCGGCCAGCGTCAATTGGCGGACCTGGTTTCCGCCGCGGAAAGGGACTGGCTGCTGGAATTCAAATCGCGACCAGAGCCGGAAATGAACCTGGCCGACCAGGCCGATCTGCCCGATTGGTTGGTCGAAAAGTTGCAGCAGCGTTTGTCCGCGTCGGAGTTGCTGGAACTGGCGCGCGGGCTGAACCAGGCCGCGCCGCTGGACCTGCGCGTGAATTCGATCAAGGCCAAGCGTGAGGAGGTGCTGGCACGCCTCGCCGCCGAGGGCATCGCGGCGGAGGCCTGCCGTTATGCGCCGCTGGGCATACGCCTGAAGGCCAAGCCGGCCCTGCAAAAGCACCCGCTGTATCTGGAAGGCGCCATCGAGGTGCAGGACGAGGGTAGCCAGTTGCTCGGCTACCTGCTGGCGCCGAAACGCGGCGAGATGGTGGTGGATTTTTGCGCCGGCGCCGGCGGCAAGACCTTGCTGCTCGGTGCTCTGATGCGCTCGACCGGCCGCCTCTACGCATTCGACGTGTCCGACAAGCGCCTGGCGAAACTCAAGCCGCGCGTGGCGCGCAGCGGCCTTTCCAACATGCATCCGGTGTGCATCAGCAGCGAGAACGATATCCGCGTCAAGCGCCTGGCCGGCAAGATCGATCGGGTGCTGGTCGATGCCCCATGCAGCGGCCTCGGAACGCTGCGCCGCAATCCCGACCTGAAATGGCGCCAGACGCCGCAGGGTGTCGAGGAGCTGACGCGCAAGCAAGGCGACATCCTGGCCGGCGCTGCGCGTCTGGTGAAGCCGGGCGGGCGGCTGGTGTATGCGACCTGTAGCATCCTGGCCGAGGAAAACGAGCTGGTGGTCGATGCTTTCCTGGTCAGGCATCCCGGCTATCATCGGCTTGGCGCCGGTGACGTCCTGGCACAGCAAGGCATCATGATCGACGCCTGCGCCTATGGCGAACAAGGCCAGGACCTGCGCCTGTTGCCGCACCTGCATGGCACGGACGGTTTCTATGCCGCCGTATTGGAGCGGGCGAGATGAAGACGCCGGTGGGATCGTGTTACCCGCGGGATCGTTGGGAGCCATCATGCTAGACGACATCTCGAATCTCATAGGCGATTTCTGGCGTTATCTCCAACTGCCCGACGCGCTGTGGCAAATCGGCGTCCTGCTGGTGTGCCTGGCGGTTGCATTTATCGCCAGCGACCTGGTACGGCGCCGGGCGATCAGCCAGCAGCAGGCGTGGCGTCTCAGCCAGGGCGGGTTGAAGCGCCTGACATTTCCCCTGCTGGCGCTGTTGCTGGTGTTGCTGGCGCGGGAGTTGCTGCGGCATTCCCTCAAAGTCAATCTGCTCTCCCTGGCGGTGCCGCTGCTGGCGTCGTTGGCGGCCATCCGCGCGGTGTTCTACGTGCTGCGCCACAGCTTCGGGAATTCCGGCTGGCTCGCCGCATTCGAGCGGTTTTTCGCCCTGTCGGTATGGAGCATCGTAGCCCTCCATATCACCGGGCTGTTGCCGGATCTGATCGATATGCTGGAAGGCGTGGGGTTCGCCGTCGGCAAGCAGAGGCTCAACCTGTGGCAAGTGGCGCAAGGCGTGGTCACGTTGCTGGCGGCCTTGTTCGCGGCACTCTGGATCAATGGCCTGGTGGAGGCGCGGTTGCTGCGCGCCGAGGGAATAGACCAGAACCTGCGGGTGGTGTTTACCCGGCTCGCCAAGGCCGGCTTGCTGCTGCTGGCGGTGCTGATCGGCCTGCCCCTGGTCGGCATCGACCTCACCACCCTGTCGGTCTTCGGCGGCGCGCTGGGCGTCGGCATCGGTTTTGGCCTGCAAAAGATTGCCAGCAGCTATGTTTCGGGTTTCGTCATCCTGCTCGACCGCTCGATCCGCATCGGCAACTTCATCAGTGTCGGCGCCGAGCGCGGCCAGGTGACGCAGATCACGACGCGTTACACGGTGTTGAAGGGGCTGACCGGCGTGGAAGCGATCATCCCCAACGAGATTCTGGTCAATTCCGTGGTGCTCAACGAATCCTACACGGACCCGCATGTCAGGATTGCATTGCAGGTGCAGATCGCCTATGGCAGCGACATCGAGCGGGCCATGCGGATCCTGCTGGATGCGGCCAAGGCCCAGCCGCGGGTGCTGGCCAATCCCGAACCGATGGCGTTTCTGGCGGCCTTCGCCGATTCCGGCATCAATCTCGAACTCGGCTTCTGGATCGCGGATCCCCAGGAAGGTACGCTGCAACTCCGCTCGGACATCAATCGGGAAATCTGGCATGAATTCCAGCTCACCGGCATCGTGATTCCTTATCCCCAGCGCGAGGTGCGGATGTCCGGGCGGAGCTAAGGGATCTGGTATGTACCTAATTACCGATAGTAGAGAAATACTATTGAGACGGTATTACATTTCTTCGCTCCAACGTGCAATGTTTCGGTTTGCGCGTGGGAGACGAGAACGTATATGGGCGACAACGGGACTGAGAGGTTGAGTGCGATCCAGGCCTGTTCCTGTCCGCGCGATTCCCGAGAAGGGTTGCCGTCTCCCTTGTGCGTCAGCGAGTTTTTTACCGGTGGGAGTCGAGGCGTGCTATTCGTAAGGAGTCCGCAGGGACTATCGTGCGACAACCTGAATCATTTCGGCACTGGACATTACTGCACCTGCCAGAATCGCATGGATTTGTACCAAAGGTTCGGAATCTAAACTTATGGATTCAGCGTCTCGCAGCGACTGGACGCTCCGGCGACGCAAGACGCGCTGTTCCCCGTTCGCGTCTGAGGCTTTCCGAGCGCTTGAGGCGGGATGTTGTTCCTCCAGCCGCCAATAAAAAACCCGCTTGTAGCGGGTTTTTTATTATTCGTGGGAAGCTC
>JBAYJH010000103.1:0-14336 GCA_041665185.1 Sterolibacterium sp.
CCAGCCGTTGGTGGCGCCCACGTCCATGTACTCAATAAAACGCAGCACCATGCCGCTGCCTTTGAAATACCGCGCCATAGGCAAAATTTCCTGTTCATTGGTACCGCGCTTGACCACCATGTTGATCTTGATCGGCGCGAGGCCGGCGGCTTCGGCCGCGGCGATGCCTACCGGCACCTGCGCCACCGGGAAGTCGACGTCGTTCATCTTGCGGAAGGTCGGGTCGTCGAGCGCATCCAGGCTCACGGTGATCCTTTGCAGGCCGGCGTCGCGCAAACTCCGCGCCTTCTTGGCCAGCAGCGACGCGTTGGTGGTGAGCGTCAGTTCCAGGCCGGGGATGGACGCGAGCATTTCGATCAGGCGCTCCACATTGTGCCTCAGCAGCGGCTCACCGCCGGTCAAGCGGATCTTGGTGATGCCTTGGGTAGCGAAGATGCGGGCGAGGCGGGTGATTTCCTCGAAGGACAACAGGTCGCTACGAGGCAGGAAGGGGTAGTCGCGGCCGAACACCGTCTTCGGCATGCAATAGATGCAGCGGAAATTGCAGCGGTCGGTGATCGAAATACGCAGGTCGCGCATGTAGCGGCCACGCCTGTCGGCAACCGGTCCGTCGGCGGCAGCCGCGGCCGATGTCCTGATCGGCGCGGCGCGGCGGGCATCCAGCAAGGGGATCACTCTGTCGTTCATTTTGAGTTAAGCTTGAGCGTTCATATTCAACAAACAGAATAATACATGGCGCAAGAGAACTCGGTCATGCTTGCAGTCATTATGGAGCGGAAGACCCTGGATAACAAATGGGCATCCCACCATTGGGAGGCAATTGCCGTCGTTCCCGATAACGATCCAGAGGGCGCCGCGCCGCGCCGATTGATCGAGGAACCAGCGACAACGCAGTGGTTGTTTCCCGGACTGGAATTGCGGCTATACAGCGATGAAGCGGAGAATTATTTATTGAATGTCGGCGCGCCGGAACCGCGGGTGTTCGTCATGTGGCGGCCTTCAGAGATGGCCGGCGAGGTCGGGCTGGCGACGCCGCAACGAGTCACGGTCAGCTATGGCGAAGCGGCCCGGATGATGGATTCCGGCGAGCAGGTCGACGGCGTGCCCTTGCCTGACGATCTGCTGGGCTGGATCGAGGACTTTGCGCGCGGCCACTACCGACCGCCCGAGAAGAAGCAGAAGGGCAAGCGTTACGCCAGCAGCAAACCCGGGGTGGAGTGAAGCGGCGCATGAAGGAAAATTTTCTCCAGCGCTGGTCACGCCTCAAACGCGCGCCCTCGGCAAACACGCCGCCGGCGGCGAGCGTGTCCACCGCTGCCGCCCCAGGCGTATCCGCTCCGCCGGTGTTGCCGGCGCTGGACTCGCTGGAATTCTCATCGGACTTCAGCGCCTTCATGGCGGACGAAGTCGAGGATGGGCTGCGCCGGGTCGCGCTGCAAAAACTGTTTCACACGGGGCATTTCAATGTCATGGACGGGCTGGACGTGTATACCGACGACTACAACAGCTTCGAGCCGATCGGCGAAGAATTGCTGAGAAATCTCAACCAGGCGCGTGGCCTGCTGTTTGACGATGAGAAGACGGCTGCGGAATCAATGGAAGCGGCGCCGCTTGAGACAGGCTCTCCCCGCGTCGATGCCGATCAGCCCGACGACCCGCCTGCCAGCCAAGACATCGTTAGGGACGAAGATCAATGAAGGACACTCGTTACGCCTTGTGCAACTGCAATCAAACCTCGGCGCTGGATGAGGGCGCTTTGCGCAAGACACTGGATGCCTCGACGCTGCTCAGCGGCCAGGCGCTCTGCCGGCATGAAGTTGGCCGCGTGCAAGCCTTGCTCGGGGAGTCAAGTCCGTTGGTGATCGGCTGTACCCAGGAGGCGCCACTGTTCGCCGAACTGGCCGACGCGGCGACTTTCAGCGCGCCTCTGCGCTTCGTCAATTTGCGCGAAGCCGCCGGCTGGTCCGCCGAAGCGGCAGCCGCAACGCCGAAAATGGCCGCCCTGCTGGCGCAGGCCAGCCTGCCGGAGCCGGCGTCGGTGGCGGCCGTGGCTTTGAGTTCGCAGGGCGCCACGCTGATCATCGGTCCGGCGGATGTGGCCCTGGACTGGGCCGAACGCCTCAAGGATGACTTGGAGGTCAGCGTGCTGCTGACCCGCGTGAGTCTCGGCGAGTTGCCATCGAGCCGCGACTACCCGATATTCTCCGGGTCCAAGCCCGCCGTCACAGGCCATCTCGGTGCATTCGAGGTGCATTGGCAGCAGGACAATCCGATCGATCTCGAACGCTGCACGCGCTGCAATGCCTGCATCCGGGCTTGCCCCGAGGCGGCGATCAACCATCTGTACCAGATCGACCTCGACAAGTGTCGCGATCATCGCGCCTGCGTGACGGCCTGCGGCGCCATCGGCGCCATCGATTTCAAGCGCGGCGCGAGCGAAACGATGCGCGGCGAAACCTATGATCTGATTTTCGACCTCAGCGCCGAACCGTTGATTCGGCTGCCGCATTCGCCACAGGGATATTTCGCGCCGGGCCGCGATGCGCTGGTGCAGTCCGAGGCGGCGCGCGGATTGCTCAAGCTGGTCGGCGAATTCGAACAGCCGCAGTACTTCGAGTACCAGGAAAAACTCTGTGCGCACAGCCGCAACGAGATAGTCGGCTGCAACCGCTGCCTCGACGTCTGCTCCACCGGTGCCATATCCAACAATGGCAACGGCGTGCGCTTCGACGCCGCGCTGTGCCGAGGCTGCGGCGGTTGCGCCGCGACTTGTCCGAGCGGCGCGGTGCGCCATGCCTATCCGCGTGTTTCCGACCTCGGCCGGCGCCTGAAGACCCTGTTGTCGGCTTATCGCTTGGCCGGTGGCGAGGAGGCCTGCATCCTGTTTCACGACGCCAAGCGCGGACGTGAGCGGTTGATGCAACTGGCGCGCCACGGCAAAGGCTTGCCGGCGCGGGTGATTCCCTTCGAAGTGCATGATATCGCCGCGACCGGGCTGGATATGCTACTGGGCGCCCTGGCCTACGGCGCGGCACAGTGCCTGATCCTCGGCGATAGCGCAGAGCCGGAGGCCTATGTGGCGACGCTACGCCAGCAAATCGGCATCGGCGCAAGCATCCTCGGCGGCCTGGGATACGCCGGCGAACGCTTGTTGCTGCTCGAAGCCGAAGATCGGAGCGCCCTGGAAAAGGCCCTCTGGTCCTTGCCCCGGCTGAGTATCAGCGGATCGGCGGCAAGCTTCCATTTGACGGAGGACAAGCGGGGCACGCTCGAATTTTGCATCGAGCATTTACGCGCCAACGCGCCGAAAGCAGGCGCGGCGCTGTCATCGGCGATTGCTTTGCCGACGGGCGCGCCATGGGGCGACGTGATTATCGACAAGGAAAAATGCACCCTCTGCCTGTCCTGCGTCGGCGCCTGTCCGGCCGGTGCGTTGCAGGACGCGCCGGAAACGCCGCGCCTGAGTTTCATCGAACGCAACTGCCTGCAATGCGGGCTGTGCGTGAACACCTGCCCCGAGGCGGCGCTGTCGCTCAAGCCCCGTTTGTTGCCGAGTGCCGAGGCACGCCGCACGAGGGTGCTGCACGAGTCCGAGCCCTTCTGCTGCGTGCGCTGCGGCAAGCCGTTCGGCACCCGCCAGATGATCGCCGCCATGCTCGGGCGGCTGTCCGGGCACAGCATGTTTGCGGCGCCCGAGGCTTTGCAGCGCCTACAGATGTGCGCCGACTGCCGCGTCGCGGACATGATGGAAAACCAGAACGAGATCAACATCCTTCCCAAATGAGCGAAACATGAATGCCATTTCCGCCGAAGACCTGGTGCGTGCAGACTATTACGCGGTGTTGTCGCGCTTGTTCTTCGCCCCGCCCGACGAAACTTTGCTGGCGACCCTGGCCGACGCGGGGAACGTGACGGAGCAGGGTGCCCTGCCAGCCGCCTGGAATGCGCTGTGTGCCGCCGCTGGGACATCCTCGGCGGAATCGGCCAAGGAAGAATACGACGCGCTGTTCGTTGCTATCGGTAAACCGCGGGTAGTGCTCTATGCGTCCTGGCACCTGACCGGATTCATGATGGAAAAACCCCTGGCAAGACTGCGCGACGACCTGGCCGAACTGGGACTGGCACGCAGTGCGGAGATTCTCGAGCCCGAGGATCACTTCGCCGCGCTGATGGACAGTATGCGTCATTTGCTGCTAGATGTTTCCCGCTCCGAGTCTGATCGTCTTGCGTTGCAGCAAGGCTTTTTTTCAAAGCATATCGCCACATGGCATGAAAATTTGTGCGACGCAATAGACAATCAGCCGGAGGCCCGCTTGTATCGTGGCGTTGCTGGGTTTGTCCGGGCTTTCTTTGCAGTTGAAAAAGTCTTACGATAGATATGTTGATGAGGACATAAATAAAGCATACATTGCACTTAAAGCAATTTACAAGTTGCGACTGGAGGAGGAACAGCATGGCAATTTCGAAAGATACGGAAGCATCGTTTTCCGGAAATCTCAAGCGCCGGAAGTTTCTGTTAACCACCGGGCTTGGCATCGGCGGTGCGGTCGCCGCCGCTGCGGGCGTCAAGGCCCTGGTCAAGGAAGATGCCGCGACACCTCTGGCCGATCAGCCCAAGGACAAGGGCTACCAAGCCAGCGAGCATGTGCGGAAATATTACCGCAGCGCACGCGTCTAATCGGGAGACTTCCATGTTGATCAAAAAATCTTCGGCCGATGCAAACACGGCGCGTCGCGGACGTCTGTCGCGCTCCATACAGGGCACCAGCTATTCGGCGCAATTGCCGGAAGCCATCGATCGCCGCACCTTCCTCAAGCGTTCCGGCGTCGGCATCGGCGCCGGCGCCTTTGCCAGCCAGTTGCCCTTCTCGATGATCGACAAGGCGGAGGCGATGGGTTCCAAGCCCAAGGGCTCGGATGCCGTCGAGATCAAGCGTACCGTGTGTACCCATTGCTCGGTCGGCTGCGCCATCGACGCCGAAGTGCAGAATGGCGTCTGGATAGGCCAGGAGCCGGTCTTCGACTCGCCGCTGAATCTCGGCGCGCACTGCGCCAAGGGCGCTTCGGTGCGCGAACATGGCCACGGCGAGATGCGCCTGAAGACGCCGATGAAGCTGGTCGACGGCAAGTACCAGAAGATCGGCTGGGACCAGGCGCTGACCGAGATCAGCGCCAAACTCCTGGATATTCGCAAGAAGTCCGGCCCGGATGCGGTCTATTGGATCGGTTCCTCCAAGCACAACAACGAACAGTCATATCTACTGCGCAAGTTCGTGTCTTTCTGGGGTACCAATAACTGCGATCACCAGGCGCGCATCTGCCACTCGACCACCGTCGCCGGCGTTGCCAATACCTGGGGTTATGGTGCCATGACCAACTCCTACAACGACATGCAGAACGCCAAGGCGATCCTGTTCATGGGGTCGAACGCCGCCGAGGCGCACCCGGTGGCGATGCTGCACGTGCTGCACGCCAAGGAGAACGGCGCCAAGATCATGGTCTGCGACCCGCGCTTCACCCGCACCGCGGCCAAGGCCGACCAGTATGTGCGCTTCCGTTCCGGCACCGACATCCCGATGATCTGGGGCATTCTCCATCATGTCTTCAAGAACGGCTGGGAGGACAAGAAGTACATCGACGACCGCGTCTATGGCATGGAGAAAGTCCGCGAGGAGGTCATGAAGTGGACCCCCGACAAGGTGCTCGAAGCCACCGGCGCGAGCGAGGAGCAATTGTTCACGATCGCCAAGACCATGGCCGAGAATCGTCCCAGCAGCATCGTCTGGTGCATGGGCCAGACTCAGCACAGCATCGGCAATGCCATGGTGCGCGCCTTCTGCGTGCTGCAACTGGCGCTCGGCAACATCGGCAAATCGGGTGGCGGCGCCAACATCTTCCGCGGCCATGACAATGTCCAGGGCGCCACCGATATCGGCCCGAACCCGGATTCGCTGCCCGGCTATTACGGCATTGTTCCCGGCGCCTGGAAGCACTGGGCGTCGGTGTGGGGCGTCGATTACGAGTGGATCAAGACGCAGTATGCCAGCGAGGCCATGATGACCAAGCCCGGCATCACGGTGTCGCGCTGGATCGACGGGGTGCTGGAAAAGAACGAGAACATCGACCAGGAATCGAACCTTAAGGCGGTGGTGTACTGGGGCATGGCACCGAATTCGCAGTCGCGCGGCAAGGAAATGCTGGAAGCGATGAAGGCCCTGGAGTTGTTGCTGGTGATCGACCCGTATCCCTCGGCGACCGCCGCGATGGCGGCCAAGGCGCGCAAGGACGGGGTGTATCTGCTGCCGGCTTCGACTCAGTTCGAGACGGTGGGCTCGGTGACCGCATCGAACCGTTCGCTGCAATGGCGAGAGAAAGTCATCGAGCCGCTGTTCGAGTCCAAGCCCGACCACACCATCATGTATCTGCTGGCGCAGAAATTCGGATTCGACAAGGAGTTCACCAAGAACATCAAGGTGACCAACAACGAACCGAGTATGGAAGACACCCTGCGAGAAATCAACAGGGGCACGTGGACGATTGGGTATTCCGGGCAGTCGCCGGAACGGCTCAAGCTGCACATGAAGAACATGCACACCTTCGACGTCAAGACCCTGCGCGCCAAGGGCGGACCTTGCGACGGCGAGTATTTCGGCCTGCCGTGGCCGTGCTACGGCACGCCGGAAATGAAGCATCCGGGCTCGCCGAATTTGTACGACACCTCCAAGCACGTGATGGACGGCGGCGGCAACTTCCGCGCCAACTTCGGTGTCGAGAAGGACGGTGTGAATCTGCTGGCCGGCGACGGTTCTGCCTCCAAGGGCGCGGATCTCCAGTTCGGTTATCCCGAGTTCGACCATGTGCTGCTGAAGAAGCTCGGCTGGTGGGACGAACTGACCGAGGAAGAAAAGAAGAAGGCCGAGGGCAAGAATTGGAAGACCGATGCCTCCGGCGGCATCATTCGCGTCGTCATGAAGGTGCACGGTTGCCATCCCTTCGGCAACGCCAAGGCGCGGGCATCGGTGTGGAATTTCCCGGATCCCGTGCCGGTGCATCGCGAGCCGCTGTATTCGACGCGGCCGGACATGATCGACAAGTATCCGACGCATGACGACAAAAAAGCCTTCTGGCGCATGCCGACGCTATACAAGAGCGTGCAGCAGAAGAACAAGGACGTCGGCAAGGAGTTCCCGCTGATACTCACTTCGGGACGCTTGGTCGAATACGAGGGCGGCGGCGAGGAAACGCGCTCCAATCCGTGGCTGGCCGAACTCCAGCAGGAAGCCTTCGTCGAAATCAATCCCAAGGCCGCCAACGACCGCGGCATCCGCCATGACGACTGGGTCTGGTTGAAGACGCCGACCGGCGCACAACTCAAAGTGCGCGCCCAAGTCACCGAACGCGTCGGCGGCGATACCTGCTTCATGCCTTTCCACTTTTCCGGCCGCTGGATGGGCGAGGACATGCTCCAGTACTACCCGGAAGGCGCGCACCCGTTGGTACGCGGCGAGGCGGTGAATACCGCCACCACCTACGGCTATGACAGCGTCACCATGATGCAGGAAACCAAGACGACCGTATGTCAGGTCGTCAAGGCCTAAGGGGAGACAACCATGGCAAGAATGAAATTCCTCTGCGACTCCGAGCGCTGTATCGAGTGCAACGGCTGCGTCACCGCCTGCAAGAATGAAAACGAAGTGCCTTGGGGTGTGAACCGGCGCCGCGTGGTCACGCTCGGCGACGGCCTGCCCGGCGAGAAATCGGTGTCGGTGGCGTGCATGCACTGCTCCGACGCGCCCTGCATGGCGGTCTGCCCGGTGGATTGCTTCTACAAGACCGAGCAGGGCGTGGTGCTGCACGACAAGGACATGTGCATCGGTTGCGGCTATTGTTTCTACGCCTGCCCCTTCGGCGCGCCGCAATACCCGCAAAGCGGCGCCTTCGGCCAGCGCGGCAAGATGGACAAGTGCACCTTCTGCGCCGGCGGGCCGGAAGTCGACCACTCCGAGGAAGAGTTCAAGAAATATGGCCGCAATCGCCTGGCCGAAGGCAAGCTGCCGCTGTGTGCGGAGATGTGTTCGACCAAGGCGCTACTCGGCGGCGATGGCGATGTAGTCGCGGACATCTTCCGCGATCGCGCCTTGCGGCGCGGCAAGGGGGGCGAAATGTGGGGCTGGGGATCCGCTTACGGCAAACCGGAGCCGGGTACGAAGAAGCCGGAGGTGAAATCGTGAGCAAACTCGCTATCGCTTTGTTGGTAGGCCTGTTTGGCTTGAGCGCCTGTGGCGACAAGGAAGGCGTCGTCGTCTACAAGCAGGGCAACTACTCCGGCAAGACCGACGGCAAACCCTGGGAGAATGCCGCCTTCGCCGGCGACAAGGCCAAGTGGGATAACGGCATCCGCGCCCGCGGCCAGAACCAGAACGAATCCAAGCGCATTGGCGACTGAGGAGATTCCCATGCTACCGCCCAAAAATATCGCACTGATGGTGATTGCCTGTGCTTTGAGTTCCGGAGCCGCGCTCGCCAAATTGCCGCCGCCGAGCGAGGAAGCCAAGGCTAAAGCGGAGGAAGCCAAGGCCAAGGCCGCGCACGGCGGAAAAGTTGCCGCTTTTCAGCTCTGCAACTCGATGGACAAGGTGGCGCAACGCTATCTCAAGGACAACAAGGGCAAATCCGGAAAACCGCTAGAGACCCCGAAGTGCCAGGATCCGGGCCCGTTCCAGATGGCTTCATCCGCCCCGGCGGCTCCTCCGGCCGCGCCAGCCGCGGCTCCGGCCCCCGCGCCGGCAAAGAAATAGTTGCGCGGACAACCAGCGAGGGGAATTCAGATGACACAGGTCAAATCAATTTCATTGCTTCGGGCCTCGTTCTTTTTGGCAGTGTGCCTGCTGTTCCCGGTTGGTGCGCAAGCTGCCGATGCACCCGCGCCTGCGGCCCAGCCTCAAGTACAAGCGCAGAAATCGGGCCAGACCGCGGCCCATAATTCCGAAGCCTATTGGCGGCAAGTGCGCTCTGGAACGCCCGGCGTCACCACCGTCCGCGGCACCGAGACGGGCGTGCTGGTTTCGCCCGACGGCAATACCTGGCGCCAGATTCGCAATGGCCCGGTGACGTTTTATGGCAGCCTGCTGGTGATCGTCGTCATCGTCGCGATCGCCTTATTCCATAGCCGCAAGGGCATGTTGCGCCTGAGCGAAAAACCCACGGGGAAAAGCCTGGTGCGCTTCAGCAACTGGGAGCGCTCGGTGCATTGGGTGGTCGCCATCAGCTTCGTCTGCCTGGCCTTGACCGGAGGGAACATGCTGCTCGGCAAATATGTGTTGATGCCGGTCATCGGACACACCTTGTTCTCCTGGTTGGCCGGTTTCGGTAAGTTCATTCACAATTTCCTTGGTGTGGTCTTCTCCGTCGGCGCTGTGCTGATGCTGGTGACTTTCTACAAGGACAACATCTGGCATCCCTCGGACGCGGAATGGATCCGCAAGGCCGGTGGACTCGTTTCGCGTGAACACGTCCCGTCGCGGCGCTTCAACTTCGGCGAGAAGATCTGGTTCTGGCTAGGCGTCGGCTTGTTCGGCTTGATCATGATGGCCTCCGGCCTTTCCCTGCTGTTCCCGAACCTGTTCGAAACGCGCTACGCCATGCAAACCGCCGAGGTGATCCATTCGATCGCCGCGACGCTGATCTTCTGCATGTCACTGGGCCATATCTACCTCGGTACCATAGGTGTCGAAGGCGCGTATCAGTCGATCAGAACCGGGTCCGTCGACGAGACTTGGGCGAAGGAACATCACCAGCTTTGGTACGACGAACAGGTGCGGAATAAAGTAGGAAAAGGAGCCTGAACGTCAGGAGATAATTTGTTTTGAGGAGGGGGAGGGCGCGACACTCACAAGGGTGCGCGCCCTTTGTTTTGGGAAGAGACTCGAAATCCCGCGCTTGCCTATCGACGCCGGCTCGACTCGTCGGCCTCAACCCTCGACTTTGCCCCGCGAGGTCTTGATTTCGCCGCGTTTGCTCTTGCTCTCAAGCCGCCTTAATCGGGAACCTCGCGTCGGCTTGGTGGCTCTGCGCAGTCTTCGAGTTACCGAAACGCCGGCGATCAGTTCCTCCAGCCGGCGCAACGCTTCCATGCGGTTTTTCACCAGGCTGCGATATTCCTGGGCCTTGATGACGAGCACCCCGTCGCTGTTGATGCGCTGATCGCTCAGGCGTAGTAGCCGCTCCTTGAGGACATCGGCGAGCGATGAAGCCGGGATATCGAAACGCAGATGGACCGCGCAGGAAACCTTGTTGACGTTCTGCCCGCCGGCGCCCTGGGCGCGAATGGCGCTGATCTCAACATCGTTGAGCGAAAAGCTTGGTTCGGCAGTCGAGTTTTTTCCCATGGATTTGTTCGATCGCGAGTGCGTATCCAATATTGTGCTCCGTCGCCGAGCCTGACGGCAAAGCCGGATAAAATTGGCCATGACTTTGCACGCGACATTTCATTCCTCGATCGAGGAAATCGGCGCCTTGGAATGGGACGAGCTCGATCATCTCGACGATCCGTTCATGAGCCATGTCTTTCTGGCGGCAGCCGAACGTCATGGCGCGGTTTCAGTTGATCTCGGCTGGCATCCCCGCCACCTGGCGCTGCGGGACGATGCCGGGGTGCTCTACGGCGCCTTGCCGCTGTATCTCAGGACACATTCTTTCGGCGATTTCTCCAGTGACTGGAATTGGCCGGCGGCATTCGAGCGGGCGGGAGTCCGCTACTACCCGAAGCTGGTCAACGGCATTCCCTACACGCCGGCGACCGGCCCGAGATTTCTGGTTCGACGCGGGATGGAGCGCCTGCCGGTGGTTCGGGAACTGATTGCCGCCGCGCTGGAAGGCATGCGGGAGTTCGGCTGCTCATCCTGGCAATGCCTGTTTGTCGACGATAGCCAGATGACGCTACTGGGACAAAGCGGATTCCTGCTGCGGCGCGGCTGCCAGTTTCACTGGCGAAATCGCGGCTATGGCGATTTCGAGGATTTCCTTGCCGCTTTCTCGTCTGAAAAACGCAAGAAAGTGCGCCGCGAGCGCCGCCGTGTCGCCGAATCGGGATTGTCCCTGGAAGTCCGTCACGGCGACGAGATCGATGCGGAACTGTGGCGCGACATCTACCCGCACTACCGCTCGACCTTCGAACACTACGGCAATCATCCGGCCTTCCCGCCGGCCTTCTTCGCCGCCGTGGCGCAGGGGCTGGGGACGCGGATGGTGGTGTTCCTGGCGCGCGGCGGTGAGCGAGTGGTCGCCGCCGCGATTTGCTATCGCAGTGGCAGCACCTTGTACGGTCGCCACTGGGGGGCGGAGGCCGACTATCACAGCCTGCATTTCGAACTGTGTTTCTACCAGGGCATCGACTACTGCATTCGCCATGGACTCTCTCGCTTCGAGCCGGGCGCGCAGGGGGAACACAAGGTCAGCCGCGGCTTTTCGCCGGAGCCGACCTGGTCCGCCTACTGGATCGCCAACCCCGGCATGCGCCGCATGATCGGCGACTACCTGGAGCGCGAGCAGCGCGCCGTAGCGAGCTATCAGGACGAGATGGCCGAACATGCACCGTTCAAGCGGGCTTTAGTTGCCCCGGACCAAACCCCGGAATCATTTCGGCCTTGATATAAATCCCGGATTTCTATAGAATCCCGCCTCTTTCCACCTTGCTCCACCCGAAGCGCATGCGGGGGGGCTTTAACCCATAAGGAGATTGCATGCGACATTATGAAGTGGTTTTTATCGTCCATCCGGACCAGAGCGAGCAAGTCCCGGCGATGGTCGAGCGTTACAAGACGCTGATATCCTCGCGCGCCGGCATCATCCACCGCCTCGAAGACTGGGGTCGCCGCCAGATGGCCTACCCGATCCAGAAGGTGCACAAGGCCCATTACGTGCTCATGAACATCGAGTGCGACAACGACACCCTGGCCGAACTCGAGAATGCCTTCAAGTTCAACGACGCCGTGCTGCGCCACCTGACGGTCAAGGTGAAGCAGGCCGTCATCACGCCCTCGCCGATGATGAAGGAAGAGAAGTCCAGATCATTGACGCCTGCGGCCAGCGCGGCACCGGCACCGGCGCCGGCCGAAGCCGCGGCCGCACCAGCAGAGGCCGCCGCTGCCGCCTGACAACCGCATCGTGCTGGCGGGCAAGCTGCTGGAGCTCAGCTCCCTGCGCTACACCCCGGCGGGCATCCCGGCCTTGAATTTCCGGATTGTCCACGCCTCGGAACAGGTCGAGGCCGGCACCCAGCGGTCGGTGGAATGCGAAATGCCGGCGCTGGCGCTGGGGCAACCGGCCCTGCTGCTGGCGGGAGCCAAACCCGGCGACGGACTCCGGCTCAGCGGCTTCATCGCGGCGAAGAGCCTGAAGAGCAGGACCCCGGTCCTGCATGTGAATGAGATTGAATTTTTGGAAGGAACGAATCATGGCATTTAAACCTAAGACCAAACTTGGGGCGAAACGCAAGGACGACAAAGGACGCAGCCTGTTCAAGCGGCGCAAGTTCTGCCGCTTCACCGCCGAGAAGATCGCGGAAGTGGATTACAAGGACGTCGAAATCCTCAAGGACTTCATCACTGAGAACGCCAAGATCATGCCGGCGCGCATCACCGGGACCAAGACCGGTTATCAGCGCCAGTTGTCGACCGCGATCAAGCGCGCGCGCTTCCTGGCGCTGCTCCCCTACACCGACCTGCACGCCTAATCCGGAGAATCGACCATGCAAGTAATTCTGATGGAAAAAGTCGTGAACCTCGGCGGCCTCGGCGACGTGGTCAAGGTGAAGGACGGCTATGCCCGCAATTTTCTGATACCGCAAGGAATGGCCAAGCGCGTCACGCCGGAAAACCTGGCGGGTTTCGAACTCAAGCGCGCCGAGCTGGAGAAGCTCCAGGCTGAAAAGCTGGTGGCCGCTCAGGACAAGGCCACCAAGCTGGAAGGCTTGATGCTCCAGATCACCCGCAAGGCCGGCGTCGATGGCCGCTTGTTCGGTTCGGTGAACAACGCCGACATCGCCGAAGCGCTCAAGGCGCAGGGCTTCGATGTCGACCGCGCCGCGATCCGCATGCCGCATGGCCTGCTGAAGCAGGTCGGCGACAGCAAGCTCGAAATCGCGCTGCATTCCGACGTGGTGGCGAGCATCACCATCTCGGTGCTCGGCGAAAGCTAAAGCTGGAGGGGGATGTACGGCGAAGGGCCGCGCAAGCGGCCCTTCGCCGTTTACGGTTGTGCACAGGATCATCACAACAAACCCACAGCTTTTCCACCGGATTTCCACAGCCTTATCCACCCCGTCCGGACCGCCATCCGGGTAGACTGGCAGGCGCAATCGAGGAGACGATGTCATGGCCCAAATGCTGGCAAATTCGCGCCCCTATCCGGCGAACCGCCCCGAAGACCCGCAGGTGGCCGCTCTCAAG
This sequence comes from Sterolibacterium sp., assembly GCA_041665185.1. GTDB lineage: Bacteria > Pseudomonadota > Gammaproteobacteria > Burkholderiales > Rhodocyclaceae > JACRAR01. The sequence continues at coordinate 13,449 of JBAYJH010000103.1, forward strand.
CTGCCGCCGCATTCCATCGAGGCCGAACAGTCACTGCTCGGCGGCCTGCTGCTGGACAACTCCGCCTGGGACCGCATCGCCGACATCGTCAATGAAGGCGATTTCTATCGCGACGACCACCGCCGCATCTTCCGCCGCATCCGCCAACTGGTGGAGCAGGCCAAGCCCGCCGACGTGGTCACGGTGTTCGAGGCCATCGAGAAACACAACGAGGTGGAGCAGGCCGGCGGCCTGGCTTATCTCAGCGAGATCGCCAACAATACCCCCTCGGCGGCCAACATCCGCCGCTATGCCGAGATCGTGCACGAGCGCGCCGTGCTGCGCCGTCTGGTCGCCGTCGGCGACGAAATCGCCGCCAGCGCGCTCAATCCCGCCGGCAAGGACGTCAAGCAGCTGCTCGACCAGGCCGAGGCCAAAGTCTTCGAGATCGCCGAGTCCGGCGCGCGCACCAGCCAGGGCTTCGTCGCCATCCAGCCCCTGCTCGGCCAGGTCGTCGATCGCATCCAGGAACTCTACGAGCAGGAGAATCCCTCCGAAATCACCGGCGTGCCGACCGGTTTCATCGATCTCGACAAGATGACCGCGGGACTGCAAGCTGGCGACATGATCGTCGTGGCCGGCCGGCCATCCATGGGCAAGACCGCCTTCGCGCTGAACATCGCCGAGCACGTCGGCGTGGACCTGGGGCTGCCGGTGGCGATATTCAGCCTGGAAATGTCCGGGCCGCAACTGGCGATGCGCTTCCTCTCCTCGGTCGGCCGTCTCGACGCGCACCGTATCCGCACCGGCCGCCTCAACGACGACGAGTGGGACAAGATGACCGTGGCGCTGGGCAAGCTGCACAACGCGCCGATCCACATCGACGAGACCGGTGCCATCAACGCCACC
>JBAYJH010000104.1:0-14302 GCA_041665185.1 Sterolibacterium sp.
GGTCCGGGGATTTTGCCCGCCCTCTCGGTGCAAAGGCGCACATATCGGTCGGTCAAACTCCCCGGACCTTGCTATAACCGTCGTGGTTGTCCTCGGTAAAAAACCGACCTCGGCCGACTCAGGCGCTGGCGCGGGGTCTCGATTTGGCAATGGTGCGCTCCCCGGCACCAGGAGACGGAGCGAGAGCGACGTGTCGGCGGGGTAGTTACATCTGTCTCAGTTCGGCCAATAGCAGGCTCTCCCAAGAGTAGCCTAAAGAGGTCATGGAGCGATTCTCGGTGTATGCTGATGACCTATGCTTAGATGTGCTGCTTTTCGCGATTTTTTATACTGGATAAAAAAGGCAAGCACACAGCGCAAAGCCAGCAACACAGCGGCTCTTAGTGCAATTCACGATGCCGAGTTAGGGAGCAGGCGCCTGAGTTATGCAGCAAAACTGCTCCCGACAACAAAGTTAGCGCGCATATCCTATGGACATACTGACATTCATTACTGAACTAGTTAAGGCGGCAGCGTGGCCCATTACTGCGGTTGTGGTTGCGCTTCTTTTCCGCGCCGAATTCAGAGCACTCCTTGGCCGCCTCAAGAAAGGAAAGGTCGGGGCGGCTGAATTCGAGTTTCAAGAGCAGGTGGCGGAACTCGCAAAGGACATTGCAGAGGTTTCAACGGCTCCTCAACCAGTCACGCTTAGCGCCGAAACCATTCGACTGGCCACGTCGAATCCGCGAGGCGTTTTGGTAAGTACGTGGTTTGAGGTTGAGGTGGCGCTAAAGAATCTCGCACAGAAACACAACCTTCTCGATGCTCAAAGCCAGCGCAACCCATCGGCGCTTGTTCGAGTACTAGCCAGGGCTGGCTTAATCCCCATGTCCCACGCTCCTGGCTTTACCGCCCTCTATCGTCTTCGCAATCAGGCGGCACATGACGAGGACTTCAACCCAACTGAAGAGGCAGTTCTTGGGTACCTTGAAATTGCCGAGGAACTGAAACAAGTTGTAGCGCAGGCCGGCAATGCGCGCTAACCCTGCGGTGCAGGGGACGCTGCGCGATAAAGCGCCGCGCAGCGCCCCTGACCTTAAACGTTGAACTCTATGTCTCCCCTTGGCGCTGTTCCTCCACCCGGTTCATTGGAACTTACTCTTGCCTTAGCGCCTGTTTCCCAACAGGCGAATGCCGAGGCCAAGTCGGCACTTAGGGATGCGGTTCGAACCATCACTCGAACAGCCGGCTATCTACTAGCTGGCGATGTCAAACTATCCGTTGAGTGGCTTGTGTCCGAGCAGGCCCGCTACGAGACCGACCGTTCGCCGGACATCGACAACATTCTGAAGCCTCTCATCGACTCCTTCGTTGGCCCCGAGGGCTTGTTGATCGATGACAATCAGTTGCAGCAAGTTTCGTGCTCTTGGATTGATTGGAAAAACGCAAATGAGCAACTGCGCATAGAACTGACGTTCTTTCCCGACGAATGGACTTCAAAGATGGGGCTCGTGTTTGTCCAATTTGAGAATGGTCTCTGCCTGCCGATTCCAGGAGCCGACACACCACATGATCAAGTCGGCTGGCTGAATGCCTATTCAAACGTTCTTGCCGCGCGGAAGGACGCTGACGCGGCAGGTATCCCGTACACGTGGGCGCGCGTGCTCATGCCAAAGCAGCGCGTCTTTCACCGAACTCGTATTCATGGTTTCACAGTGCTCTCAGAGCGAGAGTTTCGTGCCTCCTGCGATGTCGAGTTCTAGCCCTGCGGTCCACCGGACGCTGCGCGATAAAGCCGCGCAGCGCCGGTGACCTCCACGTTGGACGGCATAGCACCTATGGATCCGATTGTTCGCAAGGCTCTATTGAAACCTCTTGCGCGGCGACGAATGAATTCGGCATCACGCACCGTCTTATCTGAGGCGCTTGATCGCCTCGACAAACGGGCTTATGCGAGTGCATACGTTCCAGACCTCGCAAAGATGCACCGAGCCGCGCAACAGAATAGAACACCTGACTCGTGGAAAGACCCCGAGGCCGCTCGACTATCGATCGTCTTTGCACAAGCGTTGTTCACGGCACGCCGCATTTCACGACAGGAGTACACATTCCTCGTCGCTATCGCAGTGGAGGGGGTACACGATGGGCGCATCGCCGATGGAACGTACCCCGAGGTAGAGGAAATTCAACAAAGCATCGAGGCCGTTCGTCAGTCTCATGGCCTTGCCCATGATGAATACTGGCTTGTCGGGGAAGGCCCAGAAGAGTATCGGGAACTCAACGCCCGATTCGATACGGCGTGCAAAAGTCACTTCATCGAAACGCTTCGACAGTTTGAGGTTCATGACATTGCCACTTTGGTGCAAAACGACCGGTGTGAGTTTGATCGTCGCCGAGAGCGTGGTCGTCGTTCCTTCTTCCATAAAGGCGAAGTGAAACCAGTCATTACCGACATCGTCGTGCGCTATGAAGCAGATGCCCGCCGGGCTGCATCGATAGGAGCCTATTCGGCGGCGATCACACTGCTAGGCGCGGCGATGGAAGGATTGCTTCTCCTACGCTGTCTTCGCTCAAAGCTCAAGGCACAAGAAGTTGCCGCCGCTTTGCCCAAGAAGAAGCGTCCCCGAGTTGTAGATGACCCCACTACTTGGACCTTTGACACCCTAATAGATACCTGCATGTCCGCTGGCTGGTTGCCATTGGTTTCAACACAGCTCACGACAATTCGCCCCGACGCCTTGGCGCACATTCTTCGCCGAATGCGCAATCAAGTGCATCCGGGAAGACTGGCCAATGAACGGCCCTGGATCGAAGCTGACGATCATGAGTACAATGACGCTGAGGCAATCTACGCGACCCTCTTCGCTACTATCTCGGGCTCCCAAGGCCGAAGGAAATTGAGCGAGGCGGCTCAACTTCCCCTCCTTTCGGCTGCGGATATTGCGGCGCTAAGACCCAAACCGTAATTCAGCCACGACAATGCCGTCCAACCCATCAATCCACCGGACGTTGCGCGATAAAGCCGCGCAGCGCCGGTGACCTCCACGTTGGACATCTTTACCGTAGTCATGAAGGGAGTGTTACCTGCCAATGAGAGCGATCACGTATTCACGCTATGGGCCACCTGACGTTCTTCAACTCAAGAATATTGAGAAGCCTGAACCAAGAGACGATGAAGTCCTCATCAAGGTACAGGCTGTTGAAGTGACCAAATCCGACTGTGAAATGCGCAGCTTCAGATTCGCGGTCAAGTGGTTCTGGCTGCCCCTGCGGATCGCACTCGGTGTAAGAAGACCAAGGCGACAGATCCTCGGCGGCTACTTCTCCGGAGAGATTGAGTCGACGGGGAAAAACGTCACCCAGTTCTTAGTCGGCGATCAGGTTTGTGGTGCCACCGGGCTCCGTCTTGGCGCCTACGGCGAGTATGTCGTTTTACCGGCAAACTACACCATCGTCGCGAAGCCCAAGAACATGAGCTTTGCAGAAGCTGCAGCCGTACCGCTGGGAGGGCTGAACGCCCTGCATTTCATGAGGCGCGCAAAAATCCAGGCGGGAGAAAGGGTGTTGATCAACGGTGCTGGTGGGAGCATCGGAGCACATGCAGTGCAGATTGCCAAATCGAAGGGGGCGGAGGTTACCGCTGTTGATAGCTCTATTAAGGAAGATTTCCTGTTTCGAATCGGCGCTGACCATTTCATAGACTACACAAAGGAGGATTGCTTAGCTAACGGTAGGACGTATGACGTCATATTCAATATGGTTCCTGGGAGCTCCTATTCAGCGTGCATCAAGGCTCTCAATCCCAAAGGACGTTATTTGTCGGGCAATCCCCGACTGTCAGTGATGCTGCGTTCGGTATTCACCACCCGCTTTACCGACAAGACGGCCACTTTTGCCTTTGCCGCGGAGGCTAAAGATGAACTTTCAACTCTCAGGCTAATGATTGAGGAAGGAAAAATCCAATCAATCGTTGATCGGGTATATACAATGGAACAGGCGGTAGACGCGCATCACCGGGTCGAGACCGAGGTACGCACGGGCGCGGTCGTGATCGCAATTGGTGGTTTGCCTTGACTCACTGCTGAACGAATAAGCGCGAAGTCCGCGAGTGGTCGAGTGTAGCCACAGGATAAGTCGTTTGCCGAGCGTCGAAATGCCGTCGAACAAAGCGCTGCACCTGGCGGCTTTCAGCCGCAGGTGAGCGCTGGCGTTGGCCGTTTTCTTCTCCCTCCTCACCCAAAGTGCTACCATTTGCCCATGATCGATTGGTCTTCCTGCCCCGATGTCGAGCGCGACCCTGATCGCGTGAGTGGCGCTTGGGTTTTTCGAGGCACGCGGGTTCCTGTTGCCGCGCTGTTTGAGAACCTTGAAGAAGACGCCTCCGTCCACCAGTTCATTGAGTGGTTTCCCGGCGTTTCTTTGTCTCAGGCTCGTCACGTCCTAGAACACGCGGCAAGGTCTACTTTGTTGGCCGCGTAAGTGCGTGTCTTGTTTGACCAAGGAAGCTCAAACTGCCGTAAATTCAGCGTCCGTCAGCAGCTATGTCGAGGTTTCCATCCCGTAAAACGGCTAACACTGCCATCGACAGTGCAAACATCCTGTGAAACCTGGCCGAGTTACGGTGCCGGGCAAGCCAAACGACGATGTTGCTCCCGGTACTTTGAACAGCATAATGAAGCAGTCCGGTTTGTAGAAGTGAGATCACCATGCGTTACGCCATCGTAATTGAAAGAGCTGAATCAAATTACTCTGCCTATGTCCCCGACTTACCGGGGTGCATCGCTACAGGTACAAACATTCAGCAGGTTGAGGCGGAAATTCGTGAAGCCATCGAGTTTCATATCGACGGTTTGCGAGAAGACGGATGCCTGATCCCCTTACCGTCCAGTCAAGTTGAGTACATCGAAATCGCGGCATAACCCGGTAGTCCACACGGACGCTGCCGTTGAACGTTGAACGGCAGTTCTCACTATCACGGTACTTCCGCTAAGGGTCGATACCTGCGGTAGCCCAAGGGCAACTCACTGGAAGTCGAAATTCGGGCAGCTATGCAACCGCGAGATCTGCCGCAACACGGATTTTCCCACCGCCTCCGCGGATCGATATTCCTCCCCCCACTGCCTTGCTTGAATTTCCGCCCCCGTAGACCTAAACATAGGTGTGGGACCACGCTTTAAGGAAGATGCGGCGCATTCACGCTGTCGGATCGCGTTCGCCTAGGCAGTCATTTCAACTAGCGACGCCGGTCACGAACGCCTACCAAGGCACAGGAGAAGACCAGGGGAGTGGAACATGGTCACCCGACGGATTCATCTGGCTGGCAAGGTGTTGTTTGAGTACGCGAAGAGAATCTCGACGTGCATTTACTTCGTGGGTTGGATGGCGGCGATTGCCGCTATCGGTCCGTGGGGCGTGACAGCCGCTGCTTCCCCTCCCACCCCCGCTTCCCCTCCCGCCACGGCTACTGCTCCGTTTACCATCGGCGTAAGCGCCTCCCCGGCTGCGGGGGGCATCGCTTGCTGCAATTTCACCGGCGTTGTCGGTCTTGCTAATTCGCTGACGCTATCCGCCACGCCGAATGCCGGCTACCGATTTGTGAATTGGACCGAGAACGGCGTGCAAGTCAGCGCTTCTCCCGGTTACACGCTAACGGACAATATCGCTCACGTTCTGGTCGCCAATTTCGCGCCCCTCACGATCACACCAGCGGCCACGATTTCCGCCAATCAAACCAGCTTTTCGGCCAACGCTTCCGATCTACTCTCCCTCTCCGCGTCCCTCCAGGCCAATGACGCTGCGGGGACCGATGCTGACCTCTACTTCAGCGTCACGCTAAGCGGATTCGGGGTGTTCTATCTTGGCAACAACCTGATTTGGGGCACGACTCCCGCCGCCATCGTCTCAGGTTTTCGGCTCGCCGACGTGAGTGCACCGGGTTTCTATCAGATCGGCATCGCTGGGTTGCCTGCCGGCACCTACACCTTCGGCCTAATCTTCGTGCGGGCCGGCGCAGACCCCAGCTCATCCTCCGACACTTTGACCAGCGCATCGGCCACGATCGCCATCGCCGAGACGAGTCTCGAACTGTCCGGCAGCGTGGTAAAGGGCGCCGTTCGCGAGGCGACCGTGACCTTCTTTGCCTTGAACCCCGATGGCACCGTGGGTGCGCAGTTGGGAACCACCGTCACGGACGCATCCGGAAACTATTTCGTCACCGTGATACCGGCACCCACGACGCCGTTTCTGGCGCGGTCGACCGGCGGAACCTATGTGGACGAGGCCACCGGCGCCACTACGGTCCTCCTGGCCACCGATGCGCTTCGCGCGGTGCTGCCCGCCGGCACGACCACCGCCACGCTCACCCCGCTTACCGAGATCGCCACGGCGCGAGCATTGACCCTGGCCGCGGGTGGCACGCCGCTCGCGACCGCGGTGGCCGCCTCCAATACTGCGGTGGCACAACAATACAATTTGAACAATATCGTGACCACCTTGCCGGTCGCGCCCAATGACGCCGCCCGTGTGGCAATTGCCCCGCTGGCCGAGCGCCAATACGGCCTGGTACTGGCGGGGATTGCCCAGAATGCGGCGACGCTCGGGGTGCGCCCAATCGATCTGGCAACGGCGCTGGCGGCTGACGCCGAGGACGGTATCCTCAATGGTTCAAACGCCGGCGCTCCAATCCTCGTGCGGCTGATCGGAGGGGGCACATTTGCTTTGCCCGCGGTTGCGGGGACGGCGGATATCCAGACGGCAATCAACGCATTTATCGTGTCGGCGAACAACCGGACCGGTCTGACGCAAATGCCGATTAACCTGACGCCGGTGCAACTGGGGGTGAATACTGCTGCCTCTCTGTATACCACGTCGACGGTACTCCCCGCCGCCGTTTCCACCCAAACGTACACCGCGACTGTCACCGCCACCGGCGGCACTCCTCCTTATGCCTGCGCGCTCCAGGCCGGTTCGGCGCTGCCGGCCGGTTATGCGCTGGTTCCCAACACCTGCCAAATTGCCGGCACGGGAGCGATATTCGCAAGCGGAACGACGATGACCATCTCGCCGCCGTTCATCATCGTCCTGACGGATTCCGCCTCGCCACCCGCCTCCGTCCCGATCACGCTGTATCTCACGACGGTCCTGCCGCCGCCGGCGATCACCACATTCAATCTGGTGATTCCCGCGGATGTCTTCAGTTCGACGCCGATCGCCGCCGCTGCCGGCGGCGTGTGGCCGTACTACTTCTACCAGGACACTTTCAGGAATGGGTTTCCGCCGTTTGGCATGGTGGTCATGACCAATGGCAACTTGCAGGGCACTCCCGCTCCAAGCCAGCTTGGGCCATTCGTCTTCGGCGTGTGCGTTGCGGACACGATCGCCTCGATAAACTGCGCTCCAGTCAACGTCGTGATCGCAAGCTTCCATACGCTGACCATTGCCCAGGTTGGCACCGGTGCCGGGACAATCAACGCGAGTCCCAGCGGCGCCAGCTATGCGGACGGAACAGTGGTCACACTCACGGCCACCCCCGCTTCCGGCTCCGCGTTTACCGGCTGGTCCGGTGCCTGCTCCGGCGTGGGTAGCTGTACGATCACGATGGATGCCGACCAGAACGTCACGGCAACGTTCAACACCAGCGCCGCCAGCACGGCGACCGGCAGCTTCACGTATACCTGTAGCGTCGCCGAGTCCTTCGGCGGTGTCCCCTCTTACTATTCGGTCACGGTGCGCGGCACGGCAACCGGGATCGCGGCGACCGCCGGCACGCTCGGAACCTATTTGATGCTCGGAAGCACGAATTCGTACTGGGGCGACAGCTACAGCTGCGGCTCATGGCAGGACTCGGGCTACAACTCATGTCAGCGGGCGAGCGGGCAACCGGAAATCACCTCGTTTACGGTGAAATTCACGCAGGGAGCGATAGCACTGGCGACACCCGAAACGGCCAGTTATTACGGCATCTATCTCGATCGTCCTCGATACTATTTCCCCGGGACGATCTCCTGTCCGTGACCTTCGAGTCAGCCGTTAAGTAGTTGCCGGAAATTACGGATACTCATGGAATCGAGCTACACGCCGTGTTGTTTGAACCACGCCTGCATGCGCTTCCAGCCGTCTTCCGCGGCATCCTTGCGGTAGGTCGGCCGGTAGTCGGCGTGAAAGGCATGGCCAGCATCAGGGTACAAATGCAGTTCGGATTTGCTCCCGGCCGTCTCGAGCGCCGCGCGCATCGACTCGACATCGTCGAGCGAAATGCCCTGGTCCTTGCCGCCATACAGACCCAGCACCGGCGCCTTCAATTCGCCGGCTAGGTCGAGCGGATATTTGGGGGTATTGGCATTCACTTCGCCATCCAGCCTGCCGTACCAAGCCACGCCGGCCTTGAGCCGGGGATTGTGCGCGGCATACAGCCAGCTCACCCGGCCGCCCCAGCAGAAGCCGGTGATGCCCAATCGCGCTACGTCGCCGCCGCTCTTGCCGGCCCAGGCCGCGCAGGCATCGAGGTCGCCCATCACCTGGGCGTCCGGCACCTTGGCGACGATGCCGGAAATGATGTCCTGAATGTTCGTCAGCTTGCGCGGATCGCCCTGGCGCGCAAACAGTTCCGGCGCAATCGCCAGGTAGCCGAGCTTGGCCAGCCGTCGACACACATCGGCGATATATTCATGCACGCCGAAGATTTCGGAGACCACCAGCAACACCGGGAAATCGGCGCCGCTGGCCGGCTGGGCGCGGTAGGCGACCATGTCGCCGCCGGCCGCCGGCACTTTCACCTCGCCGGCAAGCAGCCCCTGGCTGTCTGTGGCGATCGGCGTGGTCTGCGCCAGGCCCGGCTGCGTGGCCAGGGCAAATCCGGCGCCCAGGGAAGTGACGATAAAACCGCGGCGGGTGTATGCGCCAGCGGGCAGCAAGCTATTGAATTCATCGGTCGGCATGGCGGAGTTCCTTTCGTCAGATCGGGTGCAACTGGCAGCGGCTAGGACGGACCATACGGCGATGCGTTATCCGGAGTGGCCGAAGGACGCGGCGACTCCTCCGGCGTTCGCGGCGGAATGCCTTCGATCAGGCCGACCGCGTGTGCAGCCTCCAGCACCGCAGCTTCATTGACCGAGCAACGATAGGAATTTCTGGCGTCGGCTACGCCTTTCGAGCCGCCGGTGACCGCACCCAACACCGCCGCGAATACCCCGCCTGCGGCCGGCTTGCAATCCAGGAAGGCGCTGGAGCAGGCGTCCTGGGGATTATGCCGCGCGCTCTCGCTGCACTTGACCGTATCCCCCGCCTGTAGCGGCTGTAGGGTCACCGCCTCGACCGCGCCTTTGTCTCCCAGGCGCAACACTTCCTGGTTGAGGAATTTCTTGTGGACACGGCCTTCCGGACCAGACCGCTCCCAGGTCCACAGCCCATTCACCCTGGCGATCAGCCAGTCGTCGCCGGCTGGTGCCTGCGCCGAATAGGCACAGAGCAGTAGGACTGCGGCAATTCTGAGGCGGGCGCCGGTAGCTGCCATGGTGACTCCATCGTTAACGTCGTCTGCGGCTGCCAGCCAGGCTGGCCCGTTCAATTATGCCAGCCTTGCACCGGCCGTTCCAGTTTCGCTTGCCGCGCCAGGACGGGCGAGCGCCGCAACTCAAACCACCCGCATTGCCGGGACCACAGCAGCCAGCCGCTGCCAGTCGAGATGCCGCTCCAGCATGTCGGCGAGGCGATCGAGATCGGCTTCGCGTCTTGCGCCCAGATCGAAGGGCGCCGCATCGGTCAGGCCGGCCCAGGCCAGCAGCGCCGACAACGCCGCCGGCGTATCGAAGAGGCCGTGGGCGTAGGTGGCGAGTATCCGCCCATCCTCGCTATGCGCGCCATCGGCACGGTTGTCGGCGAAAAACGCCGCCGGCCGCGCCAGCGCCGGGCCGCTCGATATGCCCTGGTGGATCTCGTAGCCGCGCACTTCGGCCGCCCCCGGCAGCGCCAGCCGGCCGGCGACATCGACCAGCTGCTTCTCGGCAGCCAGGCTCGTCTCCAGGTCGAGCAGGCCGAGCCCCGCCATGCTGCCCGGCACGCCTTCGAGGCCTTGCGGATCGTGCAACACGCGGCCGAGCATCTGCAAGCCGCCGCAGATGCCGATCAGCTTGCCGCCGTAGCGCAGGTGGCGCCGGATCGCCTCCTCCCAGCCCTGCTCGCGCAGCCAGGCCAGATCCGCCTGCACTGCCTTGCTGCCGGGCAGGACGATCAGGTCGGCGGGCGGGGGAACTTCGCCCGGCCCGACGAAGCGGAAGGCCAGCTGCGGATGCAGGCGCAACGGGTCGCAGTCGGTGGCGTTGGCGATGCGCGGCAGCGCCGGCGCGATGACGCGCAGGCGCGCAGTGGCATCGCCCGTGGCCTGGCGCGGCAGGGCATCCTCGGCATCGAGCGCCAGGCCGAGGAGATAGGGCAGCACCCCCAGCACCGGCTTGCCGGTGCGCTTCTCCAGCCAATCCAGGCCCGGCTGTAGCAAGCCCAGGTCGCCGCGAAAGCGGTTGATGACGAAGCCGACGATGCGCGCCTGCTCGCTGGCCGAGAGCAGATCCAGGGTGCCGACCAGGTGGGCGAAAACGCCGCCGCGGTCGATGTCGGCGATCAAGATCACCGGGCAGTCGACGGCCTCGGCGAAACCCATGTTGGCGATGTCGCGGTCGCGCAGATTGATCTCGGCGGGGCTGCCGGCGCCCTCCACCAGCACCGCCTCGTATTGCGCCGTGAGCCGGCCGAAGGACTCCATCACCGCCGCCATCGCCCGCGGCTTGTAGTCGTGGTAGGCGCGCGCGTCCATGTCATGGCGCGGCCGGCCGTGGATGACGATCTGGGCGCCGATGTCGCTGGATGGCTTGAGCAGCACCGGGTTGAAGTCGGTATGCGGCGCCAGCCCCGCTGCCTGCGCCTGGAGCGCCTGGGCGCGGCCGATCTCGCCGCCATCGGCGGTCACGGCGCTGTTCAACGCCATGTTCTGCGGCTTGAACGGCGCCACCCGCACCCCGCGCCGGCACAGCACGCGACAGAGGCCGGCCACCAGGGTGGTCTTGCCGGCATCCGAGGTGGTGCCTTGCACCATCAGGGTATCGCTACGCATAGTAAAATTCGCTTTTCATTCGTCGCGGCTGAGCACTCGCTCGCCGCGATTATCCCCGATAAGCCCATGCGCCTCCGCCACCTGTTTCTGCTCGCGCTGCTCGTGCCGTGGCTGGCCCACGCGGAGATATTGGTGCGCGACGACGCCGGCCAAAGCGTGCGATTGGCGGCGCCGGCGCGGCGCATCGTCAGCCTGGCGCCGCACATCACCGAGAATCTCTACGTTGCCGGCGCCGGCGCTCTGATCGTCGGCGTCAGCGAATACAGTGACTACCCCGAGCAGGCCAGGAAGCTGCCGCGGGTCGGCAACTACGCGAGCCTCGACCTGGAAGCCATCGTGGCACAAAAGCCCGACTTGGTGATCGCCTGGGAGAGCGGCAACCCCGCCTCCCATCTCGCCAAGCTGAAAGCTCTCGGCCTGCCGTTGTTCATCAGCCAGCCGAAAAATCTCGACGACATTGCCAGCAGCATCGAGCGCTTCGGCGAACTGGCCGGCACCGCAGCGGTCGCCCGCGAGGCGGCGCGGGCGTTTCGCACCCGCCAAGCGACACTGCGCAGTCGTTATGCCGACAGGCCCCCGGTGCGCACCTTCTACCAGATCTGGAATCAGCCGCTGGCAACCGTCAACGGCGAACAGCTGATCAGCAAGGTGATGCGCCTGTGCGGCGCCGAAAACATTTTCGCCGGCCTGTCGCAACTGGCGCCCGTCGTGACCCTGGAAGCGGTGCTGGCCGCCAATCCCGAGGCCATCGTCGCCAGCGGCATGGACGACGCCCGGCCGGAATGGCTGGACATGTGGACGCGCTGGAAGGATCTGCACGCCAACGCCCGGGGCAACCTGTTCTTCGTCCCGCCCGACCTCATCAATCGCCACACCCCGCGCGTCCTCGACGGCGCCCAATTGCTTTGCCAGCATATGGAAACGGCGCGCGGCCGGCGCCCCGTCATGCCGCGATGAAATGGCGCGCATCGCCGTCGGAGATTTCACGCAGGGCATGGCCGTAAAGTTCGGAGAGGCTGGCGGCGGTCAGCACCTCTGCACTCGGCCCTTCCTTCCAGCGGCCGTCGCCGTATAGAAGCAGCGCACGCTGGCAGTAACGCAGCGCCAGATTCATGTCGTGCAGGGCGACGATGAACCCGGCCTGGCATTCGGTGGCATAACGCTGGACCAGTTCCAGCATGAGGATCTGGTGGCTCAGGTCGAGATGGGCGAGCGGTTCGTCCAGCAGATAGAGCAGGGGCTGCTGGCTCAGCAGCGTGGCTATCGCCAGGCGCTGTCGTTCGCCGCCCGAGAGGGTATGCACTTCACGCGCTTCCAGCCCTGCCAGGCCGACCGATGCCAGCACGGCGCGGGCGATGCGCTCGTCCCCCGCTCCTTCCCAATCCCAGCGCCCGAGATGGGGATGACGGCCGATCAGCGCGGTTTCCAGCACGCTGGCGGGAAATGCATCGCTGTGCGTCTGCGCCAGCAAGCCGCGCAACTGCGCCGCCGCCCGCGGCGCATGCTCGGCGTAAGGCCGGCCGCACAGTTCGATGCGGCCCGCCGCGGCGGGCCGCAAGCCGGCCAGCGTATGCAGCAATGACGTCTTGCCGCTGCCGTTGCGGCCGAGGATCGCCAGCGTCTCGCCACGGCGCAGGCTGAGGTCCAGGCTCCGCACCAACGTCCTTCCGGCAATCGTGACAGCCAGGCTCTGCGTAACCAGGAGCGGCGGCGCGTCTCTGTCGGCGTTTGCCGTCATGGACCGCTCCGCTCAGGTTGGCGCGACAGCAGGTAGAGAAACACCGGCACGCCAAGCAAGGCCGTCAGGACGCCGACCGGCAACTGCTGTGGCGCAACGAGAATGCGGGCCAGGGTATCCGCCACCACCAACAACGTGCCGCCCGCCAGCACCGAGGCCGGCAGCAACAGACGCAGGTCGTTGCCGGCGGCCAGGCGCACCAGGTGGGGAACGATCAGGCCGATGAAGCCGATGCTGCCGGCGACATTCACCGCCACTGCGGTGAACAGCGAAGCCAGCGCGTAGATCAGCAGGCGCAGCCCGTCCACCGGCACGCCCAGCACCTGGGCGGAGATTTCGCCACGCGCCAACAGGCCGAGGTCGCGGGAGAAGGGCAGCACGCAGGCCAGGCCGAGCAACAGAATCACCAGCGCGGGCCACGGCGACTCGGCTTGCGACAGGTCGCCCATCAGCCAGAACAGCATGCCGCGCAGCTGGAACTCCGGTGCGATCGACAGCATCAGGGCCACCAGCGCGCCGCAGCCGGCGGCGACGATGACGCCGGTGAGCAGGAGCCGCGTCTGCGTCCAGCTGCCGTCGCCATGCGCCAGGCCGAACACCAACAGCATCGCCGCCAGCGCGCCGCCAAAGGCGCCGGCATGCAGCAGCATCAGCGGCAAACCGAACAGCATTGCGGCCAGGGCGCCCACCGATGCGCCGCCCGAGATGCCCAGCACATAGGGATCGGCCAGGGGGTTCTTCAACAGCACCTGCATCAGCGCACCGGCCAGGGCGAGCAATCCACCGCAGGCCAGCCCGGCAAGGGCACGCGGCAATCGCAGGCTGCGCACCACCTCGCCACCCAAGCCGCCCTCATCGCCGATTAGCGCCCGCAACACTTCCCCAGGGCTCAAGGCAACGCTGCCGGTCGCCAGCGATACCGCCACGCTCGCCAGCAAGGCCGTAGCGAGCGACAGCAGGATCAGCAGGGCGCGACGGCGGCTGGGCATGGCGTTAGAAGTCGACCTTGAGCGCCAGCGATAAACTGCGCGGATCGGCGGGATAGTAAGTGCCGGGATTGTAAGCGCTGCTGTAGCCGCTGGCGGAGTACCGGCGGTCCGTCAGGTTGGTGGCGCGCAATATCACGGCAAACTGTTGCAGCTTCCACTGCCCCTGGTAATCGAGCGTGGTGTAGCCCGCCATCTGCTGATAGACATTGCCGAAGTCGCCGCCGAAGTAGCGGCTGCCGACGCTGACCAGGGCCAGGCTGTGGGCCCCGGCAGAGGTTCTGTCGCCGCCGTTCCAGTGCAGGCTCACGGTCTCCTTGTGGGCCGGGACCAGGGGAATATGCTTACCGTTGTAGCGTCCTTCGCGGAACGTCGCCTGGATCGCCGTCAGGCTGCCGCGCAGCGACCACGCCTCGGACGCCTGCCAGCGCGCTTCCCATTCGGCGCCACGGCGACGCGTCGGGTCGAGGTTGGCGTTGCGGCCGTTGTCGGCGA
>JBAYJH010000105.1:0-14301 GCA_041665185.1 Sterolibacterium sp.
ACTCCATAGACGGTGGGTGCGTTTGAAAGCCTTGGTCAAGAGAGCACAAGGCCTGGACTCTCGTGGTTGTTTTGGAAAAAACCACCTCAGCAGATTCCGGCGCTGGCATGCGATCTCGATTCGGCGACATTGCGCTTCCCAGCACCGGGAGACGAAGCGAGATCGCGTGACAGCGCCTGCACCAGCGTTTCGACCCGTTCTTCTTTGAATCATCGGAGATGAACTACCCGACCATTACTTCCAAACGCACCCGTCGACTCCGCCTCACACGTACCGCACCGTCCAACCTGGAATGCCCGAGGACCTCCCGCACGAACGTAACACCCGCGGCGTGATATTGTTCGACTAACCAAGGAGCGACACTCATGAGCGAATTCATCCTGCACCATTACCCGGCTTCGCCCTTCGCGGAAAAGATCCGCCTGATGCTGGGCTTCCGGCAACTGCCGTGGCGCTCGGTGCATATTCCGATGATCATGCCCAAGCCGGACCTGGTCGCCCTCACCGGCGGTTACCGGCGCACGCCGGTGGCGCAGGTCGGGGCCGACATCTATTGCGACACGGCGCTGATCTCCCGCCTGCTGGAACGGCTCCAGCCTTCGCCCAGCCTGTATCCGCAAGCGCAGGCAGCCAGCGCCAACCTGCTGGCGCAGTGGGCGGACAGCAGCCTGTTCTCGGCGGCGGTCGCCTATGCTTTCCAGCCTGCCGGCATGCAGGCGATGTTCGACCAGTTGAGCACGGAACAGCTTGCCCAGTTCATCGAGGATCGCAAGGAGATGCGCAAGGGCGGCAGCTCGCCGCGCATGGGTCTGGACCAAGCCTCAGGCGCCCTGCTCAATTATCTACCCTGGCTAGAGTCGCAACTGGCGGGCCGGGATGCGTCGCAGCCGGGATTCGTCTGCGGATCGGCCGCAACTATCGCCGACTTCGCCATCTATCATCCGCTGTGGTTCATCCGCCGCGCCGGTCCGCTCGGCGCCCTGCTCGATCCCTACCCGCGCCTCTCAGGATGGTATGGGCGCATGAGCGAATTCGGCCATGGTCCCGCCGAACCATTGTCCGCCAGCGATGCGCTGGCCATCGCGCGGGAAGCCGTGCCGGACAAATTGCCGAAGGTCGAGCTGAGGCAAGTGGATGGCTGCGCGCTGGGCGATGAGGTCACGGTGTCGGCCACCGACTACGGCACCGACCCGGTCCGCGGCGAACTCGTCATGTCGGCGGTCGATGAAATTGTCATCAGGCGCGACGATGAGCGCGCCGGCACGGTCCAGGTCCATTTTCCGCGCCTCGGCTACCGCATCGCCACGGCGGGCTGATGTCAGGTGACTACTTGAGAGACTCGATCAGGTCGATGTAGCGCTGCATCACGTCCTCCGAAGCAGTGCATTTAAACGCCGCCCAGGCATCGTACTTGACGCGGCCGACCATGTCGCTGAAGCCGGGACGCTCGCCCTCGGCATCGCCGCGGGTGGCCTGCTTGTAAAGCGCATAGATCTGCAACAGGCTTTGGTTGTCGGGCCGTTCCGGCAGGTTCTTGGACTCCGCCACGGCATTTTCAAACTGCGTCTTCAGATCGCTCACCGCAAACTCCCCGGATATTCGAGCGGCCATTATAGCCAGGCTGCTGTATGCTGCCGACCTCGTCGCCTCGTCGTCCACACTGAGAATTCCGCATGAAAACCGAAAGCTTCATACCCGGCAAAGACGCCTCCCTCGAATCGACCATCGCCACCATGCAGGAAAAGCTCGCGGCGCGCGGCTTCCGGCTCGACGAGTCGTCGCTGCTGCATGAAGTCGACGGCATCTGGTCGGTCCACATGAAGGACCACGAGTGCCCGATGCTGTTCTCCAACGGCAAGGGCGCAACAGAACTGGCCGCGCGCGCCAGCGCCTACGGCGAATTCTTCGAGCGGCTGAGCACGCATTATTTCTGGACGCACTTCTACCTGGGCGAAACCCGCGCCAACCGGCCTTTCGTGCATTACCCCCAGGAGCGCTGGTTTGCGCCCGATGCCGACGGCGCCTGGCCGGCCGAAATGCTCAATCCCGACCTGCATGCCTTCTACAATCCCGACGGCGATATCGACGGCGAGGTCCTGGTCGACCTGAATTCCGGCCATGTGGCGCGCGGCATCTGCGCCCTGCCCTACACCCGCCTGCGCGACGGGGCACAGACCTATATTCCGGTGAACATCATCGGCAACCTCTATGTCAGCAACGGCATGGCGGCCGGCAATACCCTGCGCGAGGCGCGCACCCAGGCCTTGTCGGAGATTTTCGAACGGCATATCAAGTACCGCATCATCAGCGAAGGGCTGTGCCTGCCGGAAGTGCCGGACGAAGTCATCGCGCGCTTCCCCAACGTCCAGGCCGGCATCGCCGGATTGCGCCAGGCCGGCTTCGGCATCCTGGTCAAGGATGCCTCGCTCGGCGGACGTTATCCCGTCATGAACGTGACCCTGGTCCATCCCAAGGATCAGGGCGTGTTCTCCAGCTACGGCGCCCATCCGCGCCTCGAGATCGCGCTGGAGCGGGCCATGACCGAACTGCTGCAAGGCCGCCGGTTGAATGCCCTGGAAGGCTTCCCCGAACCCGGCTTCGACATGGGCGAAATCAATGCGGTGGCCAACCTGGAAATTCACTTCGTCGATTCGAGCGGCGTAATCAGCTGGAACTTCATGGGCGACACACCGGACTTCGCCTTCGTCGACTGGAACTTCAGCAGCACCACCGAGGACGACTATCACTGGCTGGTCGACGCCATCCACGACGAAGGCAAGGACATTTACGTCTCCGACTTCACCGAGCAAGGCGCCTATAGCTGCCGCATCCTGGTGCCGGGCATGTCCGAAATCTATCCGGTGGCCGATCTGGAATGGGAAAACAACAGCATCGGCAATGCCATCCGCCCGTCGCTGCTGCGCCTGTGTGACCTCTCCGACGAGGAAGCGGCCGAGTTGCTGGCCGGGCTGCAAACCATGAACCTCAACGATGAGCGGCCGCTGTGGGAAATCCTCGGCCTGGCCGTACCCGCCGGCACGCCGTGGCAGCAACTGCGCATCGGCGAGTTGAAGACCTTGCTGGCCCTGGCAGTCGGCGATGAAGAGGCGATCCGCGAAGGTTGCGACTGGATTCGTTACTTCAACGACCTGGACCCGGCCCGCCGCCAGGTATACCGCTGTATCGAATGCCTGCTGAACATCGATGACAGGGATGACTTCCGCCGCTCGCTGATGCTGTTGTATGGGACGGAAACCCTGCGGCTGGCCGAAGCCTTACTGGCCCGTGAGGAACGTTTCTTCGGGCTGGAAATCCTGGGCGCGGACTTGCAAGGCAGCGCATTGCATCAGACGCTGCTCCAGGCCTACGACAAGTTGTTCGCAGCCGGCCATTAACCGGGTACACTCGCCGATTCTCCTCCAACCCGATGGCTCCATGGAAAGCGTTTCAGAATCATTCAGCGATATCTTCCTGGGTCGGCAACCCCTGATAGACCGGCATCAGGCGGTCATCGCCTACGAACTATTGTTTCGCAACACCGCCGAAAACTTCTCGACAATCAGCAGCGCCCGGGAGGCGACCGCGGACGTAGTGTGCAAGGCCTTTGCCGAGTTGGGCCTGGCCACCGCGCTCGGCAAGCAAAAGGCCTTCATCAATGTGGATGAGGATTTCGTCTGCCATGACGCGGTCGAATTCCTGCCCAAGCAGACCGTGTTGCTTGAGATCGATGCCGGCCAGGAGCCGACGACGCGCCTGCTCGAACGCTGCCAGCAATTGAAGCAGATCGGTTACGAGTTTTCCGTATCCGGCATCACCGACGTTTCCGCTCCGGTGGGTCAGTTGCTGCGCCTGGCGACCTACTCCAAGGTGGATGTCGGTGCCGTGCTACCGAGCGGAAACTTGTCGTCCCTGCTGTCCCGGCTGCGTTCCTCGCAAACCAAGCTGATCGCCAATCGCGTCGAGTCGGTCGAAGAGAAGCAGCGTTGCACGGATCTCGGCTTCGATATCTTCCAGGGCTACTACTTCGCCCACCCCGTCATCGTCGAGGGTCGCAGGCTGGATGCGTCACAGCAGGGATTGATACGCCTGATCAATCTGACCAACGACAATGCCGACCTCGCCAAAATCGAAAGCGCCTTCAAGAGCGAACCCGGCCTGGCCATCAACCTGCTGCGCCTGACCAATTCGGCGGGCGCAGGGCTCAGCGTGCGGATATCCTCGATACGCCATGCGGTGACGGTGGTCGGCCTGCGCCAGATTCAACGCTGGCTGACGCTGCTGATGTTCAGTCACGCGGGAGGCAGTTCCAACCTGACCAACAACCCGCTGCTGCAACTGGCGGCGCTACGCGGCTGTTTCATGGAGCTGCTGGCCTACCGCTGCTTCCCGACCAAACGCGACCTGCGCGATCCGGCATTCATCACCGGCCTGATGTCCTTCATGCCGGCCGCCCTCGGCATGAGCATGAGCGACATTCTTTCCCAGATCTCCACCACCAATGACGTCAGGCTCGCCCTGTCGCGGCATGAAGGCGATCTGGGCCTGATGCTGGAACTCACCGAGCGTTACGACAACGAGGATATCAAGGGTACGGCGGATCTGCTCAAGCGGGTCGGCAACAAGGTCACCCTACAGACGCTGGGTCTTTGCCTGAGCGAAACCATCGCCTGGGTGCAGCAATTGGGAATGGAAGCCGACTAACCACTTTAAAAATCCTCCCGGCGGGGCTACTATGACGCATTCATGCCAAGCGCCAGCGCCATGTCATTTGACCGCCGCGAGCACGTCCGCTACAAGCCAACTGCCCCGCTCCAGACCCTGTTGATCTGGCAGGACGAGACGGGCGGGCAAAAATCATCGCCCGCGCAACTCAACGACCTGTCGCAAGGCGGCTGCTCGCTCATTTCCCTGGACGCCCCTCCCGTCAACGAGCATGTCCTGGCGGTGCTGACCTTGCTTGAAAATGAGGTTGCCTTGCAATTACAGTGCAAGGTTCTTTTCCGCAATCCGGTGGGAAACGCCCTGCAAACCTCGCTGCGCTTTGAACAGGTTTCCGAGGAACATGCGGCTCACCTGACGTCCGCCCTGGCATCACACGGATTCCAGGCACTCACCGATACGCCGCTGACGAACCGGAAACACTGGCGGGTGCCGCAATGGGCCGCGTTCCTGACAGCTCAGGAGCTCCCGGTGATGCCCCGGTCGAAGCAGGCGCTATTGACATTGGAGGAAGAGAAGGGCAGCGAGCTAACCGCCACCGATCTGGTCGAGGTGGTCCACGGCGATCCGTTTCTCTGCCTGCGCTTGCTGCGGGAGGCCGAAAAAAGGCGTTCCGCGCGGCTCGGGCATGAAACCAGCACGCCGCTGGCCGCGGTCATGCAACTGGGCGTGACCAGCTTTCGTGATTTGCTGTTCACCAGCCCGGAAGCCGACGAAACCCACTCCGGACTGGCCAATTGCGAGGCGCGCGCGGTGATGGCCGGCAAGCTGGCGGCGGCGTGGTCGAAATCGCGCTCGGACATGTCGCCTGACGAAGTGTTGATGGCGGCCTTGCTCTCGGAGATGGGCGAACTCCTGCTCTGGCACTTCGCCCCGGACCTGCCGCAGGCGGCGCTGGAAGCGTTGGCCGCCGGCACAGCCAAGCGCACCGCGCTGGCACAGGAAGCCGCGTGCGGCTTCAAGTTCAAGGATCTGACCGTCAAATGCGCCGAAATCTGGAAGCTGCCGGCCATTCTGCTCCAGATGATACGCGGCCATGACACCGTCCGAGCCAACCTGGCCAGACTTTCCAGGAATACCGCACGCCACCTGATTACCGGACCGGGCAATCCGGCACTGCCCGATGATCTTGCCGCGGCCAAGCGACTCTTGCCGCATACCAACATGGCGTGGCTGGTCGAGGAATTGCCGTGGGTGCCGGCGGAAATGCGCCAGGATCTGATCGATAAAGCCAACCTGGCACTCGTCGAGCACCCGGCGGAGATGCCTTGAACGATTCGTCCCGCGGTGGGAAGTTTAGCTTGGCGGCAGCGACTCCATGCGCGGCAGATAGCGCGGCTTCAGGCGCGCGCGGGTGGCTTGCTCGAACGCATAGGCCAGACTGAGCAGCCGCATTTCGCTCCAGGCTCCGCCGAAAAAGCTCAATCCCAACGGCAAACCGTGCGTGTTGCCCGCCGGCACGCTGATGCTCGGGGTGCCTGCCGCAGCAGCCGGCGAAGTGCTGCCGCCCACCGCATGATCGCCCAGCAGCAGGTCGGTGCACCAGGCCGGGCCGGCGGTCGGCGCGATCAGCGCGTCCAGGCGATGTTCGCGCAGCACCGCCTCGATGCCGTCGGTGCAAGCGATGTGCCGGCAAGCGGCAAGCGCCTCGCGGTATTCGGCGTCGCTCAGGGGACCCTTGGCCTGGGCCATGAGGAATATATCCTGGCTGAACCAGGGCATCTCGCGGGCGGCGTTGCGTTGATTGAAGGCGATGATGTCGACCAGGCTCCTGACCGGGGCGTTTGGCCCCAGGCCTTGCAGGTAGGCGTTCAGGCCGGCCTTCATTTCGTACAGCAACACCGTCCGCTTGGCCGCACCCAGCCTGTCCAGATCCGGCAGCGTGACCGGGTCCACCAGCACCGCGCCGGCCCGTTCGAGTGCCGCCAGCATGGGTGGATAGGCCGGCTCCAGCAGGTCGTGGAAAGCGAAGAACTGGCGTGCCACGCCTAGCCGCGCACCTCTCAGAGATTCGCCATCCAGCCCCGCCGCGTAATCATCTAAGCGCTGCGCCGCGCCGTCGCACGTCGCCGTATCGCGCGGATCCTCCCCGCTCAGTGCGCCGAGCAGCAGCGCGCAGT
Organism: Sterolibacterium sp.; assembly: GCA_041665185.1. GTDB lineage: Bacteria > Pseudomonadota > Gammaproteobacteria > Burkholderiales > Rhodocyclaceae > JACRAR01. The sequence continues at coordinate 6,840 of JBAYJH010000105.1, forward strand.
CGCGCACGTTGCGCGCCAGCGGACCGGGCGTATCCAGGCTGTGGGAAATGGGAATGACGCCGTGCCGGCTGACCAAGCCGACGGTGGGTTTCATACCGACGACGCCGCAGACGGATGCCGGACTCAGGATCGAGCCGTCGGTCTCGGTCCCCACGGCCGCTGCGCACAGACTTGCCGCCACCGCCACGGCCGAACCCGAACTGGAGCCAGAGGCGCTGCGGTCCAGGACATACGGGTTGCGCGTCAAGCCGCCGCGCGCGCTCCAGCCGCTGCTGCTTTGCAGGCTGCGGCCGTTGGCCCACTCGCTCATATTGGTCTTGCCGAGGATGATGGCGCCGGCGGCGCGCAGTCGTCGCACTAGAAAGGCGTCCTCCGGCGGCATTGAGCCGACCAGCGCCAGCGAACCGGCGGTCGTCGCCATGCGGTCCCGCGTGGCGATGTTGTCCTTGATCAGCACAGGGATGCCATGCAGCGGCCCCCTCGTCCGGCCGGCGCTGCGCTCGTTGTCGAGGGCACGGGCAATGGCATGCGCGTCGGGATTGACTTCGATCACGCTGGCCAGGCACGGCCCGTGGCGATCCAGGCTGTCGATGCGTTCCAGATATTGCGCCACCAGCGCTTGGGCGCTGGTGCGCCCGGCGGCAAGATCCGCGCTCAGTTCCGACAGGCTGCGTTCCTCGATAACGGGTTCATTCATTTTTGCCAACCCCGTGCCTCGATCGCCGCCGCCTCCAGAATGCGCTTCTGTCGGGGGTCTTCGTCGGCCTGGTTGAAGGTGCCGCAGATCGAGATGTCTTCCTCGATCGAGTGCAGCATGAAGCTGTTCCAGTGTCCGAGGTGCCCCCAAAACCGCTGCTCGGCGATGGAGAACGCCGACAGTCCGGCGGCGCTGCGGGTCTTCCTGGTCCCGCTGCCGGGTGCCGCGTCGGTGCCCGCCATCATCGCGCCTAGCGTGGCGTCCCTGGCGAACACCGCGCCGCTCAGGAGGCGCGTTATGAAACTGTCCAGATCGGCGGCCGTCGAAACCAGCCCGCCGCCACCGAAGGTATCGAAGGACGGATCGAGGCCGAAGGTGTCCACGGCACCGGCAAAGGCGTGCGACACCGGCCAATCGACCGGCGCTTCCTTTCCTTCCAGGTAGGTGTGCTTGAGCGCCAGCGGATCAGTCAGGTATTTTTTGTACGCCGCCGCCAGCGTCGCGCCGGTCACACCCTCGATGATCATGCCGAGCAGGACATAGCCGGTATCGCTGTATGCCAGACCCTCGCCCGGTCGAAAGTAGGGTAGGCGATCTTCGAGGGCTTCGTTCAGCAGGTCGAGCGGCGACCATAGCTTTGACGGGGCGCCGGCAATACGCGCGGCGAAGCGCGGGTCGGTTGCGTAGTCGAAGAGGCCGCTGCGATGGCCGAGCAGCTGGGCGATGCTGATGCGCGGGCCGTAGGAAATTCCGTCTAGGATATGGATGCGCTCGCAAATCCCGCTGGGTAGATAGGCGGCCACGGCATCGTCGATAGCCAGCGCGCCCTCTTCCGCCAGCAGCAGCACCACGGCCGCGGTAAAGGTCTTGGTGACGCTGGCGGTGCGGAAGGCGCGGGTATATGGTCCCGCTCCCGCGGCGGCGGTTGCGATGCCCCCGCGATTCGAGCCTTCCCACCAGATCGAACCGCGCCGCACGCGCAGGATGCACTCCTCGGACAGGCCGGCGAGCGATTGCGCGAACCTGGCACGGGCGGCCGGACCGGCGTTGCCATTGTCATTGGTCATAATGCGGGTCTCGCGATCCATGGATAGGCGGGAGCGGAAGCAGGATACTACGCAATGCCACGGTGGCAGCCGGCGTGGCGGTCGGCGTAATTGTACTTGAATTCAAATTCAATGCGAAGTAAACTGGGCGGGACGGATGCTCGAAAAGCGCAATTCGAATACCGAATGTCCGAACGTACCTAACCCGGAGAGCAAAATGGATAAATCGTGGCATGGCCTGAAACCCGGAACTATCATGGGCGTTTCGCCCTGGTTTCAACTCAAACAGGAAATGTTCACCGAGTTCGAGGAGCTCACCCTGAGCAACGACCCGCTCCACACCGATCCGCAATGGATCGCTGAAAATACCCACTTCAAATCAACCATTGCGCCGGGTTTCTTCACGGTCGCCCTGCTCCCTTACCTCTATAAGCAAGTGGCGACCGCCAAACTGAAGGAAGTCGTGACCGGCAGCCTGAATGGCTACTTTTCGATGAACTACGGATTCGACAAGATCCGCTGGGTGGACCCGGTGCCGGTCAACTCCAGAATTCGGGCCGAGTTCGTTGTCATGCAAGTGACCCCCCGCGACGATGGCGGCGCCGTCGTCAAGACCAAGGTGACCGTCGAAATCGAGGGCGGCCGCCGACCAGGGATGGTGGCCGAATGGCTGGGGGTGGTGATGCCGGACAGCAAGCACTGAGGAAGTGCGGTGAATTCATTCCCGCCACGCCACGCTTCGGCACTCGATTACCTGCGCCAACATGCGCAGCGCCATCCCGACCGCGAAGCGGCTGTCGAGGGCACCGTACGCTTGAGCTATCGCGACCTGTCGGCGCAAGTCGAGGAGTCGGCATCCGGCCTGCGTGCCGCGAATATCGGGCCCGGCCGTGTCGTGGCCTATATCGGACCTCCCGGCATCGAGTACCTGATCACGCTGCTGGCGACCTTTGCTGCCGGCGCCACCTGGGTCGGACTCAATCCCAAGTACCGCTCGGATGAACTGGCCTATGTCATCGGGCATGCGCAACCATGCCTGGTCGTCGTCGCCAGCAAGGCGGAGGTCCGCACCCGCGACGAACTGGCCCTGGCCGTGGCGAAATGCACCACGGCGCCGGAACTGGTGTTTGCCGACTCGCCGTCCCTGCGCGCGGCGCTGAAGGGGATCAATCCGACATCGATCGCCAGCCATCCGGTGCAGACGGACATCCTCCAGCTCGGCGCGGCGGTGCTGGTCTATACCTCCGGTTCGACGGGAAAACCCAAAGGCGCCTGCCTGACCCAGGCGAATCTGGTCGAAAATTCCTGGTGGCTGGCCAAACGAGCCAATCTTGAGGGCGGCCGATCGCTGATCAACCTGCCGATCAACCATGTCGGCTGCATCGCCGATACCACGCTTCCGGGCCTGCTCAGCGGCGGCACGCTGATCTTCATGGCGGCGTTCGATGCGGTCGAGGCGGCACGCCTGATTCGCGATGAAAAGATTACCGGTCTCGGCCAAGTGCCGACGCAATACCAGATGATGGAGGCCGCCGGCGTGCTCAATGCCGAATTTCTCGGCACGGTGAAGCATCTGGGCTGGGGTGGCGCGGCGATGCCGCGGAGCTTGATCGAATATCTCGCCGGCTTCATTCCGGACCTCTGCAACGGCTACGGCCTTACGGAATGCTCGGGGACTGTCACCATCACCGCGCGCGGGGCGAGCGTCGAACAGTTGGCAGGCTCGGTCGGTGTCGCGGTGATCGACGGCGCCGTGCGCATAGTCGGTGCGAACGGCGAACCGGTGAATGCTGGCGAATCCGGCGAAGTGCAGATATGCGGCCCCCACGTGTTTCCTGGCTACTTGAGAAACGAAGCGGCGACCAGGGCGGCGCTGACTGCGGAAGGCTGGCTGAGAACCGGCGACACGGGATGCTGGAATGGGGACGGCACCCTGCGGCTGGTCGGACGGATGACCGAAATGTACAAGTCGGGCGGCTACAACATCTATCCGCGTGAGATCGAGGATGTGCTGGAGTCGCATCCCGGCGTCACCATGGCGGCCGTGATCGGCGTGGCCGACCCGCTGTGGGGTGAAGCCGGCTACGCTTTCGTGGCGGCATCTCCCGAAGCTGTCGATGGCGCCAGCCTGGCGACGTTCTGCCGCGAGCATCTGGCCGCTTACAAGGTGCCGAAGAAATTCGAAGTCAGGGCGGAACTGCCGCTACTGCCCATCGGAAAGATCGACAGGAAAAAGCTGTTAAGCTTGATCGACGCCACCTGAACCGAAAGCCACCGGTTCCCTTCCAATTCCCAACGCTGACGGATTTCAACCATGAAGATGCCGATAACACGCGCCCAGGTCGGGCCACGAATGTCCGGGACGGCGATATACAACGCCACCGTCTATCTCGCCGGACAGGTTCCGCTCAACCATCCGGAAGCCGGCATCGCCGAACAGACGCGGGAAGTCCTCGACGAAATCGAGCGCCTGCTGCGCGCAGCTGGCAGCGACAAATCGCGCATTCTGCAATGCCAGATCTTCCTGCGCGACATCGCCGACATCGGCGCGATGAACGCCGTCTGGGATACCTGGGTCGTCGCCGGCCATACCCCGCCGCGCGCCACCGTGCAGGCCGCCCTGGCCGATCCGCGCTGGCGCATCGAGGTGCTGGTCACCGCGGCGCTCGCCTGATCGGAACGCTTGCCTATTCGGGATAATCCCTGACGGCATCGAGCACCAGGTTGCGCAGCCACTTGTTGGCGGAATCGTGGTGGTAACGCGGGTGCCAATGCTGCCTCAGATCGAACCTCGGCAGCTCGATCGGCGTCGGCCACACCTTGATGCATTTGTACCGGGAAAATACCGTTCCCAGCTCCCTGGGCACGGTGGCGAGCAAGTCGGTGTTTTCGATGACCAGCGGAACCACCAGAAAGTGCGGCGTCGTCAAGACGATTTCGCGACGGATGCCGAAATCCTCGATCACCCGGTCATAGGCGTCTTCCGGCCGTCCGGTCAGGCTCACCACGACATGGGAGGCCTGCTGGTAGCGCTCGATGGTGAGCACTTTGCCGATGCTGCGATTGTTGCTGCTGGCGATACAGACAAAGGGATGGGTAAACAAGCGTTGCTGGAACAACTCGCTCGACACCGAATAGATCGAGCCGATGGCGAGATCGACCTCACCCGATTCCAGTACGCCCTTCAATTCCTTTTGCGGGACTTGCATGGTCTTGATCCGGCAACCCGGAGCGAGCGCCTTCAGGAGCTTCATGATGGGCGGCAGAAAGACCAGTTCGCCCATGTCGGTCAGGCACAAGCCGAACGTCCGGTCCGATTTCAAGGGATCGAAGCCGGCTCGCGGCACCAGTTGCTCCCTCACCAGTCCCACGATGGCCAACACCGTATCGCCGAGTTCCAGCGCTCGCGGCGTGGGCGCCATGCCGGCGGCAGTGCGGACAAACAGCGGGTCGTTGAAATAGAAGCGCAGGCGCTTCAGGGCATGGCTCATCGCTGATTGCGACAAGCCGATCGCGTCCGCCGCCAGCGTGACATTGCGTTCGCGCAACAGCGCATCGAACACCAAGACCAGATTGAGATCGAGATCCTTGATATGCATGTCGTGCATTATATCTATTACTAGAATGAAATTTACAACTTATGCAATGAAGCGTAGTGTTTCGACCCATAAATCCAATAACAAACACTATCACCCCGAAAACATCAAGGAGGAGCCACCATGTTGTTAGGAAAATTCTTGCCGGCGCTATTGCTGGCGCTCATGCCGATGCTTGCCCGTGCGGACATCAACATCGGCGTAATTTTGTCGCTTACCGGCCCCGCCGCGTCTCTCGGCATTCCGGAGAAAAATGCCTTGACCCTGGCCCCCAAGCTGGTGGCGGGGGAGAAGATCAACCTGATCATCCTGGATGACGCTTCCGATCCCACCAATGCGGTGACCAATGCCAAGAAACTGGTCGGGGTCGACAAGGCCGATGCGATCATCGGCACCACCACGACCGGGGCCGCACTGGCGATGATCGAAACCATTTATGAGGGAAAGACCCCCACGATCAGCCTTGCCTCCAGTTCCCGCGTGACGAGTCCGATGGATGAGAGGCGTCAATGGATGTTCAAGACGGTGCAAGACGAAGCGCAGATGGCGGAACTCACCGCCGACCATATGCGCAAAAACGCTGTCAAGAAACTCGGATTCATAGGCTTCGGCGATGCCTATGGAGAATCATGGGCGGATTCGATGACTAAGGCATGCGCGGCGGCGGGCATCGAGATCGTTGGCATCGAGCGCTATGGCCGCACCGACACCTCCGTCACCGCGCAGATTCTGAAACTCATGTCGCAGAAGCCTGATGCGGTATTCATTGCCGGCTCGGGCACGCCGGCCGCCTTGCCGCAGAAGGCGATGGCAGAGCGCGGCTTCAAGGTGCCGGTCTACCAGACCTACGGCATCGCCAACAACGACTTTCTGCGGGTCGCCGGCAAGGACGCCGAAGGCAGCATGTTCGCGATCGCTCCTTTCCTGGTCGCCGACCAGCTTGCGGATTCCCATCCGGCCAAGAAAAATGCGCTGGACCTGATCGCTCGCTATGAGACCAGCTTTGGCGCGGGCTCGACGTCGATATTCGCTTCGAATGCGTGGGATGCCTGGATCCTGGTCGAGCGTGCCATTCCGGTAGCCCTCAAGGCCGGTAAACCCGGCACTGTGGAATTTCGCAAGGCCCTGCGCGCCGCGATCGAGGGCGCGCGCGAAACCGTCACCACACAGGGCGTCATCAACATGACCCCGACCGACCATGTCGGCTACGACCAGCGCGCCCGCGTGATGGTGCGCATCAAGGATGGCAAATGGCAACTGGTCAAATAGGGAATCGGACATGAACGTCGAGCCGCTGGTCGAGGTGACCGAACAGGACATACGCCGCTATGAGGAGGACGGCGTAGTGTGCCTGCGCGGCATGTTCGACGCCGACTGGATAGAACGCATGCGCGCAGCCATCGAACGCAATCTGGCCAACGCCGGGACGCTGGCCATCGAATATGCCGAGGGCAAGTCGCCGGGGCGCTTCCTCGGCGACATGTTCATGTGGATGCGCGACGAGGATTTTCGCGCCTTCATCTTCGATTCCCCCGCCGCGCGGATCGCGCAGAAGATCATGCGCAGCCAGAAGGTCAATTTCTTTTACGACCACCTGTTCGTCAAGGAACCCGGCACCCTGGTACCCACGCCCTGGCATCAGGACCAGCCGTATTGGCCGGTACAGGGCAGCCAGATCTGTTCGGTCTGGCTGGCCTTGGATCATGTGTCCAAGGAAAGCAGCGGCATGGAATACGTCAAGGGCTCGCATAAATGGGGCAAGTGGTACAAACCCCGTGGCTTCGACGGTAAGGACCGCTACCCGGAGGCGCGCGGCGAAGTCATCCCCGACATCGACACGGATCGCGACAAATACGTGTTCGTGAATGGCGACATGGAGCCGGGCGACTGCCTGATTCATCAGGCGCTGACCATCCACGGCTCCGGCGGCAACGTCACCAACCATACCAGACGACGCGCACATGCAACGCGCTGGACCGGAGACGATGCCACCTATGATGCCCGCCCCGGCACCTTCCAGAAGATCCGCGAGCCGGGCCTGCGCACCGGCGACCCCATGGACTGCGAAATGTTTCCGAGAATCGCAGTGTAAAAACACCGAGCTCCCTCCCCTTCAAGGGGAG
>JBAYJH010000106.1:0-14269 GCA_041665185.1 Sterolibacterium sp.
CAGCGGCATCACCGAAATGAAAGAAAAAGTCGGGGCAGTTGCCGAGCAGATCCTGCGTCTTTCCGAACAGGCCGAGCAGATCGGTTCCATCGCCAAAGTGGTAGGCGAACTCGCCAGCGAAACCAACATGCTGGCGCTGAATGCTGCGGTGGAAGCGGCGCGCGCCGGTGAGCACGGCAAGGGCTTCGCCATTGTCGCCACCGAGATACGCAAGCTCGCGGACCAAAGCAAAAAATCGGCGGAACGCACCAACGCGCTGGTGAAGGAAGTGCAGAAAGCCACCAACGCCGCGGTGATGGCGACCGAAGAGGGCACCAAGACCGCCGAGGAAGTGGCTCTCATCGCCAAGCAGTCCGGCGAGTCCTTCGCCTCCCTGGCGGCGGTGGCCAACAAGGTCTATGAAGGCGCGCAACAGGTGATGCTGAACAGCAAGCAGCAGTCCAGCGCGCTGACCCAGGTTTCCGAGGCGATGAAGAACCTGAACAACGGATCGCGGGAGATCACCGCAGGTACGGCCCAGGCAAAAGTCGGCGTGGTGAAGCTGAACGAGGTGGCCCAGTCGCTCAAGGCGCTGATCTAAGACTTGGCGAATGCGGACAAGCAAACCCTGGAATGACCCATGATTGAAGACAGAGAGTTGCGCGGCCTGTTCAAGATAGAAAGCGGGGAGCGCCTACAGCACCTAGACAGCGGCTTGCTGCAACTGGAGAAAACACCCGCCGACCAGGCGCTGTTGGAAGACCTGTTCCGGGAAGCGCACAGCCTCAAGGGCGCCGCGCGGATGCTGGGGCAGAGCGAAATCCAGTCCCTGGCCCACCAGCTTGAAGATGCCCTGGGAACCGCCAGGAAAGGCGGCGCCGTGCTGCAAACGGCGACCGTGGGGGAAATGAACCGGACGCTGACGGCCCTGCGCCGCGCCGTGCAAACCGCCGTCGGGGAGGCGGCGCCTCCAACCGCCGCCGTGAACCATGCCCGAGCGACGCCGGGCGCGCAGCCCGAGCCGGACTCGATGCCGGCGCCGGCCATGCCTGCCGCGCCGCAAGCGGTCGCACCGAAGGCAGAGAGCTTTCGCATCGAGACCATACACGTCGACCCAAGGAAGTTGGATGCGCTGCTGACCCAGGCGGGCGAGCTAACGGTGACCAAGCTTCGCGTGGCGCGCCGCCTGGCGGAGATGGACGAACTGCTCGATTACTGCGACGAAGGGGAAAGAGCGCTGCGCGCGGGGCAGATCGGCCGCCCAATCGCCCAGCGCCTGGAGTCCCTGCGCGAACGATTGACCCAGCTGCGCGGCGGCGCGTATGAAGACAGCGCCCGGCTGGATTTCATCGCCGACCAGCTCGAGAGCGGCATCCGCGGCATGCGTCTGCTGCCGATGTCCACCTTGTTCCGCCTGTTCCCGCGCCTGGTGCGCGACCTGGCGCAAGAGCAGCACAAGGAGGCCGAGCTGCTCATCGATGGCGAAGAAACGGTGGCGGACAAGCATGTCCTGGAGGAAATCAAGGATCCGCTGATGCACATGCTGCGCAATGCGGTCGGCCACGGCATCGAATCTCCCGAGCAGCGCGAACTGGCGGGCAAGCCCCGCAGCGGAACCATCCGCGTCAAAGCCAGCCAGACTCCCGACAGCATCGTCATCGAGGTCGCCGATGACGGACGCGGCCTGGACCTGGCGGAGATCAAACGTAGCGCGTTGCAACACGGCATGTTCCGCGAGGACGAATTGGCCGGTATGAGTGCGGCGCAGCTACAATCGCTGATCCTGGTGTCCGGATTCTCCACCAACAGCTTCGTCACCGACGTTTCCGGGCGCGGCGTCGGCCTCGATGTGGTGCGCAACAACGTCGAGCGCCTCAAGGGCGTGCTCCAGATCGAGTCCGTGCCCGGCCAAGGGCTGACGCTGCGCGCGCAACTGCCGGTCACGCTGGCCACGGTGCGGGTGCTGATCGTCGCGGCGAACAGCCACCGCTACGCCCTGCCAGTCGAGCATGTGGAGTTCTCGCGCAAGGTGCCGCTGGCCGCGCTCTACCCGTTAGAAGGGCGGCGGACGCTGACACTGGATGGGCAAGCCATTTCCGTGGCTTCGCTGCCGGAACTGCTGGATATCGCCGGCGCCGCGCCGAAGCCGTCCGGTAATTTGAGTTCGCCATCCACCTTGATCTGCGTCGTTCTCGCGGTGGGTATCGAACGTTTCGGCCTGATGGTGGACGAATTGGCCGATGAACTGGAGGTCGTGCTGAAGCCGCAAGCTCGGCTGCTCAAGCGGGTGCGCAACATATCCGGGGCGACGATCCTGGAGACCGGCGAGGTATGCATGGTGTTGAATCCGTATGACTTGCTGCGGAGCCTACTCAAGAAGTCGATTGCCGCGTCCCCTGTGGCCACGGCCGAAGCGACGCTGCCGAAAAAGCTACTGCTGCTGGCCGAGGACAGCATCACCACGCGCACCCAGGAACGGCGCATCCTCGAAGGCGCGGGCTACGAAGTGGTCACCGCGGTGGATGGCATGGACGCCTACAACAAGCTCGGCACACGCCCCTTCGACGCCGTCGTCACGGACATCCTCATGCCGAACATGAGCGGCCTGGCGCTTACGGAGAAGATCCGCGCCGACCGGAAATATGCCGAACTGCCCATCATCCTGGTGACCTCGCTGGCTTCGGAAGAAGACCAGCGACGCGGCCTGGAAGCGGGTGCGAACGCCTACATCGCCAAGCCGTCGTTCGACCAGCAGGTGCTGCTGGATTGCCTGGCGCGACTGATCTAGCGCGATCATGAACGGCCACGACGCCCAATCGCCGATCCGGGTTTTGCTGGTGGACGATTCCGCGATCACCCTCGCCGTGGTAACGCGGATACTCGCCGGCGCACCGGAAATCCGCGTGGCGGGCACGGCCGCCAATGGCCGGGAGGCACTGGCCATGATCCCCACCCTCCAACCCGACGTCATCTGCACCGACTTGCACATGCCGCTGATGGGCGGCCTGGAATTCACTCGCCAGGTGATGGAAAGATTTCCGCGCCCCATCCTGGTATTGAGCGTGTCGGTGCAGAAGGAGCAAACCGACAATATCTTCCGGGTGCTGGAGGCCGGGGCCATCGACGTGATGGCCAAGCCGCGCGAACCGGCGACGGCGGGCTATGAACTCGATGCGCGGGAACTGGTCACCAAGATCAAGGTTCTCGCCGGGGTGGTGGTGATCCGCAGGCGCCGGCAGGAACCATACATAAAGGCCGCCCCGGCAAGCAACAATCTGCCGTTGATCGAGGCCGCACCACCGGACATGATCGGCATCGGCGCTTCGACCGGCGGGCCGCAGGCGTTCAAGGAAATTCTCTCGCACTTGCCGGGCAGCCTGCCGGTGCCGCTGCTTTGCGTCCAGCATATCAGCGAAGGCTTCCTACAGGGCATGGTGGACTGGCTGGCGGAAGAATGCCCGCTGAAAATCGTGACCGCCGAAACTGGCGTCCTGCCCCGGCCAGGGACCGTGTATTTTCCGCGCGAGGGCACGCACCTGGCGCTGGACGGCGACGGCCGGCTGGAATGCAGCTACGCCCCGCATGTCGACGGCCATCGTCCCTCCATCAGCTTCACCTTCAAGTCGCTGGCGCGGCAATTCGGAAAGAAGGCGGCGGGCGTGCTGCTCACCGGCATGGGGCGCGACGGCGTAGACGGTATGGCGGCGATCATGGGGGCGGGCGGAACGACGATAGCCCAAGATGAGGATAGCAGCATCATCTTTGGCATGCCGAAGGAAGCGATTGCCGCCGACGCCGCGCGCTACGTGCTGCCGTTGCCGAAGATCGCCCCGGCCCTGCTGCGATTGCTAAAGCTCGATGCGGGTGGGGGCAAGCCATGAGCGAGCAAGTGGACGCGATGCGGCAAGACGGCTCGCCGCCGATACCGATCCTGATCGTCGAAGACAGCATGACCCAGGCCGAACTGCTGCGGCGCGTCCTGGCGCGGCAAGGCTACCGCGTCACGCTCGCAAGGGATGGCGCCGAAGGCCTGGCGGCGGCCAGGAAAGAGCCGCCCAGGCTGATCGTCAGCGACATCACCATGCCGGTGATGGATGGTTTCGAGATGTGTCGTACCATTCGCCAGGATGCCGCGCTGAAGGACATCCCGGTGATCCTGCTGACCATGCTGGCGGACGCCAAGGACGTGATCCTCGGCATGAACGCGGGTGCGGATTACTATGTCACCAAGCCGTTCAATGAAGCCTATCTGCTATCCCGCGTCAGGGCGATCCTGACTGACCCGCCCAGGCGCGGCGAAGCAGGAATCGACATGGAGCTGACGCTCGATGAGGAGAAACACCGGGTCAGGGTCGAGCCGCAGCGGATCATGAACCTGCTCGTATCCACCTATGAGAACGCGGTTCTGCAAAACCGCGAGCTGGTATCGAGCCAGGAGCAGCTCAAGAAACTCACCGGATACCTGGAGGAAAAGGCGCAGAAACTGGAGGAGGCCAACAAGGATCTGGAAAGCTTCGCCTACTCCGTCTCCCACGATCTGCGGGCTCCGTTGCGGGCGATCGACGGATTTTCCGGCATGGTGGTGAAGCGCTATGCGGATAAGCTGGACGATGAAGGCCGGCGGTTGTTGACTGTGGTGCGCGACAACGCCCAAAAGATGGGCCAGCTCATCGACGACATCCTCGCTTTTTCGCGCATGGGGCGGCAGGGGATCACCCTGTCGGAAGTCAATATGGACGGACTGGCGCGCGAGGTTTTCGAGGAACTCCGGCTGTCCGCCGCAGGACGCGAGATCAAGGTGGAGATCGGCCCGCTTCCCGTTGCCCGCGGTGACCTGGCGATGCTGCGCCAGGTATGGGTGAACCTGCTGGGCAACGCCATCAAATTCACCGGCCACCAGCCGGCGGCAGCGATCAAAGTCGGCAGCTATCCGCGAGACCGGGAGAACGTCTTTTTCGTCAGCGACAATGGCGCCGGCTTCGATATGCAGTATGCCGACAAGCTGTTCGGGGTGTTCCAGCGCCTGCATGGCATCGAGGAATTCGACGGCACCGGCATCGGTCTGGCCATCGTCAAACGCATCGTCACCCGGCATGGCGGACGGGTTTGGGCGGAAGGCAAAGTCGGCGAAGGTGCCAGCCTGTTTTTCACCATGCCTTGCGCGGGAGACACTCCATGACAGCCTGCCCCGACGACATGGATGCACCTGGCGAGGAACTGCGGATCCTGCTACTGGAGGATGTGCCATCCGACGCCGAACTTGAGGAGGGCGCGCTGCTCGAATCCGGGCTGGCATTCAGGTTGCTGCGCGTAGCCACGCGCGAAGCGTATATGCGGGCGCTGGACGAATTCAAGCCCGATATCGTCCTCGCCGACTACCGGCTGCCATCCTATAACGGCCGCGACGCACTGGAATATGCCCGCCTCACCCATCCGGAGATTCCGGTCATCATCGTCAGCGGCACGCTCGGCGATGAAGCGGCGGTCGAACTGCTCAAACTGGGGGCGCGAGACTATGTGCTGAAAGATCACCTGGCCAAGCTGGCGCCGGCCATCCAGCGCAGTCTCGCCGAAGAACGCGGCTTCCGGCAACGCAAGCTGGCCGAAGCGGCCCTCCGGGAGAGCGAAGAACACCTGCGCAAGATCAACCGCACCCTGCGCACGCTCAGCGCCGGCAACCTGGCCTTGGTCAAGGCTACCAACGAGGAGAAATTGCTCGACGATGTCTGCCGCATCATCGTCGATATTGGCGAATACCGCATGGCCTGGGTCGGCTACCCCGCCGACGACCCAGCCAGGAGCATTGCTCCCATGGCGTGCCAGGGCATAACCCGGGACGACATCGCCGGGCTGCAACTGACCTGGGCGGATAGCGCAAGAGGCCAAGGCGCGCTTGCCGGTGCCCTGCGCGGCGGGCAACTACAGATCCGCCGCGACATCCTGAAGGATTCGGGTTTCGAGTCCCACCACAAACTGGCCGTGGTGCATGGCTGGAACGCCAACCTGGCCGTCCCGCTGGCGGATGACGGGCACATCTTCGGCGCCTTGAGCATTTTTTCAGCCGACCCGAATGCCTTCGACGCGGACGAGGTGGCCCTCCTCAACGAGTTGGGCAGCGACCTGGCGTTTGGCATAAACACCCTGCGAACCCGCGCCGAAAGAGATCAAGCGGCGGAGAAGAGCCGCCAGTATCTGAATCAGATCAAGGCCAACCTGACCGACGCAATCCAGGCGATCGCCACCACCATCGAGATGCGCGACGCGTATACCGCCGGCCACCAGCGCCGCGTGTCGGAACTGGCGACCGCGATCGCGCACGAAATGGGATTGCCGCAAGAAAAGATCGACGGCCTGCATCTGGCGGCGGTGATCCATGACCTGGGCAAAATCAGCATTCCGGCGGAGATTCTCAGCAAGCCCGCCAAGCTGAGCCCGATTGAATTCGAATTGATCAAGGTTCATCCGCAAAGCGGCCATGAGATCCTCAAGGGCATAGACTTTCCCTGGCCGATCGCGCAAATCGTGCTACAGCACCATGAGCGGCTGGACGGCAGCGGCTACCCGCAGGGGCTCAAGCGCGAGGCCCTGCTGCCAGAGGCAGGAATCCTGGCAGTTGCCGACGTCGTCGAAGCCATGGCCTCCCACCGTCCCTACCGCGCGGCGCTGGGGGTCGACGCGGCGCTCGATGAAATCAGCCGAAACCGGGGCAGGTTTTATGATCCCGGCGCGGTAGACGCCTGCCTCACGCTCTTCAAGGAAAAAGGCTTCACCTTCTCCGCCGTACACGGCCCCTGACGCCAGCCGCGACGGGCGGCGCAGGGCCAGTAGTCCGAGAGACGCCACCGACGCCACGGACAAGCATCGATCCCCATCTTGTCGCCCTTGAATTTCTGACGGTAGCGCCCATCTGCCGGGTATCACCCTGCCCGAGAGCATGTGCCATGTCCGAATCCCTGATCGTCGTCTGCCCCCACTGCGCCGCGCCGAATCGCGTTGCCGCCGCCCGCCTCGCCGACCGGGGAAATTGCGGCAAGTGCAAGCAGGCCTTGTTCGAAGGCCAGCCGGTCGAGTTGAACGCCGCCAATTTCGACGCCCATATCGGGCGCTCCGACCTGCCCGTGGTCGTGGACTTCTGGGCACCCTGGTGCGGTCCCTGCCGCGGCATGGCGCCGGCTTTCGAGCAGGCGGCGCTGGAGCTGGAACCCAACGTCCGCCTGGCCAAGCTCAACACCGAGAACGAACCGCAACTGGCGGCGCGCTTTGCCATACGCAGCATTCCGACGCTGGCAATCTTCCAGGGCGGCCGCGAAATCGCCCGCCAGTCCGGGGCGCTGGACGCCGGCAGCCTGACGCGCTGGATACGCAGCCACATCTGAACGTCAAGATTCGCGGGTTGAAGCCGTTAATGCAAATAGAACGCTGATCGCGTTTATCCGCATTGACCATCCGTATCTTCCCTCCAGGAGGCCATCGTGAAGATCGCCACCAGCAGCGTCGCTTTCACTTTCCAACACAGCGCCACAACGAGCTTGCAGCAACGCGCAAACCTGCGCGTCTGGGGCGGCGCTCGCCGGCCCGACTTTGAAGGAACCGGACTACTGGAGCCGCGCTTGCCGACTCCGGCCATCTCCCCTGCCGCCTATGCAGCGCAATCGCATGATCAGTCAGCGTCGTCTTCCAGCGCCCAGTCGATCAACGACGCCATCGACTCGGCCTATCGCGATCCGGTTCTGCAACTGATCCGGACGATGCTGGAATTGCTCACCGGCCACAACTTCCAGGTGTTTTCCGACGAGGTGTTGCACGATGGTGCGACCCGGAGCGCACCGACCATAGACCTCAAAGCGCCTACCCCGACGGCGCCCCAGCCAAGCCAGCCGCCGCAAGCCGCCGGCTTCGGCATCGAATACGAGCGTCATGATATACGCACCGAGACCGAGCAGACCCGGTTCCAGGCGGAAGGGACGATACGCACCAGCGACGGCAAGGAATTCACCTTTCAGCTCAGCCTCAGTATGCAACGGCGCTACAGCGAGGAAACCAGCCTCAGCCTGCGCGCCGGCGATGCGCGTAAGCAAGACCCGCTAGTGATCAATTTTGGCGGCGACGCCGCGCAACTACAAAGCCGGCACTTCAAATTCGACCTGATGGGCAACGGCCAGAACGTCGATATGCCGATGCTGGCCGGCAACAGCGGCTATCTGGCGCTCGACCTGAATGGCAATGGCAAGATCGAATCCGGCAAAGAATTGTTCGGTCCCGCCAGCGGCAGCGGCTTCGCCGATCTGGCGCGCCATGACGCCGACGGCAACGGCTGGATTGACGAAACCGACCCGATATTCGGCGAGTTGCGGGTATGGACGCCCGATGCGCAGGGCGCCGGCGACCTGGCGAGCCTGTCGGCGCGACAAGTCGGCGCGCTGTTCCTGGGCCGGCAGGCAACGCCGTTCGAACTCAGGGACGGCGCCAATCAATCGCTCGGCGCGGTCCGCGCCAGCGGCGTCTACCTCGCCGAAAACGGCGCGGCGGGCAGTCTCCAGCAGATCGACCTGAGCGTATAAGCGTCGGCCTCTGCGGCCGGAAACCAGTCGAAATACGCTGTCGCATGCGCTAAACTGCGCCAATAACTATTATAAATTTGGTGGAGACGCTATGCTTCGCATCGCCGATATGAAGATCTGGGTGCGCCTGACGCTGGCAATCTGGCTCATCCTGACGCTGGCCTGGACCGGCATGATTTTCTGGGAAAGCCAGGTCAATCGCCAAACCTCGATCGCCCAGGCGCGCGAATTCTCGTTGTCGATGCACGAAGCAACCATGGCCGGCCTGACCGGCATGATGATTACCGGCACCGTCGCCCAGCGCGACGTATTCCTCGACCAGATCAAGCAACTGTCGATCATCCGCGACCTCAAGGTGGTTCGCGGCGACGCCGTGACCAAGCAGTTCGGCCCGGGCACCGCCAAGGAAGGCGGCGGGGCCGACGCCATCGAGCAGCAGGTGCTGGCGAGTGGCAAGGAATTCGTCGAACTGCGCTCCGACGCCAAGGGCGAGTTCCTGCGGGTGGTACGTCCGACACTGGCCGCGAAGAACTACCTCGGCAAGGACTGCACCACCTGCCACGTAGTACCGCCCGGCACGGTGCTGGGCCTGGTCAGCATGAAGATCTCGCTCGACCACGTGAATGACGCCGTGGCGCAACAACGCCTCAAATCGCTGCTCGCCGCCATGCTGGTGAGCATCCCGCTGCTGGCCTTCATCTACCTGTTTATCCGCAACTTCGTCACCAGCCCGCTGGAGAAGATGGTGCTGGGCCTGCGCGACATCGCCAGCGGCGAAGGCGACCTGACCCGCCGTCTCGAGGTGCGCGGCAAGGACGAGATTGGCCAGGCCGCCAGCGTCTTCAATGAAATGATGGCCAAGTTCGGCGACCTGGTGCACCAGGTTGGCGAATCCGCCAGCCAGGTGTCGGCGGCCGCCCGCAACCTGGTCAACTGCGCGGAGCAGGTGGCCGGCAGTTCGCAGCAGCAGAACGACAATTCTGCGGCGGCGGCGGCGGCGGTGGAGCAAATGGTCTCCAGCATCGCCTCGATCGCCCAGAGCACCGAGGACGTCCATGTGCGTTCGCGCGAAAGCCTGCGCCGCTCCGAGGAGGGCAATGCCAGCCTGTCTCATCTGGTCGGCGAAGTCGCTATTGTCGAGACCACGGTGAAACAGATCGCCGAGGCGGCGATCCAGTTCGTGCACAGCACCGAGGCCATCACCGGCATGACGCGCCAAGTCAAGGACATCGCCGACCAGACCAACTTGCTGGCATTGAATGCGGCCATCGAGGCCGCGCGCGCCGGCGAGCAGGGCCGCGGTTTCGCCGTGGTGGCCGACGAGGTGCGCAAGCTGGCGGAAAAATCCGCCGCTTCCGCCAACGAGATCGACACCATCACCCGCACCCTGGCCCAACAGTCGGAAGCCGTCAGGCAGTCCATCAACGACGGCCTGGCCCACATCGCCTCCAGCCAGAAGTCGGTGGAGACCGTGGCCAGTGTGCTCGCCGCCGCCAGCGGTTCGGTCACCGAAGTGGGCCATGGCCTGGATACCATCGCCACCGCCACCGACGGACAGCGGCGCGTCAGCGGCGACGTAGCCCAGAATATCGAACTGATCGCCGCCATGGCAAGGGAAAACAGCGCGGCCATCGAGGGAACCGCCAGCGCCGCGCACCAGCTCGAAAGGCTGGCGACCGACCTCCAGAGCGCGGTGGGACGCTTCAAGACCTGACCGAGCGGATTCGCCCGGGAAGAGGGAGCCGCGGCCGGGTTCCTTTTTTTTGACTAACCCTCTTGAAATCGTCGTCTTCGCCTCAATATCGTGCGAAGTTTGTAAGGGAGCCACCATGCAGCAGGACATACCACTCATTCCGGAAATGGAACCACCGGCCGATGCCGCGCCGGACACCGCAACGGCGGCCAGCGCCCCAGCCGAAACCATGCCTAGCGTGGAAGAGCAGTTGCGCAGCGCCGAATTGAAAGCGGCCGAGCATCACGACGCCTGGATGCGCGCCAAGGCCGAAACCGAGAACGTGCGCCGCCGCGCCCAGGACGACATCGTCAAGGCCCACAAGTTCGCCAGCGAGAAGTTCGCCGCCGACCTTCTGGCGGTGAAGGACAGCCTGGAAGCGGCGCTGGCCAACGCCAACCAGAGCGCCGAAAGTCTCCATGCCGGCGTCGAGATGACCCTGAAGCAACTGGTCGCCGCCTTCGACAAGGCCAATCTGGCGGAAATCAACCCGCTGGGCGAAAAGTTCGATCCGCACAAGCACCAGGCGATCAGCCAGATCGAAGCGCCGGACCCGGCGACCGAGCCGAATCATGTCATCAACGTGCTGCAAAAGGGTTACCAGTTGCACGACCGCATCATCCGCCCGGCGATGGTGGTGGTCTCCAAGGCCAAGGGTAACTAAGAAGCGCTTGAAGAGCGGCCAAACAACCCCATATTCGTTTCAGGTTTGAATTTCGGCCCCAACTTAACCGAAGCGGGCCCCCACGCTAATCAGGAAAAGGACATCACAACATGGGCAAGATCATAGGCATCGACCTCGGCACCACCAATAGCTGCGTCGCCATCATGGAAGGCGGCAAGCCCAAGGTCATCGAGAACGCCGAAGGTGCGCGCACCACCCCCTCCATCGTTGCTTACGCCGAGGATGGCGAGATTCTCTGCGGCGCCTCCGCCAAGCGCCAGGCCGTCACCAACCCGAGGAACACCCTGTATGCGGTGAAGCGTCTGATCGGCCGGCGTTTCGAAGAGAAAGAAGTGCAGAAGGACATCGACCTGATGCCCTTCAAGATCGTCAAGGCCGACAACAACGACGCCTGGGTGGAAGTACGCGGCCAGAAAATGGCCCCGCCGCAGGTTTCCGCCGAAGTCCTGCGCAAGATGAAGAAGACCGCCGAGGATTACCTGGGCGAGGAAGTCACCGAAGCCGTGATCACCGTGCCGGCCTATTTCAACGACAGCCAGCGCCAGGCCACCAAGGACGCCGGCCGCATCGCCGGCCTGGAAGTGAAGCGCATCATCAACGAGCCGACCGCGGCGGCCATCTCCTTCGGCCTCGACAAGCAGGAAGGCGACCGCAAGATCGCGGTGTATGACCTGGGCGGCGGCACCTTCGACATCTCCATCATCGACATCGCCGAGATCGAGGGCGAGCACCAGTTCGAGGTGATGTCCACCAACGGCGACACCTTCCTCGGCGGGGAGGACTTCGACCAGCGCCTGATCGACTACATCGTCACCGAATTCAAGAAGGAACAGGGCGTCGACCTGAAGAGCGACGTGCTGGCGCTGCAACGCCTCAAGGACGCGGCCGAGAAGGCCAAGATCGAGTTGTCGTCCGCGCAACAGACCGAGATCAACCTGCCCTACATCACCGCCGATGCCTCCGGGCCGAAGCACCTGACGCTGAAGATCACCCGCGCCAAGTTCGAGTCGCTGGTGGACGAGCTGATCGAGCGGACCATCGCCCCCTGCCGCATCGCCATCAAGGATGCCGGCGTCAAGGTCGGCGACATCACCGACGTGATCCTGGTCGGCGGCATGACGCGCATGCCCAAGGTGCAGGACAAGGTCAAGGAATTCTTCGGCAAGGAGCCGCGCAAGGACGTGAACCCCGACGAGGCCGTGGCCATCGGTGCCTCGATCCAGGGCGGCGTGCTACAGGGCGAAGTCAAGGACGTGCTGCTGCTCGACGTCACCCCGCTCAGCTTGGGCATCGAGACCCTGGGCGGCGTGATGACCAAGCTGATCCCCAAGAACACCACCATCCCGACCAAGCAGAGCCAGGTATTCTCCACCGCCGACGACAACCAGAGCGCGGTGACCATCCACGTGCTCCAGGGCGAGCGTGAAATTTCCGCCGGCAACAAGAGCCTCGGCCAGTTCAACCTCACCGACATCCCGCCGTCGCCGCGCGGCATGCCGCAGATCGAGGTGACTTTCGACATCGATGCCAACGGCATTCTGCACGTGTCGGCCAAGGACAAGGCCACCAACAAGGAAAACAAGATCACCATCAAGGCCAACTCCGGCTTGAGCGAAGCGGAAATCCAGGCCATGGTGAAGGACGCCGAGGTGCATGCCGAGGAAGACAAGCAGGCCCATGAACTGGTCGAGGCCCGCAATCATTGCGACACCATGCTGCATTCGGTGAAGAAGGCCCTGGCCGAGCACGGCGACAAGGTCGGTGCCGACGAGAAGGCCAACATCGAGAAGGCCATCAAGGAAGCCGAGGACGCCATCAAGGAAGGCAAGGACAAGGCCGCCATCGAAGCCAAGACCGAGGCCTTGATGACCGTCTCGCAGAAACTCGGCGAAGCCGTCTATGCCCAGCAGAAGGCCGCCGAAGGCGCGGCGGGCGGAGCCGGTGGCGCTGGCGGAGCAGCGGGCGGCGCGGAAGCCAAGAAGGACGACGGCGACGTGGTCGATGCCGAGTTTACGGAAGTAAAGGACAAGAAGGGCTAAGGCGGCCCGCCCACGCAGGCCGATTTAGCTGGCCGAGTTCAAGCGGGTTCGCCGCTGAGCTCGGCCTTTGCACACCCCGGAAGATGACGAAATATTATGGCTAAACGCGACTATTACGAAATCCTCGGCATCAATCGCGACGCGAGCGAGGACGAGATCAAGAAGGCTTACCGCAAGCTGGCCATGAAATACCATCCGGACCGCAATCCGGACAATCCCAAGGCCGAGGAGCAGTTCAAGGAAGCCAAGAACGCCTACGAGATCCTCTCCGACGCGACCAAGCGCGCCGCCTACGACCAGTATGGCCACGCCGGGGTCGACCAGCAGGCGGGCATGGGCGGCGGGGCCGGCATGGGCGGATTCGGCGACGCCTTCTCGGATATCTTCGGCGACATCTTCGGCGGCGGACGCGGCGGCGGCGGACGCTCCAACGTCTATCGCGGCGCCGACCTGCGCTACAACCTGGAGATCTCCCTGGAAGATGCGGCGCGTGGTTCGGAGACCCGCATCCGCATTCCGACCATGGAGGAATGCGAGCCCTGCAAGGGCAGCGGCGCCAAGAAAGGCACTACGCCGGCAACCTGCCCGACCTGCGGCGGCCATGGCCAGGTGCGCATGCAGCAGGGCTTCTTCTCGATCCAGCAGACCTGCCCGAAGTGCCACGGCACCGGCCGTTTCATCGCCGACCCCTGCCCCTCCTGCCACGGCGCCGGACGCGTCAAGCAGCACAAGACCCTGTCGGTGAAGATTCCCTCGGGGATCGACGAGGGCGATCGCATACGCCTTTCCGGCGAGGGCGAGCACGGCGTCAATGGCGGGCCACCGGGGGACCTGTACGTGCAGATCCACCTCAAGCCGCACGCCGTGTTCCAGCGCGACCACGACGACCTGCACTGCGAGATGCCGGTCAGCTTCGCCTCGGCGGCGCTCGGCGGCGAGATCGAGATCCCAACCCTGGAAGGCGTGGCCCGCCTCAAGGTCCCCGCCGAAACCCAGACCGGCAAGGTCTTCCGCCTGCGCGGCAAAGGCATCAAGGGCGTGCGCAGCATCGGCCACGGCGACCTGCTGTGCCACGTGGTAGTGGAAACCCCGGTGCATCTGACCGAGCGCCAGAAGGAACTGCTGCGCGAATTCGAGGCGATCAACGACGAGGACGCCGGCAAGCACAATCCGCGCGCCAAGTCGTGGATGGACAAGGTGAAGGATTTCTTCGCCGGCTGATTCATACGCTAGCCGGGTCTCGCCCCGGCGGGCGGGCTTCGAACGACCCTGA
>JBAYJH010000107.1:0-14035 GCA_041665185.1 Sterolibacterium sp.
TTCACCGCCGGCCTGCTTGCGGAACGCCGCAAGGAGCGCGGACTCAAGCTCAACTATCCGGAGGCGGTGGCTTTCATCAGCGCCGCCATCATGGAAGGCGCACGCGATGGCCGCAGCGTCGCCGAACTGATGAGCGCCGGCACGACGCTCTTGAAGCGCGACGAGGTGATGGAAGGAGTGCCGGAAATGATCCCCGAGATTCAGGTCGAGGCGACCTTCCCCGACGGCACCAAGCTGGTCACCGTCCACCATCCCATCGTCTAGGAGAACACCATGATCCCCGGCGAAATGGACATTCAACCCGGCGAAATCGAGCTGAACGCCGGACGTGCCACCGTCACCCTGGTGGTCGCCAACACCGGCGACCGGCCGATCCAGGTCGGCTCGCATTATCATTTCTATGAGACCAACGCCGCCCTGGCCTTCGATCGGCAGCAGGCGCGCGGCTTCCGACTCGATATCGCCGCAGGCACCGCGGTGCGTTTCGAGCCGGGGCAGACACGCACGGTGCAATTGGTTGCGCTGGGCGGCGACCGAAAGGTCTATGGCTTTGCCGGGAAAGTCATGGGAGCGCTGACATGAGCGTGAAGATTGCCAGGCAGGCCTATGCCGAAATGTTCGGTCCCACCGTCGGCGACCGCGTGCGCCTCGCCGACACAGAACTGTGGATCGAGGTCGAACACGACTTCACCATACCCGGCGAGGAAGTGAAGTTCGGCGGTGGCAAGGTGATCCGTGACGGCATGGGCCAGGGCCAGCGCCTAGCGAAAGACGTGGCCGACACGGTGATCACCAACGCCCTGATCGTCGACGCTGTTACCGGTATCGTCAAGGCCGACATCGGCCTGAAGAACGGCCGCATCTCGTCCATCGGCAAGGCAGGCAATCCGGATATCCAGCCCGGCGTCACCATCCCGATCGGCGCCGGCACCGAGATCATCGCCGGCGAAGGCATGATCGTCACGGCCGGCGGCATCGACAGCCACATCCACTTCATCTGCCCGCAGCAAATCGAGGAGGCGCTGATGTCCGGCGTCACCACCATGCTTGGCGGCGGCACCGGCCCGGCCACTGGCACCTTCGCCACCACCTGCACGCCGGGGCCATGGCATATCCACGCCATGCTCTCGGCGGCCGATGCCTTTCCGATGAACCTGGGTTTTCTCGGCAAGGGCAATGTCTCGCTGCCCGGCCCGGCACGCGAGCAGGTCGAGGCCGGCGCCATCGGCCTCAAGCTGCATGAGGACTGGGGCACCACGCCGGCGGCCATCGACAACTGCCTGGCGGTGGCCGACGAGATGGATGTGCAGGTGGCCATTCACAGCGACACGTTGAACGAGTCCGGCTTCGTCGAGACCACCCTGGCCGCCTTCAAGGGCCGCACCATCCACACCTTCCACACCGAAGGCGCGGGCGGCGGCCATGCGCCGGACATCATCAAGGCGGTGGGGCAGGCCAACGTGCTGCCGTCGTCCACCAACCCGACGCGGCCCTATACCGTGAACACCATCGACGAGCACCTCGACATGCTGATGGTCTGCCACCATCTTGATTCGTCGATAGCCGAGGATATCGCCTTCGCCGAATCGCGCATTCGCCGCGAGACGATTGCGGCCGAGGACATCCTCCACGATCTCGGCGCCTTTTCCATGATGAGTTCGGATTCGCAGGCCATGGGCCGTGTCGGCGAGGTGGTGATTCGCACCTGGCAGACGGCGCACAAGATGAAGGTGCAGCGCGGCGCGTTGAAGCCCGATGCGGCTCGCCACGATAATTTCCGCGTCAAGCGCTACATCGCCAAGTACACCATCAACCCGGCCATCACCCACGGCATCGCGCATGTGGTCGGCTCCATCGAAGTCGGCAAGCTGGCCGATCTGGTACTGTGGAAGCCGGCTTTCTTCGGCGTCAAGCCGAGCCTGGTTCTCAAGGGCGGGATGATCGCGGCAGCCGCCATGGGCGATCCCAATGCCTCGATACCGACGCCGCAACCGGTGCACTATCGGCCGATGTTCGGCGCCTACGGGAAGGCGCTGCGGACCTCGCTGACCTTCGTCTCGCAGGCTGCGCTGGCGAATCCGGTCGTGCATGCGCTGGGCCTGACGAAGCCGCTGGAAGCCGTGCGCAACACCCGCCGGGTCACCAAGCGCGACATGCTGCACAACGACGCCTTGCCGCACATCGACGTCGATCCGGAAACTTATGCGGTGCGCGCCGATGGCGAGCTGCTGGTGTGCGAGCCAGCCAGTGTGCTGCCGCTGGCGCAACGTTACTTCTTGTTCTGATGATTTCGATCGAACGTCTTGCCGAGCCAGGAGCGGCAGCGACCGAACGGCTGGTGCTGAGCTTCGACGCCCGCTCGAAGAGTCGGTTGCGCACGCGGCTGGAATCGGGGGAGGAGGTTGGCCTGTTCCTTGAACGAGGCCGGGTACTGCGCGGCGGCGACCGACTGCTCGCCGAAGACGGACGGATTATCGGGGTAGTCGCGGCGGACGAGGCCTTGCTGGAAGGGCGCAGCAGCGATCCGCTGCTGCTGGCGCGCGCCGCCTACCATCTGGGCAATCGCCATGTCGCCGTGCAGATCGGTTTCGACGCGCTGGGCGGCTGGTTGCGTTTCGGCGCCGACCATGTGCTGGGCGAGATGGTCGCCGGCCTCGGCTTGGCGGTAAAGGAAATCGTCGCGCCGTTCGAGCCTGAGGCCGGGGCATACGCCCACAGCCACGGCGATGCCACCACCCCCGGCGCGAAACTCCACCAGTACCGGCAGCGCGCATGAAGCCGATGCAGTTGTCGCGCCTGCTGCAACTCGCCAGTCCGGCCCTGCCGGTCGGCGCATATACCTACTCGCAGGGACTGGAATGGGCGGTGGAGGCAGGCAGCGTACGCGACGAAGCCAGCGCCTCGCAATGGATCGCCGATCTGCTCGAATGGAACCTCGGCAGATTCGAGGCACCGCTGCTGGCACGCCTGCTGGCGGCTTGTCGCAGTGCCGAAGATCTGGCGCCGCTCAACGAGATGTTTCTCGCCAGCCGCGAGACATCCGAACTGCGCGCGGAAACGGTGCAGATGGGTTACTCGATGACGCGGCTGCTCGGCGAGCTGGACGATTTTCCGCGTTCGGCCCTGGGCGCCTTGCACGCGCTCGATCAGCCCAGTTTTCCCGCTGCTTGGGCCTGTGCCGCCGTTGCCTGGGATATCGACGATGAGTCCGCGCTCACCGCTTATCTCTGGTCCTGGGCCGAGAACCAGGTGATGGCCGCGCTCAAGGCCGGCCCGCTCGGCCAGGCCGCGGGCCAGCGTGTGCTGCTGGCCTTGGGTGCGCGCATCCCGGCCGTGGTCGAACATGCGCTGACGCTGGATACGGCAGATATGTCCAACTTCGCTCCGGGCTTCGCCATCGCCTGTAGCCGCCACGAAACCCAATATTCGCGACTCTTCAGGTCATGACATGAACAGCAAATCTCAACCCCTGCGCGTCGGCATCGGCGGTCCGGTCGGCTCCGGCAAGACCGCCCTGACTCTTGCGCTGTGCAAGGCATTGCGCGACAAGTACAACATCGCCGTGGTCACCAACGACATCTACACCGAAGAGGACGCCCAGTTCCTGGTGCGCAATGAGGCGCTGGCGCCGGAACGCATCATCGGCGTCGAGACCGGCGGCTGCCCGCATACGGCGATCCGCGAGGACGCCTCGATCAACCTCGAAGCGGTGGCGCGACTGTCCGACATGTTCCCCGCCCTGGACATGATTTTTATCGAGAGCGGCGGCGACAATCTTGCCGCCACCTTCAGCCCGGAACTTTCCGACCTGACGCTCTACGTCATCGACGTCGCCGCCGGCGACAAGATCCCGCGCAAGGGCGGGCCAGGCATCGTCAAATCGGACTTGCTGATCATCAACAAGATCGACCTGGCGCCCATGGTCGGCGCTTCGCTGGAAGTTATGGAGCGCGACGCCAGGAAGATGCGCGGCGAGCGGCCGTTCATCTTTTCCAATCTGAAGACCGGGCATGGGTTGAACGAGATCATCGCCTTTGTCGAACGGCAAGGGCTGATGTTGGGATGAATCGGCATGTCCCCTACTGAAATAACGCCGGCTGCATTTCCACACTCGGCTCCGCCAGACGCACGCCGACGCCCAGCAGGCGCACCGGCTTGTTGCCGCGCCGGAAGCCGGTCTCCAGCAGGGCATGGCATTGTTCGGTGTCGATGCACGCGCTGACGCATTCCGCGGTGGTGCCGCGAAAGTCGGCGAAGCGCAGCTTGACGAAGAGCTTGTGGATGACGTCCTCCGCCGCGGCGCGCTTCACCCGCGCGATGAGCATCTCCAGCAGCGGTTCCAGTTCGCGGCGGCAGGCGGCCAGGTCCGGCAGGTCGCGTGCATAGGTCTCTTCCACGCTTACCGACTTGCGCTCCTGGGATGGGCTGACCTCGCGCTGGTCGTTGCCGCGGCACAGCTCGAACAGGCGCTGGCCGAAGCTGCCGAAGCTGCCCAGCAGATCGGCCAGCGTCCAGGTGCGCAGGTCGCCGCAGGTATGGGCGCCGAGGTTTTGCAGCTTGCGCGCGGTGACCTTGCCGACGCCGAACAGCTTGCCCACCGGCAGGGCGGCGACGAAGGCGTCGACTTCTTCCGGGCGCACCACGAACTGGCCGTCCGGCTTGTTCCAGTCGCTGGCGATCTTGGCCACGAACTTGTTCGGCGCGATACCGGCCGAGGCGGTGATGCCCACGTCGTGGGCGATGCGGGCGCGTATTTCCCGCGCCATCAACGTGGCGCTGCCCAGGCAGCGGTCGATGCCGGTGACGTCGAGGTAGGCCTCGTCCAGGGACAGCGGCTCCACCAGATCGGTGTAGTCGCGATAGATGGCGAGGATCTGCCGCGAGGCGACACGATATTTTTCCATCGCCGGCGGCAGGATGATCAACTCCGGACAGCGCTTCAGCGCCTGTGCCGAGGCCATCGCCGAGTGGATGCCGAAGCGCCGCGCCTCGTAGTTGCAGGTGGCGACCACGCCGCGCGTATCCGGCCGGCCGCCCACCGCCAGCGGTTTGCCGCGCAAGCCGGGATCGTCGCGCATCTCCACCGCGGCATAGAAGCAATCGCAGTCGCAATGGATGATCTTGCGCGGGGATTTCCGATCTGGATCCTTCGCTGTCACGGGCCGCGCGGTTCAGGAATTGTGCCGGCGACTGGCGGTCCGGAACGGGTGCAGGATGGCGGTTCGGGCCTTCCTGATCTTTACCCTGGTCCGGGCCAGCAGCGACGATGAGCGCCCGACCTGGCCATGCCGCCACTGCCAGGGAGGCATGGGCGCCGGCGCCGCCCACAAGCCGCCGTGCCGGGCGCGTGCCGCATTCTCGGCCAGCGCGTAGCGGGATTTGTCCGCATAGGCCAGTTCGCGCGACTCGCCGCGGTACCACCAGGCGTATCCGGCCGAGATTTGCGCCAGTCCTGCGTCACGGCTCTTGTCACAGGCCGGGCAGGCGCTCGGCGCGATCAGCACCCGGCCGATGAGGCGCCCGTAGCTGTCGCGCTTGTCCCATTCCACGTCCACTGTCTTGCCCAGCACCAGGGATGCCAGATGCGCCCTGGACTCGCGCCCGAAGGGCTGATCTTTCTCGGGCGCGTCGATGCCGACGAGGCGCACTTTGATCTTGCGATGGCGGCCATCGGCAACCGTCAGGGTATCGCCATCCGCGACCCTCACCACCTGACCGTGCAGGATGGCCGCGAGCGAGGCACCGGCCTGCATGCCGAGCAGGAGTGCCACCAGCCACGGTCGGACTGTTGCCAGGGTCATGTAGTCATCGGTACTTGCGGAAACTGCCTGTGACCACGCCGTAGATTTCCAGCTGTCCCTTGGGCCGAATCGTCGGATAGGCCGGGTTGCCGGGTTTCAGATGAAAGCCGCGTTTGTCCTGGGCCAGGTACTTGACCGTGAATTCGTTGTCGACGATGGCCACCACGATGTCGCCGGCTCGGGCTGGCTGGCCCCGGTCGACGACGATGTGGTCGCCCTCGAAAATGCCGGCATCGATCATCGAATCGCCTTTCACCACCAGCAGCACCGTGCGGCTGGGCTTGGCGACCAGGTAATCATCGATGGCGACCACTTCCTGATAGGGGTCGTTGGCGGCTTGCGGCAAGCCGGCGCGCACCGAATCGACCACCGTCCGCTCGAAGAAGCGCGTCCCCGGTATCCATGCGTCATCATCGGGAGTGCGGTCGACGAAGCCGGCCTCGGACAGGCGGTCGAGCAGCTTGCGCGAGGCTGCCTTGGAGGCGAAGCCAAACAGGTCCGCCAGGCGCTGGTAGGAAGGGATGCGCCGGTTCTGCGCGTAGTAGTCCTGTAGGCGGGCGAGGTGCTCGGGATCCTTGTTGGGAGATGACACGGGTTGCTCCGGTAGCCGTTCGATCACCGAACGATAGTGATCGAACGGCTACTTGTCAAGTGTCCTGCCCGGTGTCATGGATAACGGACTAGAAAAACCCTGGATGGTTGGCAGTAGCCCAAAAGCAAAGAGAACTTTCAAACTTCGGAGGGCTTTGAAAGGAATCGACTGATTTCTTTCAAAGCCTGTAGTCATGCAAGAGCGCGAGTTCACGTTCGAAAAGCAACCTGGTGGCATACAGTTGGGGTCGAGGCGAAGCCGGGGCGGGTGATCCCCCTGGCGAAGCTTGAAGACGCTATTTATGTGCTTCACTGCGGCTAGAAGAAAATCCCGAATACCGCGACCAGCGACATCGAACTAGCGCGCAATCGCTACAAGGAGTTGGGGTCATCCCGATCGCCAGATCGGCCGGTGCTTGAATATAACCAAATATAACCGTAATATAACTATGTCCTACATGATCGTAGTCAAGCAACAGGCACGCAAGAAATTGCAGAGCTTGGCCAAGCCGGATCGACTGAGGATTACCGACCAGATCAACCGGCTTGGCTTTAATCCCGATGATCCAGAGCTGGATATCAAGAAGCTCGAAGGCGAACCGGGCTGGCGGTTGCGTGTAGGCGGGTGGCGGGTAATTTTCGACAAACAGGATACCGTGAAGATTATCGCCATAGAGAGAATCAAGCCCCGAGGGGATGCGTACAAATGAACCTGCAAAAGATCAAATCACTTAACGGCAAGGACGAATATGTGCTCCTGCCGGTCGCTGTCTATGAAGCCCTCAAGCATGAGATACAGGAAAAACTTGCCCGTCCCAAGTCCAAGAATGCTGACGATGGCGAATACGTTCCGTTCGTCCTTGAAGACTACGTGGATAATCCTGTCGCTCTGGCGCGCATGAAAGCCCATCTTACCCAAAAGCAGTTGGCTGATCGCATGGAAGTCACCCAGGCTTACATCAGCAAGATCGAGCGTCAGGACAAAGTGACTCCAGCGTTGCTTGAACGCGCAAGCAAGGCGATTCGCCACAGTATCTCGGTCAAATGAAAAGGGGTTGCAGTTATGCAACCCCTTGCTTTTTGGTGGGCCCACCTGGACTCGAACCAGGGACCAAAGGATTATGAGTCCTCTGCTCTAACCAACTGAGCTATAGGCCCACGCGGCCCGGATCACGGGCCGCGGAAAGAAGATCAGGTCTCCGAATCGAGGAAGCTGCGCAGTTTCTCCGAGCGCGAGGGATGGCGCAGCTTGCGCAGCGCCTTGGCTTCGATCTGGCGGATGCGCTCGCGCGTCACGTCGAACTGTTTGCCGACTTCCTCGAGGGTGTGATCGGTGTTCATCTCGATGCCGAAACGCATGCGCAACACTTTGGCTTCGCGTGGCGTCAGCGAATCGAGAATCTCCTTGGTCACTTCGCGCAGGCCGGTGTACAAGGCCGCGTCGGCGGGCGCCAGGGTAGCCGAGTCCTCGATGAAATCGCCGAGGTGGGAATCGTCGTCGTCGCCGATCGGCGTCTCCATCGAGATCGGTTCCTTGCTGATCTTGAGGATCTTGCGGATCTTTTCCTCGGGCATCTCCATCTTGATCGCCAGCGTCGCCGGATCGGGCTCGGCGCCGGTCTCCTGGAGGATCTGGCGGGAGATGCGGTTCATCTTGTTGATGGTCTCGATCATGTGCACCGGGATGCGGATGGTGCGCGCCTGGTCGGCGATCGAGCGGGTGATAGCCTGGCGGATCCACCAGGTGGCATAGGTCGAGAACTTGTAGCCGCGGCGGTATTCGAACTTGTCCACCGCCTTCATCAGGCCGATGTTGCCTTCCTGGATCAGATCGAGGAATTGCAAGCCGCGGTTGGTGTATTTCTTGGCGATGGAGATGACCAGGCGCAGGTTGGCCTCGGTCATTTCGCGCTTGGCGCGGCGCGACTTGGCTTCGCCGGTGGACATCTGCTTGTTGATGTCCTTGATTTCCTTGAGCGGGATGCCGATGCGCGTCTGCATGTCGATGAGCTTCTGCTGCTCCTCGATGATCGCCGGCGCGGCGCGCAGCAACTGGGCACCATAGATCTTGGCGGCGGCGATTTCGTGCTTGAGCCATTCCAGGTTCGTCTCATTGCCGGGGAACATCTTGATGAAATGCTGGCGCGGCATGTGCGACTTGTCCACGCACAGGTGGAGGATCTTGCGCTCGTGCTTGCGGATGTCGTCGACGATGCCGCGCACCGAGTCGCACAGGCGCTCGGTGGTCTTGGCTGTGAAGCGGATGTTCATCAACTCGGCGGTGATCTGCTGTTGCAGCTTGAGGTAGGAACGATCCTGCGAGCCCTTCTTGGCCAGGGTGACGCGCATCTTGTCGTACAGATGGACGATGACGGTGAATCGCTCCAGCGCCTCTTCCTTGAGTTTCAGCAGCGACGCGGCGATGGCGGCGCTGCCGTCGTCTTCCTCGTCCGCTTCGATCTCGGCCACTTCGTCCTCGGCCAGGGCCTCGATCTCGGTCGAGGCGTTCGGGTCGATCAGGCCGTCGATCAGTTCGTCGATGCGCATTTCGTCGCGCGCCACCCTGCCAGCCGAATCGATGATCTCGACGATGGTGGTCGGGCAGGCGGAGATGGCGATGATCATGTGCTTCAGGCCGTCTTCGATGCGCTTGGCGATCTCGATTTCACCTTCGCGCGTCAGCAGTTCGACGGAACCCATCTCGCGCATATACATGCGCACCGGGTCGGTGGTGCGGCCGAACTCGGAGTCGACGGTCGACAACGCCTGCTCGGCCTGTTCCTCGACTTCCGCCGCATCGACCACGGCCGGGGTCTGCTCGGTCAGCAGCAGCGATTCGGCATCGGGCGCCTCGTCATAGACCTGGACGCCCATGTCGCTGAAGGTGGTGATGATCGACTCGATCTGCTCGGCATCGACCATGTCGTCCGGCAGGTGATCGTTGATCTCGGCGTAGGTCAGGTAGCCGCGCTCCTTGCCGAGCGTGATCAGGTTCTTCAAGCGGGTACGGCGGGCATCCAGGTCGAGCGGCAGGGCGGCCGGCATGTCGGCCGCTCGATCCTTGCCGCGCTTGCCGCGTGGCTCGGGTTTGAGCTTGGCAGTCTTGGTTGCTTTGGCGGGCGTTTCGTCCGGTGTTTCGGTTTCGATGCTGGCCGGGGGAGTTTTCTTTACCACTGCTTTGGCGGGTTTGGCGGATGCTTTGGCCATCATGTCCTCGCTGTCAGGTGCGGATGGCGGGACTCGCGCCCATGCCAACCTGTCCGACAAAGATTGGGGAAAACCAGTAATTATACACTAGTGCCCGTATTTTCTGCTGGGGTACGAGTCAGTCTCTCTGCCTTGCCTTTGCTGCTGCCGAGGTCTTCTGCATCAACAGCGCGGCAAGGCGTTTGCGCTCATCGCCCGACAGGCCACCATTACGTTCTTTATAGCTCAATGCGGCAATAGCGCTGGTCAATCCGGCGTTCCGCAGGCGTTCCAGGGCATCGCTGAATTCCGCTTCCAAAGCCTCTTCATCGACATCCCCGCTGACCAGTGCGCTGGTATATTGGGCCAGCGTTGTTTCATGTTCGCTGCCGCGAAAATGCTCCAGCAGCAGGCCGACCCCGGTTCCGCTTGAGTTCAATTGGGTCGGCAACTCGCCGTGGTCGATGGCGTCGGCGATGGCGCGCAACGCGGCTTCTTCCGGGCTGTCGCCGGAAATCAGTTCCAGCGGCAGGCGCGCCGCCCGCTCCGGCTGATGCAGGATGTTTTCGAGCAACTGGTGCTCGATCGAGCGGGCCGTCGGCCGCTGCGTCGACCGTGGCGGGGCTCGGCGGCCGAAGTTCAGCGGCTTGAGGCCGCAGGCGGCTTCGACTTCCTCCTGGGACAACTGGGCGACCTTGGCGATCGCCTTGGTCAGCTGGACCCGCAACACCGGCGCAGCGACGCGCTGCAACAATGGCTTGGCCTCATGGATCATCTGCGCCCGGCCTTCGGCGGTCGTCGGCTTGGTGCGTCGTTCGAGTTCCCGAACCATGAATTCCGAGAGCCGGGTGGCGTTCTTCGCATAGCCGAGGAAAGCATCCCTGCCATGCTCGCGGATATACTCGTCGGGGTCCTGGTTGCCCTCCATCTGTAGTATTTCCACGTTCTTATCGTCTGCCAGGTGCTCCAGGCTCACTTCCATGGCCCGCCATGCCGCCTTGTCGCCGGCGCTGTCGCGATCGAAGCAGAACACCACGTGGTCGGTCAGCCGGAACAGCTTTTGCAGATGCATCCCGGTGGTGGCGGTGCCCAGCGAGGCCACGACATTCTCCACGCCGGATTGGGCGAGTCCGACGACGTCCATGTAGCCTTCGACGACGATGACGCTGTCGCTATCGTGGATGGTCTTGCGCGCCTGGGGCAGGCCATACAGCTCCCGACCCTTCTCGAACAGCGGGGTTTCCGGCGAATTGAGATATTTGGGTTCGCCTTTGTCGAGAACCCGGCCGCCGAAGCCGATGACATTGCCGCGTTGGTCGAGGATGGGAAACATGATGCGATCGCGAAACCGGTCGTAACGGCGACCCTGCTCGTTATCGATGACGAGGCCGCATTCGGCCAGTTCCGCCGCCTTGTAATCGGGAAACACCTGATCGAGATTTTGCCAGCCGTCCGGCGCGTAGCCTAGACCGAAACGTGCCGCGATCTCGCCGGACACGCCCCGCCGCTTGAGATAGTCCACTGCGCGCGGGCTGGCCTTGAGTTGCTCGCGGTAGTACTTCGCCGCGCGCGCCATGAACTCGGTCAGCGGCGCTTTCTTCGCTTCATCCTGGCGGCGCGCGACGATCTGCTGGGGCACTTGCAGGCCGGCATTGCCCGCCAGTTCTTCGACCGTCTCGACGAAACCCAGCCCGGAATATTGCATGATGAAGCCGATGGCGCTGCCGTGCGCCCCGCAGCCGAAGCAATGATAGAACTGCTTGCTGGGGCTGACGGTGAACGACGGCGATTTTTCCGAATGGAACGGGCAGCAGGCGCTGTAATTGGCGCCGGCCTTGCGCAACGGGACGTGGCGTTCGATCACATCGACGATGTCGACGCGGGCGAGCAGTTCCTGGATGAATGACTCTGGGATCATCGCGTACGCTTCGACTTGAATGCCGCTGGGAAGTTGCGGAGCCTATTTTAACGCCCGGCCGTCGCGGCGAAGGTGCTTTTCAGCCTGACAGCTTGGCCCGCACCAGCTTCGACACTTCGCCCATGTCGGCGCGCCCGGCCAGCTTGGGTTTGGCCAGCGCCATCACCTTGCTCATGTCCTGGATAGTCTTGGCGCCGCTTTCGGTCACCGCTGCCGCGACGATTGCCGCGACCTCTTCGGAGGACAGCGCCTGCGGCATATAGGCGGTCAGTACCGACACCTCGAATTGTTCGGCATCGACCAGGTCCTGGCGCTTGGCTTTCTGGTACTGCTCGATGGAATCCTTGCGCTGCTTGAGCATCTTGTCGATCACGCCGATGACCGCCACGTCGTCGAGCTGGATGCGCTCGTCGACTTCGCGCTGCTTGATCGCCGCCAGGAGCAGGCGGATGGCGCCCAGGCGCGCCGTCTCGCGGGCGCGCATGGCGTTTTTCATGTCTTCGATGACCCGTTCTTTTAGCGACATATCGGTCTCCAGTGTCCTCAAATACAAATGCCGGCAGCGCTTGCGCGGTGCCGGCCCTGGGTGGATCGCGGATGCAGCGGGAGAAGCTGCTTCTTAGTAGAGCTTGGGCGGCAGCATCTGGCCACGGATGCGCTTGTGATGGCGCTTCACGGCAGCGGCCAGCTTGCGCTTGCGCTCTGAAGTGGGTTTCTCGTAGAACTCGCGCGAGCGCAGTTCGGTCAGAACCCCGGTCTTTTCGATGGCGCGCTTGAAGCGGCGGATCGCGACTTCGAACGGCTCGTTTTCCTTGAGGCGGATACCCGGCATTTGGTGCTTCCCTGGTTGATACAAAGAGCCGGCTATTCTATCCACATTCCGGTCGGAATCCAAGCAAAAAGTCGTATTTGTGGCCGATTTGCAACAGCCGAGCCGGTTAGAATGCCCGGTATGCGTGTTCTGGGCTTCGAATCTTCCTGCGACGAAACTGGTGTCGCCTTCTACGATACCGAGCGCGGCCTGCTGGGCCATGCCGTCCATTCCCAGGTCGAGATGCATGAGGCGTATGGGGGCGTGGTGCCGGAACTGGCGTCGCGCGACCATATCCGTCGTCTGGTGCCGCTGCTCAGGCGGGTGCTGGCCGAAGCCGGAGCGAGCCTGGACGATGTCGACGCTATCGCCTATACGGCCGGGCCTGGGCTCGCCGGCGCGCTGTTGGTGGGTGCCAGCTTCGCAGCAGCACTAGCGTTGGCGCGGGGGATTCCTGCGCTACCGGTGCATCACCTGGAAGGGCACCTGCTTTCCCCTCTGCTCGGAAACGATCCGCCGGCCTTCCCTTTCGTCGCCCTGCTGGTATCCGGGGGTCACACGCAACTGATGCGTGTGACCGCTGTGGGGGCTTACCAGCTGCTCGGCGAATCGCTGGACGACGCCGCCGGCGAAGCCTTCGACAAGACCGCCAAATTGCTCGGCCTCGGCTATCCGGGCGGGCCGGCACTGGCGCGGCTGGCCGAAAACGGTACGCCCGGCCGCTTCAAGCTGCCGCGGCCGATGCTGCAAAGCGGCGACCTGGATTTCAGTTTCTCCGGTTTGAAGACCGCCGTGCTGACTGTGGTGCGCTCCCGGCAGCTCAACGACGAGGCCCGGGCAGATCTTGCCGCCGAGTTCCAGGAGGCCGTCACCGAAGTGCTGGTGAGCAAATCGCTGGCGGCGGTCAGTGATTGCTGCATGCAGCGGCTGGTCGTGGCCGGCGGGGTCGGCGCCAACCGGCGCCTGCGAGAGCGGCTCGATCTAGCGGCGGGAAAGGCCGGCGTGCGGGTGTTCTACCCCGAACTTGACCTATGCACCGACAACGGCGCCATGATCGCCTTTTGCGGCGCCCAGCGTCTGCTGGCCGGCGCGGCGACCACGGGCGATGGCGCATTCGCGGTGCGTCCGCGCTGGCCTTTGCAGGAACTCCTGTCGGTCGCCTGAGGGGTGGTTATTTCTTTCCGCCGATTTTGCTTTCCGTGCCTGCCAGAAGCTTGCGGATGTTCGCCGAGTGGCGCCAGACCAGCAGCAGGGACATGACAGCGACGGGCACGGCAATATCTGCGCGGTCCGTCAAAATCCAAGCGGCGAACGGCGCCTCTACCGCCGCCACGAGAGCGGACAGCGACGAGTAGCGTGTCGCCAGGGCGACCAGCAACCAGGTCAGCGTCGCGACAAGTGCCAGTATCCAGTGCAGGCCCAGCAGCACGCCGACCGCGGTGGCGACGCCCTTGCCGCCTTTGAATCCCAGAAACACCGGAAACACGTGCCCAAGAAGGGCCGCGACCCCGACACTGGCCACGGCCGCGCCCTCGGCGCCGAATCGCCCGGCCAGCCAGACGGCCAGCCAGCCCTTGGCGGCATCCCCGAGCAGCGTCAGCACCGCGGCGGCCTTGTTGCCCGAACGCAGCACATTGGTGGCGCCCGGATTCCCCGAGCCGTAGCTGCGCGGATCGGCCAGCCCGAAGGCGTGCGAGACCATCACCGCAAACGGCAGCGAACCGAGAA
>JBAYJH010000108.1:0-13907 GCA_041665185.1 Sterolibacterium sp.
CCCTGCTGGCGGCGATGCTGTCGCTGCAACGCCTGTTCGCGGCCGATTACGCCGACGGCACGCTGGAGCAGATGGTCCTCTCTCCCGCTCCGCTAGGCTTGCTGGTGATCGGCAAGGTCGTGGCGCACTGGCTGGTGACCGGCCTGCCGCTGGTGTTGATCGCACCCTTGCTGGGGTTGCAGTACGACCTGGCGCCGCAGGCACTGGGCGTGCTGGTATTGTCGTTGCTGATCGGCACCCCGCTGTTGAGCCTGATCGGCGCCATCGGCGCCGCATTGACGCTGGGGGTGCGTGGTGGCGGGGTACTGCTGTCCTTGCTGACTTTGCCGCTGTATATTCCGGCGTTGATCTTCGGCGCCGGCGCGGTCGAAGCCGACATCTCCGGACTCGGCGCCGCCGGCCATCTTTCATTGTTGGCGGCGCTGCTGGCGCTGTCGGTGTTTTTCGCGCCGTGGGCGACCACGGCATCGCTGCGGATCGCATTGGAATAATATGAGCAATAAGATCATTCAGTGGTTCAAGTTCGGGTCGCCGCAAGCGTTCTACCCGCTGGCCGGGAAGATGGTGCCGTGGTTCGTCACCCTGGCGGTGATATTGGGCGCCGTCGGCCTTTGGCTGAGTTTCTTCGTGGCCCCGACCGACGCGACGCAGGGCGAAGGCTACCGCATCATTTTCGTCCATGTACCGGCGTCCTGGTTGTCGATGTTCCTATACTTGGTCATGGCCTTCTGGGCTGGCCTCGGCTTGGTGCTGAACACCCGCCTGTCCTCGATGATGGCCAGCGCAATCGCGCCGACCGGCGCGCTGTTCGCCTTTCTCTCGCTGTGGACCGGTGCGCTGTGGGGCAAACCGATGTGGGGTACTTGGTGGGTCTGGGATGCCCGCCTGACATCCGAACTGATCCTGCTATTCCTCTATCTCGGCTTCATCGCCTTGCAGGCGGCCATCGACGAACCGCGCCGCGCCGACAAGGCGGGCGCCATCCTGGCGCTGGTCGGGGTAGTGAATGTGCCGATCATCTATTTCTCGGTGAAATGGTGGAACACCCTGCACCAGGGCGCCTCGATCTCGATGACCAAGGCGCCTAGCATGGCCGCGACGATGCTGTGGGGAATGCTGGTAATGGCTTTGGCTTGCTGGATGTATTCGATCGCGGTGGCGCTGCTGCGGGTGCGCGCCATCATTCTGGAACGCGAACGGCACAGTGATTGGGTGAAACATGCAGTGGAATAGTGTCGGCGAATTCTTCGCCATGGGCGGCTACGCCTTCTATGTCTGGGGCAGCTTCGGCGTCACGGCCCTGGCGCTGGCAATTGAACCTTTGCTGCTGAGGAAGCGTCAACAGGACGTGACCGATAGTCTACGACGCGAACGCACCGCCGACGAACAGCAGGGAAAATCCGTTTGATGTACGTGCCGGCGCAATTCGAGGAAAACCGCATCGAGGTATTGGCCGCGATGATGCGAGCACATCCGTTGGCGACGCTGGTGACGATGTCCGGAGATGCTGGGTGCGGACTGGCCGCCGATCACCTTCCCCTGGAATATGACCCGCTGCCGGCTCCGTATGGCACCCTGCGCGGGCACGTGGCACGGGCCAATCGCGTTTGGCGCGACTCGGCGGCAACCGATGCCCTGGCGGTTTTCCAGGGCCCGGACGCCTATATTTCACCTGCCTGGTACCCGAGCAAGGCGGAAGCGGGCAAGGCGGTGCCGACCTGGAACTATGTGGTCGTCCATGCCCGTGGGCCCCTGACCTTTTTCGAAGAGCGGCAACGCTTGCGTGCCTTGGTCGAAAGCTTGACGGATCGACATGAGGCAGATCGCCCCCATCCCTGGCAGATATCCGATGCCCCGGCTGAATACATTGAACAATTGCTCGGCGCCATCGTCGGCGTCGAGATGCCGATCAATCAACTCATCGGCAAATGGAAGCTCAGCCAGAATCGCTCGGTCCCGGACAGGGCCGGGGTGATCACCGGTTTGAACGCCGAGAGAAACACCCGCTCCCTGGCCATGGCCAACCTCGTCAAGGAAACCCTGCAATGAAAGCTCGCCACAAACGCTTTGCCATCATCGGCGGCGGCCTCGCCTCGCTGGGCATAGCCGCATACTTCGTGTTGAATGCCCTGAACAGCAATATTGCCCTGTTCTTCACGCCCACCCAGATTGCGGCCGGCGAAGCGCCGAAAGATCGCGTGTTCCGCGTTGGCGGGCTGGTCAAGACCGGCACGGTGCAAAGAAACGAGATGACCATCCGCTTCGTCGTCACCGACACCGCCCAGGAAGTGCCGGTCGCCTTCACCGGCATCCTGCCCGACCTGTTCAAGGAAGGCAAAGGCGTGGTGGCGCAAGGCAAGATGGGCCCGAATGGGCAGTTCGTCGCCAGCGAGGTGCTGGCCAAACATGACGAGAATTACATGCCGCCGGAAGCAAAGCACGCCGTCGACCAGGCGAGTAAGACCGCAAATACCCTGAAGCAGTGAGGCACACATGATTCCAGAACTCGGCCATTTCGCAATCATCCTAGCTTTGATGGTTGCCGTTGTACAGGGCGTGCTGCCGCTGCTGGGCGCGCATCGCAACGATGCTGCCTGGATCGCGCTGGCGCGGCCGGCGGCGCAGACCCAGTGGCTGCTGTTGACGGTGGCTTTCGCTTGCCTGGCTTACGCCTTCGTCACCAACGATTTTTCGGTGCAATACGTCGCCGAGCACTCCAATTCGCAACTGCCGGAGGTCTATCGCTTCGCCGCGGTATGGGGCGGACACGAGGGCTCGCTGCTGCTGTGGGTCCTGTTGCTGGCGAGTTGGACCCTGGCGGTGTCGCTGCTCTCCGATGCCTTGCCGGAAGCCATGGTGGCGCGGGTCATTGGCGTATTGGGCCTGGTCTCCTGCGGCATGCTGCTGTTCATCCTGCTCACTTCCAGCCCCTTCGAGCGGCTGGCGGACATTCCCGCCGATGGCCGCGACTTGAATCCGTTGTTGCAGGATCCCGGCCTGGTGATCCATCCGCCGATGCTCTATATGGGCTATGTCGGCTTCTCGGTGGCTTTCGCCTTCGCCATTGCCGCCCTGCTCTCCGGCCAGCTTGACGCCGCCTGGGCGCGCTGGTCGCGCCCATGGACCGTGGCGGCATGGATCTTCCTGACCCTGGGCGTCGGCCTGGGCAGTTGGTGGGCCTATTACGAACTGGGCTGGGGCGGCTGGTGGTTCTGGGACCCGGTGGAAAACGCCTCGTTCATGCCCTGGCTGGTCGGCACGGCGCTGATCCATTCGCTGGCGGTCACCGAGAAGCGCGGCGCCTTCAAGAATTGGACCGTCTTGCTGGCGATCGGCGCCTTTTCCTTGAGCCTGCTGGGAACGTTCCTGGTTCGTTCCGGGGTGCTGACCTCGGTGCATGCCTTCGCCACCGACCCGCGCCGCGGCATTTTCATCCTGACTTTCCTGGTGGTGGTAATTGGCAGTTCCCTAATGCTGTTTGCCTGGCGCGCGCCAAAGGTCGGCCTGGGTGGCCGCTTCGCGCTGATGTCGCGGGAGACCCTGTTACTGGTGAACAACGTGTTGCTGGTGGTGGCGTGCGGCTCGGTGCTGCTGGGCACGCTGTATCCGCTGATCATCGATGCGCTGGGCCTGGGCAAGCTCTCGGTCGGCCCACCCTACTTCGAGGCGGTGTTCGTGCCCTTGATGGTGCCGCTGCTGTTTCTCATCGCGGCGGGCCCCGTGGCGCGCTGGAAGCAGGCCGACAGCGGCGATATGACGCGGCGCCTGCGCCTCGCCCTGGCCGTGTCGGTGGTCGCGGGCATCGGCCTGCCACTGGCTTTCGGCGGCTGGAGTCCGCTGATCGGCCTGGGGCTGCTGCTCGCCGTCTGGATCGTCGCCAGCAGCGTCGTGCAGATTCGTGAACGGTTGAAGAGCGGCTGGGCCGGCTTGGGCGCCGCGCGCGCATTCTGGGGCATGCATCTGGCGCACATCGGCGTGGCGGTTTTCGTCGTCGGCGTAACCATGGTCAAAGGCTACGAATCCGAAAAGGATGTGCGTATGGCGCCGGGCGACACGATCGAGGTGGGCGGCTACACGGTGCGCCTGCTCGGGGTGAAGGACGCACTGGGACCGAACTACCGCGCTTCGGTGGGCGACCTGGAGTTGTCCAAGGACGGCAAGCTACAGCGCAACCTGCACCCTGAGAAACGCGCCTATTTCTCGTCGGCGATGCCGATGACCGAGGCGGCCATCGACACCGGTCTTACCCGCGACGTGTATGTTTCGCTCGGCGAACCGGTCGGCATTCAGGACGGCAGCGGTGCCTGGAGTGTGCGCGTGCATCACAAGCCCTTCGTCGACTGGATCTGGGGTGGCTGCCTGTTGATGTCCCTGGGTGGCCTGGTTGCCGTCAGCGACCGGCGTTACCGGCTCAAATCAAGGGCGGCCAAGCAATTGCCCGCCGACCTACAGGGTGCGCGGGCATGAAGCGATTTCTGATTCCGATGGGTTTGTTCGTGGTGCTGGTGGGATTTCTTGCCGTCGGGCTGCGTCTTGATCCGCATGAAGTGCCGTCGCCGCTGGTGGGGAAAATGGCGCCGGGTTTTGCGCTGCCGCAACTGGCCAGTCCGGACAAGAAGTTCTCCCCCGGCGACATGGCGGGCAAGGTCTGGATGCTGAATGTCTGGTCTACCTGGTGCGTCTCTTGTCGGGCCGAACACCCGTTGCTGGTCTCCTTCGCCAGGCAAAGCGCGCTGCCGATCGTCGGCTTGAGCTACAAGGAAGTGCGCGGCGACAGCCAGTTCGATGTCAGCCAGATGCCGCCCGGCGAGGAATTGCCGCTGGCCCAGAAGCGCGCCAACGCTTGGCTGGCCTCGCGTGGCGATCCCTACATGCTCACCGCGCTCGACCTGGACGGCCGTGTCGGTATCGACTACGGCGTGTATGGGGTGCCCGAGACCTATCTGATCGACAAGGCCGGAGTGATCCGCTACAAGCAGATCGGGCCGATTACGCCCGAGGCGCTGGAGAAGAAGATTCTGCCGCTCGTCAAGGAGTTGGAGAAATGACCAGCGCCCTTCGAGTGATTAGGCTGTTCCTCCTGATGACCATTGCACTGGCGGGCGCCTGCGCACTCGCCAAGGAAGCCGCGCCGCTGGCCGCCGACGTGGTGGTCGAAAAACGCATGGTGGAGATTTCCGAGGAATTGCGCTGCCTGGTCTGCCAGAACGAATCCCTGGCCGGTTCGCACGCCGAACTGGCCGTGGACCTGCGCCGCGAGATTCGGTCGATGATCAAAGAGGGCAAATCCAATGAGCAGATCATGGAATTCATGGTCAGCCGTTACGGCGACTTCGTGCGTTACCGGCCTCCGCTGAAGACCACCACCTACCTGCTGTGGTTTGGCCCGTTCCTGCTGCTGGCCGGCGCCGTCGCCGCGCTGGTCGTTTATCTGCGCCGCCGCGGCAGCCGCGTCGCGGCCGCTGGCGAGAATTCCGGGACGCCGCTATCGGCCGAGGAGTCACTGCGGGCCGATGCATTGCTGAAACAGAATGAGATGAACGAGAGCGAGAACCAACGATGAGCATTCCCTTTCTGGCCGCCGCCGCACTGATGGCGCTGATAGCGCTGGCCTGGTTGCTGCGTCCGCTGCTGCGACGCAGCGGCGGCGTATCCGGCGCGTCGCGCCAAGGCATCAACAGCGCCATCTACCGCGACCAATTGGTCGAGCTTGAACGGGATCGCGTCGAAGGCAGCCTCGCTGAACACGATTTCGAGCAGGCACGGGTCGAACTGCAACGCCGCCTGCTGGAGGATGCCGCGGTCGCCGATGCGCCGCCGCCGGTGCCGCAGCCGGCAAAGCGCACTGCTCTCGCCGTAGCGCTGCTGGTGCCGTTGTCGGCAGCGCTGTTGTATGCATTGCTGGGCAATCCAGCGGCCATGCAGCCGGTGGAGGCGCGGCATCAGGTCACCGCCGGCCAGATGGATGAGATGCTCGCCAAACTGGCCGCGCGCCTGCAAAAGAACCCGAATGATCCTCAGGGTTGGGCCATGCTGGCACGCACTTACAAGGCGATGAGCCGCTTCGAGGAGGCAGAGAAGGCATTTGTCCGCGCCGGTGATCTGGTGAACCAGGATGCCGCGCTGTTGGCCGAGTACGCCGATTTGCTGGCGGTGCGCGCCGGCGGCAATCTCGAAGGCAGGCCGCTACAACTGGTGCTACAGGCACTCAGGATCGAGCCGGAAAATTTCATGGCGTTGGCGCTCGCTGGGACCGCGGCATACAACCGCAAAGACTTCCCGGAAGCCACCCGCTACTGGAGTCGGCTCCTGACGCTCTTGCCCCCGGAATCCGATGATGCCAAGTCGCTGAGTGCCACGCTCGCCGAGATCGGCGGAAAGAGTGGACAACCCATTGCCAAGACACAGGGCGGAAAACCCGGCCCGTCAGGCAAGGCGATCAGCGGCAGCGTGACGCTTGCACCCGCGTTGGCTGCCAAGGTGCAGCCGGGCGATTCGCTGTTCATCTATGCGCGCCCGGTCACCGGCCCGCGCATGCCTTTGGCCTTGTTGCGCGCACGCGCCGGCGACCTACCTTTG
Organism: Sterolibacterium sp.; assembly: GCA_041665185.1. Lineage (GTDB taxonomy): Bacteria > Pseudomonadota > Gammaproteobacteria > Burkholderiales > Rhodocyclaceae > JACRAR01. The sequence goes on from JBAYJH010000108.1 coordinate 6,580, forward strand.
AATTTTACCCTCGACGACTCCTTGGCCATCAGCCCGGACATGAAACTCTCGGGTGCCAGCGAGGTGAAGCTTGAGGCGCGCGTGACGAAATCGGGACAAGCCGTTCGCCAGCCGGGTGACTTGATTGGTGAAAGCGGCATGATCAAGGTCGGGGCCAAGGGCATCAAGCTGAGCATCGACCAGGTCAGCCCGTAACTCGCATCGTCGTCAGACCACCCCCGTGCCATGAAATCGTTCAAGAACAGCATTGACGCCCCCACCCCCAACCCCCGCCCGGGCGGGGGCTACAGATAGCTCGCTACGCTCGTCGGCTACTGGTCCCCCGGCGGGGAGGCTGCGCGCTGCCCGACTTTGGGGTTAGGGCACAGGGCGCTTCGTCATCGTATTTCACGTTAAAAGCGCTGGCCAGGACTGGCCGCGCTCCAAGTCAGATTTCCGCTTCGTCGTTGTTGATGTTCAGCGCCCGCTGCTGGCGGTCGAGGAATTCCTGCATGCTGTCGATGCCGCGCAACTGCAGGATGGTGGAGCGTACTGCGGCCTCCAGCAGAACCGCCAGGTTGCGGCCGGCTGTCACGGGAATCACCACTTTGCGCACGGCAACGCCGAGGATGATCTCGGTTTGCGCGTCGAGGGGCAGTCGCGCCGCTTCGGGGACACCGATCTGGGTCTTTTGCAGATGCACGATGAGCTTGAGTTTCATCTTGCGGCGGCAGGCGGTTTCGCCGAATATCGTGCGGATATTGAGTAGCCCGAGGCCGCGAACTTCGATGAAGTCTTTGAGTAAATCCGGGCAGCGGCCTTCGAGAGTATCCGCCGATAGGCGTGAAATTTCGACCACGTCGTCGGCCACAAGGCCGTGGCCGCGCGAAATCAACTCGATCCCCAGCTCGCTCTTGCCGACACCGGAATCGCCGGTAACCAGCACGCCCATCCCCAGAACATCCATGAACACCCCATGCAGCGAGGCGGTTTCCGCCAACTGACGCGACAGGTAGACGCGCAAGGCGTTGATCACCGCGGCTGCCGAGAGCGACGAAATAAACAATGGCGTATCGCCGCTCTCGCACAAGCTGCGGACCATCTCCGGCACTTCGCAGCCGTCGGCGACGATCAGCGCCGGGGGGCGCGCGGAGATGATTTCACCGAAATGATGAATGACTTTTTCCGCTGACTGCCGGTTGGCCCAGTCGATCTCCGGAGTGCCCAGTACCTGGACGCGGGTCGGATGGATCAAGTTCAGGTGACCGACCAGGTCGGCCGACGACAAGTCCAGCTGCGGTACCGATATGGCGGCGTTCAGTGAGCCGCAAACCCACTCGAGACGCAGGCGGCTGCGATTGTAATCAAGCAGCTGTTTGACTGTCAGGTGAGGCATCGACTTGGCCGTTCGCGAACAGGGAGTGCACTTCCGCCGGATCGCGCGCCGTGGCGAGCCTTTCGCGGAAACCACGGTCTGAAAACAATTGCGCCAGCTCGGAAAGAATTTGCAGGTGATGCTCGGTGGCTGCTTCCGGGACCAGCAGCACGAAGAGCAGATTCACCGGCTTTCCGTCAGGGGCGTCGAACTGCACCGGCACCGCCAGGCGCAGGAAACCGCCCACGGCTTCCTTGAGCCCCTTGATGCGACCATGCGGAATGGCGATACCCTGACCCAGTCCGGTTGAGCCGAGCTTCTCGCGGGCGAAAAGCGCGTCATACACCGTGCTGCGAGCAATTCCCTGGTTATTTTCGAACATCAAGCCGGCTAGATCGAAAACACGCTTCTTGCTGCTCGCATCCAGATTGAGAAGGATGTTGGAAGGTGGAAGGAGTTTGGCTATTTGGTTCATCGATGACGAGAGAGGATGGTCCTTCGCCGCTTGGAGGCGCAGTATACCGCGAAAGACCGCGTGACTCAGCCGGCTAGGTTATTCGGCGGCTTTGCGCTTGTGTCCTTCGTGAGCGTGGCTCGAGTTCTTCTCCTTGTACTTCACGACCTGACGGTCGAGTTTGTCGGCCAGCGTGTCGATAGCCGCGTATAGATCGGATTCAATACTGTCGGCAAAAATGTCCTTGCCCTTTACGTGCAAGGTAACCTCCGCCTTATGGTTGAGCTTGTCCACCGAGAGAATTACATGGGCGCTGGTGACATTGTCGAAGTGACGAATCACCCGGTCGAGCTTGGCATTGACATAGTCATTGATCGCTGCCGTTACTTCCATATGGTGACCGGTGATATTGAGGTTCATGATGGCTCCTTATTGGGGAATGCTGATGTATCAAAAGGACTTGCGTAAATTGACCGGCGGGATGTTCAGGCCTTCGCGGTACTTGGCGATGGTCCGCCGAGCCACGACGATGCCCTGCTGGCCGAGGATTTCGGCGATACTGGCGTCGGAAAGCGGTTTGAGACCGTCCTCTGCACTGACGAGTTGTTTTATAAGCGCCCTGATCGCCGTGGAAGATGCCGCGCCGCCGGCCTCGGTGGCGACGTGGCTGCCGAAAAAATATTTGAGTTCGAATATGCCGCGCGGACTGGCCATGAACTTTTGCGTGGTCACGCGGGAGATTGTCGATTCGTGCAGGCCGAGCGTTTCGGCGATTTCGCGCAACGTCAGCGGGCGCATCGCGACTTCGCCATGCTCGAAGAATTGGCGCTGGCGATCGACGATCGCCTGGGATACCCGCAGAATGGTCTCGAATCGCTGTTGCACGTTCTTGATCAGCCACTTGGCTTCCTGTAGCTGGCTGGTCAGTCCGGCGTTGTTATTGCCGGCGCTCGCCCCGCTACCGCGGCTGCGTTGCAGGATATCGGCATAGAGCCGATTGATGCGCAGGCGCGGCATGGCGTCCTGGTTGAGGGTGACGGTCCAGCCGCCGCGCAGCTTGCGAACCACCACATCGGGGATAATGTAACGCGTATCGTTCGGCGCGTATTGGGCACCGGGGCGGGGATTGAGGGAGCAGATCAAGGCGTGGGCGCTGCGCAGGGCATCGTCGTCGCAGCGCAAGACTTTCTTCAGCTTGACGAAATCACGCGCCGCCAGCAAATTCAGGTGCTGCCGCACCAGCACCAGCGCCAGGTCGCGAACCGCCGACACGGCCTGACTTTCCAACTGCAAAGCCAGGCATTCCTGGGGGCTGCGCGCACCGACCCCGGTCGGGTCGAAATTCTGCAAGTGGCGCAAGGCAATGTGCAATTCTTCCAGCAGTTCTTCCCGACTGGCTTCCTGATTTTCCTCAGTCAGCACGTCGAGCAACTCCTCCAGATCCTGGGCCAGATAGCCATCTTCGTCGAGTGCCTCGATGAGAAAGCTGACCATATTCCGGTCGCGGTCCGAGAGCGGGGTAAATCCCAGTTGTGTCGTCAGGTGGTCACGCAGAGAACTGGCTGCGGCCTGGATTTCCGCAAAATCGGATTCTTCGCCGTCATTGCTGTCGCGCGGATTGTGATTGCTTGGGGCATCGCCGCTCCAGTTGGAATCGGCCGGTATGTTGTAGGCTTCATCGTAGGTCGGCGTTGGCGGTTCGTCGGCGACCGCCTGAGGTGACGACAATGCATCGCTGGCCGGGACGAATGCGGCGCCCTCGTTGATCTCTTCGCGCTCCAGCAGGGGGTTGTCCTGGAGAAATTGTTCGATTTCCTGATTGAGTTCCAGCGTAGACAACTGCAACAGGCGGATCGACTGCTGCAATTGCGGGGTCAGCGCAAGATGTTGGGAAAGTTTTAGTTGGAGCGTCTGTTTCATGATCCGGTCTAGACTCAGACGACCTACATGCGAAAATTTTCGCCAAGATAGACCTTGCGGACGCTTTCATTATAGACAATCTCATCCGGCCTGCCGGAGGCCAATACCTCGCCGGCGTTGATGATGGTGGCGCGATCGCAGATGCCGAGCGTCTCGCGTACATTGTGGTCGGTGATCAGCACGCCTATGCCTCTTTCCTTGAGAAAGCCGATGATTTTCTGAATGTCGATAACGGCGATTGGGTCGACGCCGGCAAACGGTTCGTCCAGCAGGATGAAGCGTGGTGTGGTCGCCAGCGCCCGGGCGATCTCGACACGGCGCCGCTCTCCTCCCGACAGCGAGATGGCGGAATTATCGCGCAAGTGGGTAATGTGTAATTCCTGAAGCAACACGTCAAGTCGATTGTCGATTTCATCGCCGGAATGCTTTTGCAGCTCGAGTACGGCACGGATGTTGTCGGCGACGCTGAGCTTTCGAAACACAGAGTTTTCCTGTGGCAGGTAAGACAGGCCAAGTTGTGCCCGGCGATGAATCGGCATGTGGGTCAGATTGGCGCTATTGCCGTTGTGGTCAAGGCGGATATCACCGCCATCGGCTGCCACCAGGCCGACGATCATATAAAAACACGTCGTCTTGCCTGCGCCGTTGGGTCCCAGCAGGCCGATCACTTCGCCGCTGCCAACGTCAAATGAAACATCCTTGACGACGCTGCGCGTCTTGTATCTCTTGCTCAGACCCCTGACCATCAACCTGCACTCGGGGTCTTTCATTGCAACCACACCATCGTTACTCATCTTCCGGTGCCGAGAGAAGTTTGCGTATGATCTCGGTCGAAAACCCGCGGCTTTGCAGAAACCGCGCCTGGCGCGCCCATTCCCTGGCATCGCGGACAGCCGGGGCCTCGCGCGCACCGAACTTGCGGCGCCACAGTTCGCGGGCGCGCTGCAATTCGCCCTCCAGGCCCTGCTGGTCCAGGCTGGCTGCGATCAACTCGGCGCTGATGCCTTTGGCGCGCAGGGAATGATTGAGTTTGGCGGCGCCGAAGCGCGCCGCGTGGCTGCGCACATAGGCGGCCGCCGCGCGCGCGTCCGAGAGTAATCCGGTTTGTTCGAGTTGATCGAGCACGGCGTTGATTTCCTCAGAGCTACCCAGTGGCGCAAGTTTCTTGGAGAGTTCGGCGCGGCTATGGTCGCGCCGGGCCAGAAGCTTGACTGCCCGCCCCCGCAGCGAAGGCCGCGGATCGCCAGGCAGGGCTTTCATCACTCGCTGGGCGCCCCTACCGGACCCAGGGCGTTGATGCCGACGGCGGCGCGTACTTTGTTCTCGATCTCACGCGCGATCTCGGGATGCTCACGCAGATACTCGCGCGAGTTGTCCCGGCCCTGGCCGATCTTCTCGCCATTGTAGGCATACCAGGCGCCGGACTTGTCGATGATCTTGTGTTCGACGCCGAGGTCGATAATCTCCCCTTCCAGCGAGATGCCTTCACCGTAGAGGATGTCGAAACGCGCCTCGCGGAACGGCGGTGCCACCTTGTTCTTGACGACCTTGACCTTGGTCTCGTTGCCGATCACCTCTTCGCCCTTCTTGATCGCGCCAGTGCGCCGGATGTCCAGGCGCACGGAAGCATAGAACTTGAGCGCGTTGCCGCCGGTGGTGGTTTCCGGACTGCCGAACATCACGCCGATCTTCATGCGGATCTGGTTGATGAAGATCACCAGCGTATTGGTGCGTTTGATGTTGCTGGTGAGTTTCCGGAGCGCCTGGCTCATCAGCCGCGCCTGCAAACCGGGCAATTGGTCGCCCATTTCGCCCTCGATTTCCGCGCGCGGCACCAGCGCCGCCACCGAGTCGATGACGACGATGTCGATGCCGCCGGAGCGCACCAGCATGTCGGCGATTTCCAGACCCTGCTCGCCGGTATCCGGCTGGGAAATCAACATGTCGCCGACATTCACGCCGAGTTTGCCGGCATACACCGGATCGAGGGCGTTTTCGGCATCGATATAGGCCGCCACGCCGCCGGCTTTCTGGATTTCGGCGACCACATGCAGGCACAGGGTGGTCTTGCCGGAGGATTCGGGACCGTAAATTTCGACCACCCGGCCGCGCGGCAAGCCGCCGATGCCCAGGGCAATGTCGAGACCCAGCGACCCGGTGGAGATCACCTGTAGGTCATTTTCGATCTGCGCCGCCCCCATCTTCATGATAGAGCCTTTGCCGAACTGCTTTTCTATCTGGGCCAGGGCCGCTTGCAGGGCCTTGCTCTTATTGTCGTCCATGCTGGTTCCTTTACGTAGTCGGTGAGAATTATGGCACAGTTTTTGCGCCATTCAGCAGGGACAGGAGGCCTTGTAACGCTGTAATGACGGCCTGCCGCCGGATCGCCTGGCGATCGCCCGAAAAGCAGCGCGTTTCAGTGATCGCGGAGGCTGAGTCCCTGCACCAGGCGAAGCATACGGTACCCACTGGCTTACCAGGTGAGCCACCCCCTGGGCCGGCAATACCGGTGACCGCCAGCGCAATCTGGGCATGGGAATGGGCCAGCGCTCCCTGCGCCATCTCACGCGCGGTTTCCTCACTGACTGCGCCATGGCTCGCCAAGGTGTCAGTGCTAACGTCCAGCATCTCCTGCTTGGCCGCATTGGAGTAGGTGACGAAGCCCCTGTCAAACCATTCAGAACTGCCGGCGGTATCCGTAACCAATTCCGAGATCCAGCCACCGGTGCAGGATTCTGCGCAAGCGAGCACCCACTTGCGCGCAGCCAGAGCGGCTCCGACGCTTATCGACAAGGTCCGCAATTCGACATCCATATCAACCGATCAGGACTTTGATGACCGCGAGGGTCAACACCGTATAGACGGCGGCCACGACGTCATCCATCATGACGCCGAAACCATTCTTGACCTTGGCATCGAACCAGTCGGCCGGCGGCGGTTTGACGATGTCGAAGAAACGAAACAGCAGGAAAGCGCCCAGTTGCCACCACCCGCCCGGCGGCGTCATGAAGAGTACCGCCCAGAATGGCACGATCTCGTCCCAGACGATGGCACCGTGATCCACCACCCCCAGGTCGCGGCCGGTGCGGCCGCAAGCCGATACACCGTAGGCGAAGGCGAGGAGCAAGAACGCCGCGAATCCGCTGTCGCCGCCGCCAAACTGCGGCCGCAGCAGCGGGTAGAGTGCCCAGGCGAGCAAGGTGCCGACAGTACCCGAGGCGACCGGGGACAAGCCGCTCCCCAGGCCACAGGCAATGAAGTGGGCCGGATGGCTGAACAGGAAACGCCAGGGCGGTGGGGGAGATCGCTTGATTTTCACGTTCATGCGAAGTGGTCAAAACCACGCTGGGGTATCGGAAGTTGTTGGCCTTCAGCGTCAACCAGCATCAAGTCACTCGGTCCTCTATGCGTAACGCTGCCGATGCAGCTTAGCGCCAGGCCGAGAGTGCCGGTCAGGTCGATTATCGCGCCATGGCGGCTGGACGGAGCGGTAAACACCATCTCGTAATCGTCGCCGCCGCTGAGCATGCAACGCTGGGCCAGGGCCGGGGCGCGCGGACAGGCGCGCGCCGCCGCGTCCGGCAGGTGGTCGGCATGGAC
>JBAYJH010000109.1:0-13855 GCA_041665185.1 Sterolibacterium sp.
CTATGGCTATCAGGCGGTCGGAACATTGACGCAGATGGCCAAGAACCTCATCAAGGCGGCTTACGGCAAAGCACCGGATCGTTCGTATTTCGGCGGCTGCTCCAATGGCGGACGGCACGCCATGATTGCCGCGGCGCGCTACAGCGATCAATATGACGGGATACTTGCCGGCGCCCCGGGCTTCCACTTGCCCAAGGCCGCGGTCGCGCAGCTCTACAAAGTCCAGCAGTACGCCAGCATTGCCCCGACCAAGGTCGCCACCGGCGCCGACGCCGGCCAGGCGGATATCAGCAGCGCCGTGACGGCTACCGAATTCCAGATGCTCGGCGCCAAGATTCGGGCGAAGTGCGATGCCTTGGATGGAGTCACCGATGGCATCGTTTCCGACGTCAAGGCATGCCAGGCGACATTCAACATCAAGACCGACGTGCCGACATGCACCGGCGCTCGCGATGGCACTTGCCTGACCGACGCACAGAAGAATGTCCTGGGCAACATCTTCGCCGGCGCCAAGAATAGCAAGGGCGAGTCCCTCTATTCGAACTTCTACTATGACCCGGGCGTCGCGGGCGCCAACTACGCCTTGTGGCATTTCACCAATTCCACCGCGCTGGATCCGGGTGCGGTTGCCTTTATTTTCACCACCCCACCGTCGACCCTGGCGGCATTCCTGGCCACCACCGGGTTGCAATATGGCCTGAACTTCAACCTGGACACCGGCTATCCGAAAATCTTCGCCACGGATGCCGTGTACAAGGAATCGCCCTGGTCGTACATGACGCCGCCCAACGAGACGGACTTGTCCGCCCTGAGGAATCGCGGTGCCCGCCTGCTCGTGTACCACGGCAGTGCAGACCCGATCTTCTCGGCTGCTGACACCGTGAATTGGTACGACGCTCTCCAGGCCGCCAACAATGGTGCGGCCGCCGATTTTGCCCGGCTATTCGTGGTGCCCGGCATGAACCACTGTTCCGGCGGGCCGGCAACCGACCAGTTCGACATGCTGACCACCCTGGTGAACTGGGTTGAAAAGGGGACGATGCCGTATCGTGTCACCGCCAATGCCCGTGGCGCCGGTGCCAATGTCGTCAATACGGAAGTGCCCGCGACCTGGAGCGCCGCGCGCACGCGTCCGTTGTGCGCCTATCCGACCGTGGCGCGCTACAACGGTGTCGGCGATATCGAAAACGCGGCGAACTTCACCTGCCAATAGATAGATTGAGCGCATGAACCAGGAAGCCCAACACGAGCGTGTTGGGCTTCTCGTTTTTTGACTGCTACAATCGCCGTATGAAATCACCAAAGGACGAGTCACCCGCGGCAAGTCGAACGAGTGTCGATGGCAGCTTCCTCCAGGGATTCGTTGGCTATAACGCCCGACGGGCAACGTTGACGATCATGGAGGTGTTTAATCGGAGAATGGCCGCGTTGAATTTAAAGCCGGCCGAGTTTTCCATTCTCTCTTTGATAGGAAGAAATCCCGGCGTGACACCCAGTCAACTTTGCGCCGAGCTGAACCTGCTCCCGCCCAAGTTGGCCAAAGTACTGGCGCGCCTCGATAAACGAAAACTGGTGGGCCGCAAAACACTGGCCGCGGACAAGCGCGCCGTGTGCCTGAGCTTGAGCTCCGAGGGCCGAAAACTGCTGGTCGAGGCGGAGTCAACAGTGATCGAACTCGAAGCTCAAGTGACTGCGGCGTTGACAGCCAAGCAGCGTGAGACGCTGATCTCGTTGCTGAAGAAAATCTATAGCTGACGGCTCTGCATTCCCTTCGATCACATTTTCATGCGATCGTGATCGACGGTATTTTCGCCACAGGGGCTACGGAAGGGGTCGCTTTTCATGAAGCCCAGCTCGACCCTAAGGTGCTGGAGCGCCTCCACGCCCAGATGCGCCAACGACTTTTCTCCATGGAAATGTCCGATGGACAAAATTCAATAACGATACCGGGTATCGATGTGGTCGACGATGCGGGTCAAGGCGGCAAATGCATCTTGGCCGGCACCAAACCGTGGATCGAAATTGAGGGAATCGGCCGCGCATTTTTCAAGCACTGAAACTGGAATTTCGGTGATTGCTCCCATCGACTGCGCCGCCAATTGCACCTCACATGCACGGTTAACCAGCCACATCAGAGAAAAAGCCTGGGCCAGGTTGCAGCCCATCGTCACTGGTCCGTGATTGCGCAGCAGCAATAAAGGTTTGTCTCCCGCACTGGCAAGAATGCGTACGCCTTCATCGCGATGCACGGTGATACCCTCGAAATCATGATAGGCAATCCTGCCATACAGTTGCGCGGCATAGAAGTTGGAGAACGACAGTCCTTCCTTGAGGCAGCACACAGCCTGCGTCGCGGTGGTATGGACGTGCATTACGCAATGCGCTTCCGGCCGCAATTCGTGAATTTTCCCATGGAAGGTGAACCCAGCCGGATTGATCGGCCAATCGGAACCGCCAATGATGTTGCCCTGTAGATCGACCTTGACCAAGTTGGAAGCGCAGACTTCGGAGTAATGCAGGCCGAAGGGATTAATCAGAAATTGCACTTCAGGTCCAGGAACTCGGAGCGAGATATGGTTGTAGATGAGTTCACTCCATCCGAGATAGTCGAACATCCGGTATGTCGCCGCGAGGCGGACGCGGGCGTCCCACTCCGCTTCGCTGAAACGTTGCGGTCGCTCGTAGCTCTCAACTTTGGCATTCATACGTCGTATTATAGGTGGGATTGGGACGGACTTGATCCGATGTCGAAAGGTGGAATTACGGACGTTCCATGATGCAAGACGTCGGTAACTGCGAATCGCGCTGCGAGATTGAAGCCAAAGTCTTCCAGCCGTAACCCGTGCCTTCCGAATCGTGCTTGACCGTCTTGCCGTCGGCTTTGCTGAACACGGAGATGAACAGCGGCTGCATCAACTGGTGGTCGCTCTTGCGCATCCAGACCTCGCCGTTGTCGGCATTAAAGCGCATATCTTCGAGGGTGAGCGCGACCTGCTTGGGGTCGGTGGACTTGGCCTTGTTCATGGCTTCCGCCACCATGCTGACCTCCGTATTGATGCGCAGGGTTGAAAATTCGCCCCCCGGCTTCTTATTGAATGCGAGGGCGAATTGCTCGGTCTTGTTGGGGACCAAATTCATGTGCCATTCCGATATCAGGAATACCCTGTCGGCGGCCGCGGCGCCCATCGCCGACGGAGTGCCTGGCGCGCCGGCGTAGTAGGTGTAGAAGCGCGCCTTGAGGCCGGAATCCTTGGCGGCCTTGATCAGTAGTGAAAGGTCGTTGCCCCAGTTTCCGGTGACCACCGTGTCGGCGCCGGAAGCCTTGATCTTGGCGATGTAGGGGGCGAAATCCTTGACCTTGCCAATCGGGTGCAGGTCTTCGCCGACGATCTGCACGTCCCTGCGCTTCTTCGCCAGCATTTCTTTCGTCGCCTTGGCTACCTGGTGGCCGTGGGCGTAGTCCTGGCCGATGATGTAGACCTTCTTGATCTTCTTGTCCTGCTCCATGAAGTTGGTGATGGCCTCCATCTTCATATCGCTATTGGCATCGAAGCGAAAATGCCAGAAGCTGCACTTTTCGTTGGTCAGCGTCGGATCGACGGCCGCCCAGTTGAAGAACAGCACCGTCTTGTCCGGATTGCGCGCGTTCCATTTGTTGACCGCGTCGATCAACGAGTAGGCGGCGCCGGAGCCATTGCCTTGGGTGACGAAGCGAAAGCCTTGGTCGATTGCGGCCTTCAACTGGATCTGGGTTTCCTGCGGGCTGGCCTTGTTGTCGAAACCGACGAACTCGAGCTTCTGGCCCATGACGCCGCCCTTCTGGTTGACCAGGACTTCCGCGGCCTCCTTGAACGCCTTGAGCCCGTTCTCGCCGACGTTCGCGAACGGCCCGGAGAGCGGATCGATGTAGGCAATCTTGACTTGGGCGAAGGCGCTGCCGCCAATTAGCAGGATACCCGCAACGAAAGCGAGGCGTTGGATAGTGGTGTTCTTCATGGGTGTCTCCTCGTATGGTTAAGTTAACTTTTTGCTGCTTAGCACTCGACGGCGAACTCGGTCACCTGCCAGATCGCGCGCTAGGCGTCGAGTTCTGCGGCCACATCGGCACCGCCGATCAGTGTGTGCTCGATGTCGGAGCGCCGCGCCAGCGCAGGGCCGATGCCGCTACAAGCTCCTGTATTCACGGCGGTCCGCCTCATGTCGTCGCACCGTCGCGCAACAGCCTGCGCAGCACCTTGCCGGTGTCGTTCTTCGGCAACTCGGAGATGAAGTCGACGACTCGCGGCACCTTGTAAGCGGCAAGGCGCTCGCGGCACCAGGTGATGATTTCGTCCCGCGTCACATGCCGGCCGTCGCGCAGGCTAAGCACCGCCTTCACGGTCTCGCCGCGGTAGGCGTCGCCGATGCCGACGACCGCCGCTTCGCGTACCGCTGGATGGGCGTAGAGCACGTCCTCGACCTCGCGTGGCCAAACCTTGTAGCCAGAGGCGTTGATCATGTCCTTTTTGCGGTCGACGATGTAGAACCAGCCGTTCTTGTCCATGAAGCCAATGTCGCCGGTGCGGAAGCCGTCGCCGCGCATGCTCTCGGCCGTTTCCGCCGGCTTGTCCCAATAGCCTCGCGAGATCATCGGCGAATCGATTACGATTTCGCCGATCTCGTCGTGGCCGATGTGGCATCCGTCTTCGCCCGCCACCCAGGCGTCGACACCACTGATCGGCACGCCGACCGAGAGAGCGCCCGACACCGGGTCGACCCGGTCGCCGGCATCGCGCGGCATGACGATCACGCCCGAGGTGGTCTCGGTCAGGCCGTAGCCGTTCAGGATGCGCCAGCCCAGTTTTTGCCGGACCTGCACGGCCACGCTCGGCGGCACCGGAGCGCCGCCCGATATCACGGTGTCGAGGCTGGAAAGTCGTGCCGGGTCGATGCCGGGCTGATTCATCAGCGCGATGTAGGCCGTGATCGCATTCACCGTGCAGCGCGGCTTGTGCTCGGCAATCGCGTCGAGCACGACGCCCGGATTGAAGCGGTAGCACAAAACCAGGGGCGCCGCCAGACACCAGGCCAGGACCATGTGGCCGGCGAGGCCAGTGATGTGGAACAGTGGCGCCGCGCAGAGCAAGGCCGTGCCGTCGTCCAGCGCGTACCAGGCGCGGTGTGCGGCGCTGATCCGGACCAGGTTGTCATGGCTGATGCAGGCGCCCTTGGGCAGGCCGGTGGTGCCCGAGGTGTAGACGATGAAGGCGATATCTGCGGGACGCGGTGTATGGGTCGGCGGTGCGGCGGCGGCAAAGGATTCGATGGTGCGCAGCAGGTCGTCCGCATCAGGTGCCTGACGGTCGGGAATGTTGGTGAAGATCCTGGGATCGTCCCGCGTTTGCCAATCCCGTTCCGCCGTCGACAGGATAATCGGGGGACGATGCGTGCCCGCCGGAACCTTCCCAAGTACATCGTCGCGCAGGCCGTTGAGGCAGATCATGGCCTTGGGCCTGGCGTCGTCGAGCAACTTTGCCAGTTCGAATTCGCGGTTCATCGGGTTGATGGTGACGCCGATGCCGCCCAGCTTCCAGGCGGCGAGGGTCGAGAGCAGGAACGCCGGCTGGTTCTGTAGGTAGATCGCGAGGCGGTCGCCGGCGGCGAAGCCGCGTGCGGCAAGGGCGGCAGCGAGGCTGTCACTGAGCCGGTCGAGCTCGGCGTAGCTCAGCCGGCGATCGAAATAGCGCAGTGCATCGCGTTCCGGTGCGGTGCGCGCCGCGGCGCGAAACAGGCTCAGGCCGTCGGCTGCGCGCGGCACGGCGATGGGCGGAACGCCCGCCGGGTAGTGGGCCAGCCAGGGTTTCGAGTTCGGCATGTTCAGGGTTTCCGCCTCGTCGGATTTGCGAAAGGCCGACTATAGTGAAATGCGCCGCCGGCGCCATGTCAGATATTTCTGAAGTTTCTGTAGTCCATTTCCCTGATTGTCGAAACCGCCTCCATCGGGTCGGCGCGCTACATAAGATCAGCTCAGCCTTACCCATACCAACACTGGAGAAAGCAATGAAATCCAAGCTATTCGCTGCACTGCTGGCGGCAACGTCCCTTGGCTACGGCCATGCGGCCCTGGCGGACATCACGGTGGGAATCACTGTTTCCGCCACCGGCAACGGCTCTCCCCTCGGTCAGCCGGAGAAGAATACGGTAGCACTGCTGCCGGCGGTGATCGCCGGTGAAAAGGTCAATTACATCACGCTCGACGACGCTTCCGATCCCACGCAGGCGGTCAAGAACGCGCGCAAGATGACCATGGAGGACAAGGTCGATGTGCTGATCGGTTCGTCGATCGTGTCGAACACCGTGCCGCTCATAGGCATCGCCGCGGAGACGAAGACGCCGCTGCTGGCGCTGACGCCGAACGACCTGGACGGCGAGGGCAAGGCGTGGACCTTCTGCCTCCCTCAGCACACAGCTCTGATGGCGAAGGCCATTGCCGAGCATGCCGCGGCACAGGGCTACAAAACCATGGGCGTCTTCGCCCAAGCCGATCCCTACGGTGACGTCTACCTGCGCGAGATCACCAGGTACGGCGAGCCGCTGGGCATCAAGATCGCCGGCGTCGAGCGCTTCAACCGCAGCGATACATCGGCCACGCCCCAGGCGCTCAAACTCATGTCGTTCAAGCCCGACAGCGTGCTGATCATCGCCGGGGCCGGCGCCGCCGCGATGGCGCACCTGGCCTTGACCGACCGCGGTTACAAGGGGCAAATCTACCAGACGCACGGCGCCGCGAACCGTGACGCGCTGCGCATCGGCGGCAAGGCCATGGAAGGCGCGATCTTCGCTGCCGGACCGGTCCTGGCCTGGAACCAGCTTCCCGACAGCTATGCGTCAAAGAAGGTGGCTACCGAGTACGTCAGGCTCTACGAGAAGAAGTACGGCCCGAACACCATGGCGCCGCAGGGCGCGCACATGTGGGATGCCGTGCAGGTACTGAAGCGGGCGGCGCCGGCGGCGTTGAAAAAAGGCAAGCCGGGCACGGTGGAATTCCGCCGGGCGCTGCGCGATGCGATCGAAGCCGAGAAGGACGTGCTGATTGCCCACGGCACGATCAATTATTCGCCGACCGACCATTTCGGCCATGACTCGCGCGCCCGCGTCCTGCTGCGCGTGGAAAACGGCGTCTTCAAATTGCTCGCCGGAAAGTGAGCACTTGGCGGCCTGTTGCGGTCCGTTGACGCATTCCAAGTTCGCCGCCGGCCAGTCGAACCCGATCCACCTGGGTGCTGGCCGGCGCCTCAGTCAGTCCAGCAGCGAATGCTGCATGGCGTAGCGCACCAGTTCCGGATTGCTGTCGAGACCGAGTTTGACGAGGATGCGACCGCGATAGGTCGATACCGTCTTGACGCTGAGAAAAAGGTCGGCGCCGATTTCCGTCAGCGATTTGCCGGCGATGATGGCCAGCATGATCTGCATCTCGCGCGCGGTGAGGCGGAAGTGCGGCGGGGCGTCGCCGGGAACGAAGGATGAAGTTGCCGCGCGCCTGCGCTTGGCGACGAAGGCCGTACTGAGCCAGCGGCCGCCCTGGGCCGCGGTGCGAATTGCCGCGAGCAGCTCGCCCGGCTCGGCATCCTTGGTGACATAGCCGTTGGCGCCGGATTCCATGGCGACGCGCGCGAACTGTTCCTCGGGATACATCGACACCATCAGCACCGGCAGCGCGGGCCACTCCTGACGCAGCAGCTTCAGCATTTCGAGCCCGCTTCTTCCCTTCATGTTGATGTCGAGTATCACCAGGTCGACACTTCGGCGCCGCAATATCTGCATGGCATCGACCGCGTTGCCGGCTTCCTCGTCCACGCGCATGTCGGGCTCGTCGGCGAGCAGGCGGCGCAGGCCGGAGCGAAAAATGGTGTGGTCATCGACCAATAGCACGTCAATCATGCGCACTCCTTTCCTCGGCGGGCGGCAGCATCAGTCTGATCACCGTGCCGCCGTCCAGGCCGGGGCAGATTTCGAGGTGGCCGCCGACTTCGCGCGCGCGTTCGCGCATGCCGACGATACCGATCGACGGCTGTTCCAGTTCGGCGGGCAGGATGCCGCGCCCGTCATCGACAATCGCCAGATGCAGGACGCGGCCATCCAGGCGGATCGCCACTTGCACTCGCTTTGCGGAGGCATGCCGGGCGATGTTGGTCAGGGCTTCCTGGACAATGCGGTAGGCGGCGATCGCTTGGGCTCGGTTGATCGGCAGGTTCGAGGCGGTGGCGTCTATGCCGCATTCGATCTCGTGGCGGGCGCCGAAGATTTCCAGTTGGCGGCCTACCGCCGGCACCAGGCCGAGATGGTCGAGCAGGCTCGGATGCAGGGTTTCCGAAAGCTGACGCACGGCTTCGATGGCATCGCTGGCGAGATCGACGATGCCGTCCGCGATCTCGCGGCTGTCGTCGCGCTCCAGACGTCGGCGCATCCGCGCCGCATCGAGCTTGATCGACGTCAGGACGCCGCCGAGCACGTCGTGCAACTCGCGTGCGAGGTGGCGGCGCTGCCCCTCGCGATCTTCGTTGATACTGGCGGCCAGGGCGCGCAGTTGTTCCCTGGAATGCAGCAAGTCATGCTCGAAGCGCACGTTTTCAGCGATGCTGATGGCGACACCGGCCACGGCGGGACGGCCGCGAAAGGTCACGCGGCTGCCGTGCACCTCGACATCGACCGGATAGCCCTCCTTGTGCCAGCCCTGGGTGCGAAAGCGCATGCTCGGCACTTCGCCCGATACCCGCTGACGGATGCGCTGGAGGTTTTCCTCGGCATACCGCGGCGACACCAGGTCGCGAATGTGCATGCCGACGATCTCCGCCGGTGTATGGCCGGAGAGGCCTGCAAAGACCGCGTTCGCGTACTGCACGACCTCGTCCTGGATCACATAGATGCCGACCAGGGATTGCTCGACGATGGCGCGAAAGGGGATTTCCCCGGCGCCATCGTCCGGGCACGTGTCATCGTCGCCGTGTTCCGCGCTCACGTCCGTCTCGACGCCGGCGAATCAATACTCGACACGGCCCTGCATATGTGCGACGCGTTCTTGCAGCGGCCGGCGGCGCGCCCAGCCTGTGGTCTTGGCCAAGCCGTTGCCGACCTTGCTGGTCTTGCGCTGTAGCAGCCAGACTTCGCGCGGCGAGGCCGGCATTTGCGGTGTGGCCAGTTCGCCGCAATTGTCCCGGTACAAGGATAGAAAATTCAATCGCATAGTCTAGAGTATCTCCGGGTTTGATACTCGTAGTCAATCGTCAAATATCAGCATCAACACGCCAATGGCTACAGCACTCGCGCTAATATTCCTCAGGCCGCCAGGCCTCGAACCTGTGCGAACAAACGCACCAGACCGAGCAGGGCTGCCGCATTGGGGGCGGGTACACCGACCCGCCCGGCGATTTCATTAACCACGGTCAGCAGGGCGTCTACCTCCAGCGGCTTTCCGGCTTCCACATCCTGCAACATGGACGTCTTGAAGGCACCGAGTTTAAGCGTCATGGCGTTGCGTTCCTCGGCACTTTGGCTGACCGGGCAGCCTATCTTCTCGCCGATGGCTGCCGCTTCGCCCATGACCGCAACGCAGAAGTCCCGGACCAACGGGTCTCCCAGAATGAGGTCGCAGGTCGCCCCAGTTAGCGCTGAAACAGGATTCATGGTCATGTTGCCCCTCAACTTGTACCAGATATCGCGTTGTATACACTCTGAACTCGCGGTCTGAAATCCCGCCTGTTTGAACACTTCCACCAGCCTACCCAGCCGCAGAGACCCGCCCCCCAGAGCCTCGCCCAGGATCAATCCATTGCCGAAACCGTGGCGCGTGACGCCTGGCTCTGGCACCGTGCACGAAGCATGCACCACGCAACCGATCACCCGGTGGCTAGGAATCTTCGAGCGCAGATCGCCGTCTTTGTCGACGCTAGCCAGTGTTGCCCCGGTCAGCAGTCCCTTGAGGCCGTCGAAAAACCACCACGGAACGCCGTTGATCGCCGTCAACACCATGGTGTCCGGACCGAGCAAGGGAGCGATAGCCGAGGCGACCGCGGCGATGGCATGGCCCTTTACCGCCACGATCACCAGATCCTGCGGTCCGAGTTCCTGTGCGCTGGCAGAGGCTGTCAGCGGCTGGGACGACGTTTCCGTCTCAGTCTGTAGTTGCCATCCATGGCTGCGCAAGGCATCGAGTGTCTTGCCGCGAGCAAGTGCGCTGGTCTGATGACCGCTGGCGGCTAGCCGGGTACCTAGAAAACCGCCGATCGCCCCGGCGCCAAAGATACAGATCTTCATGTGAGCTCCCCCTGTCGCTAAATGCGGATACGGCCATCGACGACGGCTACCGAATCCGCGAACGCCATGATTGGGTTCAAGTCCATCTCCTGAATCATCGGCAAGTCCGTCAGCAGCATGGACAAGCGTTGGATCACTTCGACCAGACCTCGTTTGTACACCGCTGGTTTGCCACGGACACCGTCCAAGAGCGCCGCGCTCCTGATCGAGCTAAGCATGGCTTCAGCTTCAAAGAGACTGACCGGGGCCAGCTTGAAGATGACATCCTTGAGCACCTCGACGTAGATGCCGCCTAAGCCAAACATCATTATGTGCCCCAGATCTCGCTCGACGCTGGCGCCGATGATCAGTTCCTGGCCACCTGGCATGAACTTCTGGATGAAGAACTTGAGCTCACCCAGGTGTGCCAGGCGCGCCTGCATCTGGTCCACCGTCGAGCGCACGGCTGCGGCGTCTGCTAGGTTTATGACCACTCCGCCCAAGTCGCTCTTGTGATCGATGGCCGCGCTGTCGGCCTTCACCACCACCGGATAGCCGAGCTTGTCGGCGGCCGCCGCCGCCTCGGTCGCTGTTGTCGCGATACCCCAGGGTGCGACGGGAATTCTGTACGCTGAGAAGATGCCGTAGACCTCCTGCGCTGAAAGGATGCTACGTCCGGCCGAAATCGCTGCCTCCACGATGCGCTTGGCCAGTCCGGCATCGACGTCGGGAAATACCCTAACCTCGCTCGCCGGACGCCGCTGGATTCGGCCAAAGCGCGCCAGTGCACCCAGCGCTCGGGCCGCGTCGCTGGGCAGCGCGCAACATGGAACGCCACCGTCGAGCAGGATGCGCTGGGTGACTTGGAAGCGCTCCTGAGAAAGATCGCTCATGAAGTTGCAGACGATAGGCTTGATTCCCCGCTGGCTAACCGCGACGATCTCGCGGGCAATGGCTTGGGTATCGCTAAAAGAGGGCGTCACGAAATTCATAAATATTGCATCGACACCGTCTTCGTCGATCAGCGTGTCGAGCGCGGCGCGGAAGTGGACGGCGCTGGCTGTCGCCACGACATCGATGGGATTCTCGACGGCGGCCTGGGGCAACAGGGCTGCGCGCAATCTGGCGATGGATTTCTCCGACAACGGTGGAACGTCCAGCCCTTCGGCGACCAGCACGTCGGTCGCGATGACCGCTGGCCCCCCGGTGTTGGTGACGATGCCGACACGATTACCCTTTGGAATAGGCTGGCTGGAAAACGCCATGGCCGCCCGGATCAGGTCACCCTCGTCGGCGAAGGACAGAACGCCGGTTTTCTCGAAGATCAGCTCGGTGGCGATATCGACGCCGGCCAGCGAACCGGTATGGGAAGAGGCCGCCTTGGCGCCCTGCTCGGTGCGTCCTGCCTTCATCGCCAGAACCGGCTTCTTGCCTGCCACCTCGCGCGCGACTTGCAGAAACTCGCCGGGATTGGCGAAGCCTTCGGTATAAACGACGATCGCTCGGGTCTCGGGATCGTTGCCCAGGTAACGCACGATTTCGGAGATCGAGACGTCGCAGGCGTTGCCATTGGACGCATAGATGCGCAAGCCAACACCGATATCCACCAGACCCTGCATGATTAGGCCGCCAACCCCGCCGCTGAGTGCCACGACGGAAACATGGCCGGGCTTGGGAAGCGTATTGGTGAAGTTGCAATAGGCATTCAGCGTCGAGTCGGTGTTGATGATCCCTTGGCAATTGGGGCCGAGCACGCGCACCCCATATTTCCTCGCCTTGACCAGAAATTCCTGTTGAAGCGCGGCGCCCGCATCGCCCATTTCCTTGAAACCGGCGGAGTTGATGATCACCGCCTTGACACCCTTCTCGCCGCACTCCTGCATCGCTTGCGGCACCAGGTTGCTGGGCAGGATGATGTGCGCTAGATCGACGGGACCGGGAATCTCAGCCAGATTGCGGTAAGCTTTGAGACCACGAATCTCCGGCGAATGGGGGTTGATCGGGTAGATCTCCCCTTTGTAACCGAAACGTTGAAGGTTGGTGATGACCGAATTGCCGATCGATAACTCTTTGGTCGATGCGCCGATCACCGCGACAGAGCGTGGCCTGAAAAGTGTATCGAGCATCCTATTTCCTTTCCTGGAGCTGTTCGACGAAGGCTTCGATGTTGGTCTTGGTCTGCTCGTCGGACACGCAACGCAGATCGTTCAGGTCACCGGATAGAACCAGGGAAGGAATGCCGGTGGCGGCCTCTACGCGTTGCGGCAAGCCGTAGCGGTTGTTGGAGTTGTAAGGGCAGGTCTTGGCGTCGTGGTAAATGATGCCGTCGATGCGATACTTCTCCAGCATGCCCTTTATGTATTGCTCCTTGTAGGCATCGGAGCGAACGATGAACAGTTCCAGATAGGCCTTGGCCATGCTGCGGATCGGATCCTTGGCATCGAACGAAGGGAATATCCAACTGCTGCAATAGGTCGACGCCAGCACGGTGGTACGCAGCGTAGCGAACAGCTCGGAATTCTGCCGCAGACGCCCCCAAACTGGCATGCCTTCCCAGTAGATGCGCAGGCTTTCTCCCTCGACCGCGGCCACGCCTCCAGCGATCCGCTCCTCCAATTCGGCCAGCAGCACCTTGTAGTAATCGATGGCTTCCTGCGTACCGCGCAGGCACACCGCGGGACCCATCTGGATAGTGCCGTCGAAGAAGGTGAGCGGACTGGGACTGGCCATCGCGGTCTCCAGCACCTTGCGCCAAAGTTCGCTGCACTCTTTCGAAAGCGCGACCGTATCGCGCAGCCTGCCCATATCCAGCTTATTGCCGGTGATCCCTTCCAACGTTGGAATCAAGGCCTCAATTTGGCGGGCAACATCGTCAATCTGGCCTTCGGTCACCTCATTCACGTTCTTCGGCGAGGAGATGCCGATGGCGGGAACGCCCAGCTCCTTGGAGTACCAGCTAAACCAATCTTGAACATCGCGGCACTGATTGGTGTTATAGACGAGGACATCGGGCTTGGGCACCGAGTCGATGCCTGGATAGGCCTTGGTCAGCGGCGTGATCTTCTTCATCCAGGAGCCGATATCCGCCGTCAGGTAGGAGCAGATGTCCGGTGAGTAACCGGAAGCGTTGGCAACTGGGATGAACTCGGTGGACATACGCGTCGAACCGAGCATGGCGCCGTGGTTTTCCGGGAAGTGCACGGCAAAACCCATGGCGCGCAGCAACTCGGCCGGTCCGACGCTGGTGCACCAGGCTACCTTGCGCTTGCCCGTTGTAGCAGCTTCATGCAGACCGTAGAAGTAGTCTGACATGATCTTGTTCATCAGGTCGGTCGCTCTTATCTTCTTGCGCATCGACTGCTCGGCCATGCTTCATTCTCCTCTGTTAGATTGGGTCTCGGTGGCCGCGCTTGCGGACAGCCGTTCGTCTCGGGCATAGAGCGCCGCGCCCATCGCCCCCACGAGTTGGGGATGCTCGCAGAGCAGCACCGGCCGGCCGATAATTTCAGCGGTCATTTCCACCATGTAGGCGTTGTGCTCGACCACGCCACCGGTCATTACCACCCTCTCAGTCAACGAATCC
>JBAYJH010000110.1:0-13810 GCA_041665185.1 Sterolibacterium sp.
AACCCGAGTAGCTGCCCAGGCCAGGATAGACGCCCAGATAAGCCAGAGAGAAAACCACCGTAATGTAGAACATCCAGCGCCACCAGTTCGGCATCGGGTTGCTGTACTCCTCAAGAGTCTCGTCCCATACATGGCCCATGGTTTCGCCGGGCGCATTCTTTGCCTTGTCTTGTACCCACAGGAAAACGCCGCAGCCGACCACGCTGATCAGCACCAGCACCGTGATATAGATGTTCCAGAATCCACTGACAAAATCGCTCATGACGCTTTCCTTTCGTTTTGCGCGACGGAGGAAATCCAGGATTGCTTGCCATTCCTCGCCACCTCGGTCGGCTCGTCATCCGAGAAAGGCAGTAGCGCCGCCTCCTCGAATGCCTGCTTGCGCTTGCCGCTATAGGTCCACCAGACGATGCCGATAAACGTGGCAAATGCGACCACGGTGAACATTGAACGCAGATCGTTGATGTCGATGTTCATTTTGTCTGCTTGAGAGAGGTTCCCAAGCCCTGCAAATAGGCGACCAACACATCCAGTTCGGTTTTTCCCTTGAGTTGCGCGCGGGCCCCGGCTATTTCCTGATCGGTATAGGGGACTCCCACGGCACGCAAGGCTTTCATCTTCGCGTCGATGTCCTCGCTCCCGGCCGGACGATCCAGCCAATAATAGGCGGGCATGTTCGACTCCGGCACCACGTCGCGCGGCTGTAGCAAATGCGTGCGGTGCCATTCGTCGGAATAACGACCGCCGACGCGCGCCAGATCGGGACCGGTGCGCTTGGAACCCCACTGGAACGGATGGTCGTAGACGAACTCTCCAGCCACGGAATAATGGCCGTAGCGTTCGGTCTCGGCGCGGAAGGGACGGACCATCTGCGAATGGCAGTTGTAGCAGCCCTCGCGCAGATAGACATCGCGGCCAGCCAGCCGAACCGCGTCGTAAGGCTTGAGGCCCGCCACGGGTTCGGTCGTCGATTTCTGGAAAAACAGCGGAACGATCTCGACGAGGCCGCCCACGCTGACCAGCAGGATGATCAAGACGATCATCAAACCGATATTCTTTTCGATTTTGTCGTGCGTTAGCATGATTTCATCCTCTCCTGTCAGGCGTGCGCCGCCGCGGGCGCCAGCACCGGTGCGTCAACCGCCTTGCCGCTGGCGATGGTCTTGAACACGTTGTAGGCCATCAACAGCATGCCCACCAGGAACAAGGTACCGCCGACCAGACGGATCGTATAGAACGGGTAGGTCGATTTCACCGATTCGACGAACGAGTAAGTCAGCGTGCCGTCAACATTGGTGGCGCGCCACATCAAGCCCTGCATCACACCGGAAATCCACATCGAGGCGATGTACAGCACCACGCCGATGGTGGCGATCCAGAAATGCGTGTTGATCAGCTTTACGCTGAACATCTCGCTCTTGCCGAACAGCCGCGGGATCATGTAATAGATGGCGCCGATCGACACCATCGCCACCCAGCCCAACGCGCCGGAATGCACGTGGCCGACTGTCCAGTCGGTGTAATGGGACAGGGCGTTGACCGTCTTGATCGACATCATCGGCCCCTCGAAGGTCGACATGCCGTAGAAGGACAGCGAAGTAATCAGGAACTTCAGGATCGGATCGTCGCGCAACTTGTGCCAGGCACCCGACAGAGTCATGATGCCGTTGATCATCCCGCCCCACGAGGGCGCCAGCAGAATCAGCGAAAACAGCATGCCCACCGACTGGGTCCAGTCCGGCAGCGCGGTGTAATGCAGATGGTGCGGGCCGGCCCACATGTAGGTGAAGATCAGGGCCCAGAAATGCACTACCGAGAGACGGTAGGAATACACCGGCCGACCGGCCTGTTTGGGCACGAAATAGTACATGATGCCGAGGAAGCCTGCGGTCAGGAAGAAACCCACCGCGTTGTGCCCGTACCACCACTGCACCATGGCATCCTGCACCCCGGCGTAGGCCGAGTAGGATTTCGTCAGGCTTACCGGAACCTCCGCGCTATTCACCAGATGGAGGATCGCGACGGTCAGGATGAAGGCACCGAAGAACCAGTTGGCGACATAGATGTGGGGGGTTTTGCGTTTGATGACGGTGCCGAAGAAGACGATCGCATAGGAAACCCACACCACCGTGATCAGGATGTCTATCGGCCACTCCAGTTCCGCGTATTCCTTGCCGGTGGTGAATCCCAGCGGCAGGGTGACGGCGGCCAGCAGGATGACCAGTTGCCATCCCCAGAAAGTGAACGCCGCAAGGCCGGGCGCAAACAACTGAGTGTGACAGGTGCGCTGCACCGCATAGTAGGACGATGCAAACAGGGCGCAGCCGCCGAACGCGAAGATTACCGCGTTGGTATGCAGCGGGCGCAGCCTGCCGTACGACAGCCACTCGACGACGTTCAATTCGGGCCAGACCAGCTGGGCGGCGATGATGACGCCTACCAACATGCCGACGATGCCCCAAATCACTGTCATCACGGCGAACTGGCGTACAACTTTATAGTTGTAAGTCGCTTGCGATTGCATGATGGTTTCACCTCTCAAAAAAAATCAAACCGGCCTGCATGTAATCCGGACTCGACACAGACCAGACCCGGAATCGATCAACAAAGAAGGGCGATTCTAACGTGGAACAGGCACGCCCCACAACGCCCGCCAAGGACGCGTACCCCTGGTGAACCACTCCTCGATTGACGATATAAAGATATCCTTATCCTTTTACAGGATAACAAGTGGCGTCGAATTAAACACTGACGAAAGTCAACTTTTGGTGTTGGTGCAGAGATCGAAATTGGCCGCGGGATGCCCTGCCGGATCCTGCTAGGCTGCCACGTCGAGGTGGGCGACCGCGCTGAGTCGCTGAATATCGTTCAGGCAAACCGAGCGGCGATCGGCAGTGATGAGGCCGTTTTCCTGAAAACGCCTGAGTATCCGGATCACCGTCTCCTCGGCAAGACCCAGATAGTTGCCGATATCCAGGCGCGACATGCTCAGGCGGAATTGGGTGCCGGAATAATTGCGGCTGGCAAAACGCCGCGAAAGGCTGACCAGATACTCCGCCAGGCGTTCTTCGGCGCTACGCTTGCCCAGTAGCAGCATCAACTCCTCGTCCTGGCGAATCTGGCCGCTCATGATCCGCAACATCTGGTACTGGATCGAGGGAATTTTCTGGGCCACTTCATCCAGCCGGTTGATCTCGACCTTGCATACGGACATGGTTTCCAGGGCGCAGGCCTCGCTGCTGTAACTGCGGGAAGCCAACGCGCTCAGCCCCAGCAATTCGCCGGCGATGTGAAAGCCGGTAATCTGCACCCGGCCATCGCCGGTGCTGACATAGGTTTTCACCGATCCGCTACGGATCGCATAGATGTAATCGAGTTGTTCGCCAGGGCGATACAGCACCTGGCCGCGCTTATAGATTTCCTTCCGCCTGATAACGCTGTCGAGCAGCGTCAAGTCGGCCCGGTCGAGTCCGAGCGGCAGGCACAACTGGTAGATCCCGCAGTTGTTGCAGGTGACCGGCTCGCAAGTCTGCTGCGGCGGCTGACGCAGCAACGAAACCTTGGCTTTAGTCATCGTTGCGCTCCATCGCGTCGCGCGCGGGGTGCAACGCGAAAGAATGACGGACGGCCCGAGCTAGGGCACTTCGCGACAGACAATTCAGGATCATTTCCGATTGGCGGCGCGCGCCGTCTTGGCTGGGGCGGACAACTCGATCCTGGGCGAGTCCAGGGCGGCGCCGGGCAATTCGGTCAGACGGTACTTGCCGCTTCTCACCGCCGAGGCAAGCTTTTCCAGGGTCTGTTTGTGCAGCAAATCCACGATCCTGGTCTTGATCGGATACCACTTTGCATGCATCGGGCATGCCGTTTCATTGCTGCATCGCTTCAGCCCCATGA
Source organism: Sterolibacterium sp. (assembly GCA_041665185.1). Classification (GTDB taxonomy): domain Bacteria; phylum Pseudomonadota; class Gammaproteobacteria; order Burkholderiales; family Rhodocyclaceae; genus JACRAR01. The sequence continues at coordinate 3,898 of JBAYJH010000110.1, forward strand.
CGCAGGTTTCGGTCAAACCCGGACCTTCGATGAGCGTCAGTATCTGCATCAAATCGGTCTTTTCACAGCCCTCCCGCAAACAGAACCCCCCCTGCCTGCCGCGAAACGAATAGAGCAGGGTACCGCGGCAGAGAATCTGCATGATCTTTGCCAGGTAGGCCGGCGGAACGTCGAGATATTCCGCCACGGTTCGGTTGAGCACCGGCTGCCCTCGCGGCTGGGTCGCGATGTAGATCAGCGCCTGGATGGCGTACTGGCTGGTCCGGGAAAGAATCATCGAAATGAGCTTGCTAGGTCAGACATGGCACAGAAAAAGAAGCTTGACCGCTACGATCCGCGGCTGGTTCCAGGTGGCAACGAAACATCGCTGATCCTGTCCCCCTGCTCGGGCCTGTCGTCATCCATCAGGATGCGGTACGCGGGTCCTTCAAGGTCGTCGAACTGGCCGCTTTTCAGCGACCACCAGAATACCACGGCAATCAGGAATACCAACAACACAGAAAGGGGAATCAGCAGGTAGAGTATTTCCATCATCCGGCTTTCACTGAACGCGCTTCAAGGCGCTCCGTCGACGCTTGCCTTCGTTGCAGGCGCAAGGCATTCAGCACCACCAGCAGGGAACTCGCCGACATGCCGATGCCCGCCATCCAGGGAGTAATCACGCCCAGCATGGCCAGCGGTATCGCCAGCAGATTATAGGCGAATGCCCAGGCGAGATTCTGTCGCATGATGCGCAAGGCTCGGCGCGTCAGCTTGACGCTGAGCGCCAGCGGCATCAAATCCTCCGCTAACAGGATGATATCGGCCTGTTGCCGGGCGAGATCGGTGCCACCGCCCATGGCGATGGATACCTGGGCCTGAGCCAGTACTGGCGCGTCGTTAACGCCGTCGCCGACCATGGCGACGATCGCGCCGCGTGCCTGCAATTGCGCAATGAAGGCATGCTTGGCTTCGGGAGAGCATCCCCCATGGGCGTCCTCGATATCCAGGCGGCTCGCCACTTCGGCGACGGCTTGCGGGGTATCGCCGCTCAACAAGGTCAGCCGCACGCCGCTGCGGCCCAACTCGGCAAGCGTCGCCGCCGCATTCTCGCGTAGCCGGTCACTGAAGCGGAACAGGGCCAACCATCCCTGGGCATTCGCCAAAGCCACCACGGTGCCGCCCGAATCGCGCCAGCGCTGTGCATTCTCCGGCAATGGCACCCCATGCATGGCGCCGGCAAAATCCGGCGTGCCGACGCGCAACAATTCACCTGCCAGACGTCCTTCAACCCCCTGGCCGGTGACGGCATGCAACCCCTCCACCAGCGCCGCCGGTGACCCGTCTGACGCTGCGATCGCCAGGCTGGCAGCGGCGAATGCGCGCCCGACTGGATGTTCGGAGCCCTGCTCCAACGCCGCGGCCATGGCCAGAACCTCGGCTTGACCACGTGAGCCCAGCAGCAGCGTTCCATCGAGCGTCAACCTGCCGAGCGTAAGCGTGCCGGTCTTGTCAAAGACAAAATGATCCGCCCGCGCCAGCACCTCGATGGCGTGGTTGCCGGTCACCAGCACGCCCAGGCGCGAGAGCGCCCCGCTCGCCACCGTCAACACCGTGGGCGTCGCCAGCGACAACGCGCACGGGCAACTCACCACCAGCACCGCGACGAAAACCCACAACGCACGCTGCGGATCGATGACATACCAGGCGACTCCGGTCACCGCCGCCAGCACCAGCAGGATGCCCACGAAGCGGCCGGCGACACGGTCCGCGAGTTCCACCAGGCGCGGCTTGTCCGCCGCGGCCCTTTCGATCAGGCGCTGTATCGTCGCCAGGCGGGTTTCGGCGCCAACCTTAAGAATACGCACGATCAGCGGACTGCCGACGTTGATGCTGCCGCCGATCACCGCGTCGCCCTGGCATTTCGCCACCGCGGCGCTTTCGCCCGTCAGCAGGGACTCGTCGGCGGCGCTGGCGCCCTGGAGGACATCGCCATCCGCCGGAATGACTTCCCCCGGCCGCACCAGCACGACGTCGCCGATTTCCAATTGCGCCACCGCCACGCGCTCGCTCTCGAGCGATGGGAACCCGGTGAGCCGCGCGGCGAAGGCCGGCAGCACTCGCGACAGAGTCTCGATGCCGCGCACCGCCTTCTGGCGCGCCATCATCTCGAAGTAGCGGCCGCACAGCAGAAAGAAGATGAACATCGTCACCGAATCGAAATACACCGCACCACTCGCCGTCAGCGTCGCCCAGCTGCTGGCCAGGAAGGCCGCGCCGACGCCCAGCGCGACCGGCACGTCCATGCCGACGCGGACAAGCTTGAGATCGCGCCAGGCGCGGGAAAAGAACGGTGCAGCGGAATACAACATGACCGGCAAGGTCAGGATCAGGCTGGCCCAGCGCATCAACTGCTCGATGTCCGGCGTCATCTCTCCGTCCGCCAGATAGACCGGGACGGCGTACATCATCACCTGCATCATGCCAAAACCGGCGACGAACAGGCGCCACTGCGCGGCCCGGCGCGTCTTGCCGGCCAACTGTTCGGAACGCTCCGGGTCATAGGGGTAGGCACGATAGCCGATGGCGGAGATAGCCAGGAGGATCTGCGACAGCTTGACGCGCCGCTCGTCCCAGCGAACTCGTGCGCGGCTGGTCGCATAATTGACGGTCACGGCGGTGACGCCGGGCAGGCGCGCCAGGTGCTGCTCATTGAGCCAGACGCAGGCGGCACAGGTGATCCCTTCCAGGATCAGGGATGCCTCGCGCTGGTGTTCTCCCGATTCGCCTTGAGCCCGCTCGACGAAGTTCTTCTGTACTTCCGGCAGGTCGAAGGCGCCGGCGTCCAGCAAAGCGCCGGGAAGCGCCTCGCGCGGGCTCTCCGGCAGCGCGTCGCGATGCCGGTAGTAGTCGGCAAGGCCGTTGGCGACAATCGCCTGGGCCACCGCCTGGCAACCCGCACAGCACATGCGCCGCGAGTCGCCATCAATGGCGACCCGGAACTCGGTATTGGCCGGAATAGGCAGGCCGCAGTGGTAGCAGGCCTCGCCCATCACCTACTTCGGTTGCATCCGGATCGCCCCATCCAGGCGGATGACTTCACCGTTCAGCATCTCGTTCTCGATAATCTGTCCCACCAGCGCCGCATACTCGGCCGGCCGGCCCAGACGTTGGGGAAACGGCACCATCTTGCCCAGGGCTTCCTGGACTTCCGGCGGCATGCCGAGCAGCATCGGCGTCTCGAAGATGCCCGGCGCAATGGTCATTACGCGTATTCCGAAGCGCGCCAGTTCGCGTGCAATCGGCAGCGTCATGCCGACGATGCCGCCCTTCGAGGCGGCATAAGCGGCTTGGCCGATCTGCCCGTCGTAGGCGGCCACTGAGGCGGTATTGACGATTACCCCGCGTTCGCCAGCGGCATTCGGCGCGCCTTTGCTCATCGCCTCAGCGGCCAGGCGGATCATGTTGAAGCTGCCGACCAGATTGATGTTGATGACCTTGGCAAAGGAAGCGAGGAGATGCGGAGCCTCCTTACCCAGAACCTTTTCGCCGATGGCGATGCCGGCGCAGTTGATGAGTCCGTTGAGCTTGCCGAAGCTTTCGACGGTCCGGGCGATGGTCGCTTTGGCGCTGCTTTCGCTGGCCACATCGGTCTCGGCGAACAGCGCCGCGCCGCCGAACTCAGCGTTCAACGCCGTGGCCAGCGCATCGCCGGCCGCCTTGTTGAGATCGGCGATCATCACTTTGGCACCGCCGGCAGCAAGCAGGCGCGCGGTTCCGGCGCCCAACCCCGAGGCGCCGCCGGTTACGACGAAGACACTGTCCTTGATTTGCATGTCGATCTAGCTCCTGGAAAGGAAAGGAAAAGGGCAGCCTGGTCACGGACTGCCCTTCGAAGAACTTGGTGCCGGCGAGAAGAGTTGAACTCCCGACCTTCGCATTACGAATGCGCTGCTCTACCAACTGAGCTACGCCGGCCCGGTGCTGCAAGGTTGCGGATTATATCGGCTCGCTGGCGTCGGAGCAAACCGGCCTTCAACCGTGGGTCGCGGCTGACAACTACCGTCCCGGCCAATGAGAATAGGTGGCCGCTCGACCGACGACCTCGTTGCGGGGGCAAGCGCGGGGCCTTCTTTCTCCAGGAATCAGGCCAGACAACTTCGAAGTCGGCGCAAGCCTCCAGGAGGCCATGCGCAACCAGTGGGTTCCCACTTTGCGAGTGTCGGTTCCGCCCAGTAGTTGAGAATTCTTCTGAACTAAGACTTTGCTCCATTTAGATAACGACCAGCGCCTGGGCCCAGCATCGCCTTTGACAGGCTCGCGGACCATGTGGCGAGGACTCGGCGACTTGCCCGTGCTCATGGTCTTACACTCGTGGGCTTACACCTTGCACCGTATTGTGAACGGCGCTATTCTGATAAACGAAGTGGCGCTTACCCGAGAATGCCCTCTCGTTCGCAGCCGCCGGGGAGACCCACACGCAGCCCGACACTCCCATAGTGCTGGTCGTCGACGACGACACGGGGAATCTAAGCATTCTCGGTCATCTACTGAAACCGCACTTCACCGTCCTCGCCGCGCCCTCCGGCGAACGCGCCCTGCAAATTGCCTGCGGCGCGCCGAAACCCGATCTGATCCTGCTCGACGTGATGATGCCGGAGATGGATGGCTACACGGTTCTCGCCCGCCTGCGCGCAAACCCAACCAGCCGCGACATTCCGGTGATCTTCGTTACCGGGCTGGATTCCACTGAAGACGAAGAAGCGGGCCTCAAGCTCGGTGCCGTGGATTACATCGCCAAGCCCTACAAACCGGCCACCGTGCTGGCACGCGTCCGAACCCATCTCGAACTCAAGTATGCGCGTGACTGCCTGGCGGATCAGAACGCCCATCTCGAAGCGGAGGTGGCAAGGCGCACGCGCGACATCGTGTTGATCCAGGACATCACCATCAACGCGCTGGCCGAACTCGCCGAGACGCGCGACCCCGAAACGGGTAACCATATCCGCCGCACCCAGAAATACGTACACGTCCTCGCCGAGCGTCTACAGTCGCGTCCCCGGTTCGCCGAGTTTCTGAACGACAAAGCCATCAACCTGGTCGCCAAATCAGCGCCGCTGCACGACATCGGCAAAGTCGGCATTCCCGACCATATCCTGCTGAAGCCCGGCAAGTTGACAACGGCCGAATGGGCGGTCATGAAGACACACGCCGCGGTGGGAGCGTTGGCGATCGAACGAGCCGTGCGCGACGCCGATCGCAGTGTCGATTTTCTCAATATTGCACGGCAGATCGCCCGTCACCACCATGAGAAATGGGATGGCAGCGGTTACCCCGACGGCCTGAAAGCGGAAGCCATTCCCATCCCTGCGCGGCTGATGGCTCTGGCCGACGTGTTCGATGCCATTATTTCGCGCCGCATCTACAAAGCCGCGTTGCCTATCGAACAAGCCCGCGACATCATTGCCGACGAGCGTGGCAGGCACTTCGATCCGGACGTTGTCGACGCCTTCCTTGCCGGATTCGAAATCTTCCGCGCCATCGCCGAGAAATATCGTGAGCGGCCTTGAAATGGAAGATGGACGCCGGCCGGACGGTGACCTCATCCAGCGCCGCGGACAAGGCGCAGGCTCACCCATTGCGCCAGGAGACCTCGCCACGCCACCGGTGGACGCGGAGACCTTCCGCCTGCTCCTGGACAGCGCGTTGGTCTGCGTTTTTTGGCACGCTACCGACAAGCGTTACAAGTACGTCTCGTCGGCCAGCCAGACCCTGTTTGGCCATGCGCCCGATGAGTTCCTCGCCGATCCTGGGTTGATGCTGCGGCTGATTCATCCCGACGACCGGGCGCGCTATGAGGCGCATCTCGACATGAATGCGTCGGACCCCGCCGAGATGGAATTGCGCGTCATCCGCCGCGATGGCGAGGTGCGCTGGATCAGCCACTACTGCGCCCGATTCATGGCGGCCGATGGTAGCGTTCTCGGCCGGCGCGGCAGCAACCGCGACATCACCCGGCAAAAACAGTCCGAAGAACAACTGCGGACCAGCGAGGAACGGCTGCAACTGGCCCTGGAGGCGACCGCCGCCGGGGTGTGGGATTGGGACGTGAGCAGTGGCCTCGCCTACCTTTCGCCGGGTTACTTCGCCATCAGCGGTTACGCGCCCGGCAGTATCACCCCCGATTTCGAGTTCTTCAAGCGCACCGTGCATCCGGACGACCTACCCCTGGTGCTTGAGACCATGGCGGCGCATCGGCGCGGGGAGACTCCCGAGGGCAACTTCGACTTCCGGCTGGTCACCGCCAACGGGGAGATCAAATGGATGACGGCAAAAGGCCGGGTCATCGCGCGGAGTGCCGACGGCGCGCCGCTCAGGATGATCGGCACCCTCCTGGACATCAGCGATCGAAAGCGCATGGAAACGGAACTCAGGCGCAGCGAGGAACAATTCCGCTTGTCGTTCGAGAATTCGCGCGACGCCCAACTGACATTGGCGCCACCTCTGTGGCAGTTCACCAACGCCAATCCGGCGACCTTGCGCTTGTTTGGCGCCTCAAGCATGGGTGAATTCACCGCACTCGGGCCCTGGGACGTTTCGCCCGAGCGGCAGCCAGACGGGCGGCTCTCCAGCGAGGCCGGCCGGGAAATGATCGCGATTGCCCTGCGCGAAGGTGCCCATTTCTTCGAATGGACACACCGGCGACTGGACGGCGCGCCGTTTGCCGCCGATGTGATGATGACGCGTCTGGCGAGCGACGGGGACATGCTTATCCAGGCCACCGTGCGCGATATCAGCGGACGCAAGGCCGCTGAGGACGAACTGAGGAAACGCGCCGAGGAGCTGGCGCGATTCAACCGCGCCATGATCGGCCGCGAACTGGAAATGCTTGAGATGAAGAAGCAGATCAATGCGCTTTCGCGCGAACTAGGGCGCGAAGCGCCGTTTCCGCTGGCCTTCCTGGCCGGAGACGCAGCGCGCTGACCGGCCATGAGCCACCGCCTGCGCCTCCTTGGCGCCATCCTGCTGCCCTTCCTCGCCTGCGGGCTGCAATGGCTGCTTTGGGACGTCGGGATCAAGCCGTATGTCTGGTTCCTGTTCTTCCCGGCGGCCTTCTTCGGCGCCTGGCTGGGTGGCCTCCGGGGCGGCCTGGCCAGCACGGCGGTCGGCGCCCTGTTGGTCTGGTTCGTCTTTATCCCGCCGCAGCTCTCCTTCGAATTGAAGGGCGCCGCGTCAACCGCATCCTTCGTTCTGTTCATCGCCATGGGCGGACTGTTCGCCTGGGTTTTCGAGCACCTGATGCAGGCAAACCAGCGCACCGAAGCGGCGCTGAAAGCGACCGACATCGCCAGAGCCGAGATCACCCGGCTTTACCAGAAGACACTCGAACTCGACGAGCTGAAATCCCAGTTCTTTGCCAACGTCAGCCACGAACTGCGCACCCCGCTGACGCTGATCATGGCGCCGCTCGAACGGAAACTGTCCCGTCCCGCGAACGACGACCTTCCGGCGGAAGCACGCCGGGAGGCCGAGATGATGTTGCGTAACGCTCGCTTGCTCTATCGCCATGTGACCGATCTGCTCGATGGCGCCAAACTCCAGGCAGGCGGGATGCGCGCCGACTACGCACGCGTGGAGTTCGCCGAACTGGTGCGCGGCCTGTGTTCAAATTTCGATTCGCTAGCCCGCGAGCGCGGCATCGCATACCACATAGCCGCCCCAGCGTCCCTGGTCATCGAGGCGGATCGCGAAAAACTGGAACGCATCCTGCTCAACCTGCTCGGCAATGCCTTCAAATTCACTCCCGATGGCGGCGCCATCGCGGTGCGCCTGCATGAAGTGGACGGCCATGCCTCGCTCGAAGTGGCGGATAACGGCCCCGGCGTGCCGGAGGCGATGCGCGAGGCGGTGTTCGAGCGCTTCCGCCAGGTCGACGGCGCGGCGAACCGCCGCCATGGCGGCACCGGCCTCGGCCTCGCCATCGTGCGCGAATTCACCGCTCTGCAAGGCGGTACGACGAGCGTCGCCACGGCGCCAGGTGGCGGCGCGCTGTTCACCGTGCGCCTGCCGCTCCGGGCACCTGTAGGCACAACCCTCCACGAGACCGCGAGCCAACTCGATCCGGCGCTCGACGGGCAGGTGCTGGCGGAATTGGCGATCCCCGGCGCGCCAGCGACCGCCGGCGAGGACGCGCCGCTGGTGCTGGTCGTCGAAGACAACTTGGACATGAACCGCTTCATCACCGCCGCGCTGCGGCCGCGCTACCGCATCGCCAGCGCCAGCGACGGCCGCGCCGGGCTGGAGAAAGCACTGGCGCTGGCCCCCGACCTGATCATCGCGGATGTGATGATGCCGGTCATGAGCGGCGACGCGATGGTGCTGGCATTGCGCAACGAGCCGGCGATGGTCGGCGTGCCGATCGTGATGCTGACCGCCAAGGCTGACGACGACCTGCGCGTGAAGATGCTCCAGCTTGGCGTGCAGGACTATCTGACCAAGCCCTTTGCGGTAGCCGAGCTGCTGGTGCGCGTTGACGGCCTGTTGGCGGAGCGGCGGCGCCACAGCGATCAGTTGGGCGCCAGCGAGGCCCGCTTCGCCGCTACCTTCGCGCAGGCGGCGGTGGGTATGGCGCTGGTGGCGATCGACGGCCGGTTCCTGCAACTCAACGACAAGTTCTGCGAGATCGTCGGCCACGACAAGGAAGCACTCCTGTCCCTGGGCATCGCGGACATCACCCATCCCGACGACGCGCCGACCGACCGCCAACTCGTCCGCTGCTTGATGGCGGGCGATTTCAAGTCCTTCACCCGCGAAAAAAGGTATGTGCATCAGAACGGCAGCGTCACCTGGGGAAGGGTCAATGTAACGCTGGTGCGCAAGGCCGACGGCGACCCCGACTATATTGTTGGAGTACTCGAAGACATCCAGGAGCGCAGGGACGCGGAGGACCAACTGCGGCATCGCAACGAGGAACTGGAACGCTTCAACCGCGAGTCGGTCGACCGCGAACTGCGCATGATCGACCTCAAGCGGCAGGTGAATGCGCTGGCGCGCGAACTGGGGCGGGAGCCACCCCATGCCTTGAGCTTCGCAGATGCGCCGGCGCCGGAAGGCCCGCCGTGAAGCCACGCCCGATCTCGTCGCACCTGGCGCGGCTGATCTGGCTGTGCATGACGCCATTGCTGTTGCTGGGGATCTGGCTGGCCGTCGCCAACTTGCGGGCACAGGAACAGGCGCAATTGGACGAGGGCCAACACCTGTTGAAGAACTTTGTCACGTCGATCGATCAGCATCTGCAGTCCCGCATCAACGCCCTCAACATGCTGGCGGTGTCGCCGCTGGCCGCCGACTCGCGGCGCTGGAGGGATCTGTACGACGAGGCGCAGGGTCTCACGAAAAACTTCGGCGGCAACGTCGTCTTTGCCGACACTGCCAGGCAGATGCTGTTTTCCACCAACGCACCCTTCGGGGCAAGACTTCCGATGCTGCCGCAGGTCAAGGGAAACGCCGCCGCACCCGTGGCGCTGGCAACCGGCCAACCGGCCGTGGGCGATACCTTCCTCGGACCGATCACCAAGGAAACGATGGTCGCCGTCGCGGTACCGGTCCTGCGCGAGGGCAAGGTGAAGCAGCTGATGCTGTCGACGTTTGAGGCGCGGGACTTTCAGCAACGCGTCGCACAGACGGTACTGCCGGCCGGCTGGTCGCTTTCCCTGGTGGACGGTCGGGGCGAAGTCATTGCGCGCCAGGCGCCGCCCGGCTTCGACGTGAACCGCGATGAGGCGACCAGCCACCGTTTCGTCGTCAGGTCGCAGGTGTCGCCGTGGTCGGCGGTGCTTGAGATCCCGCACAGCGCCCATTATTCGGCGCTGACCCGATCCCTGCTCGTGCTTGGCGCGGGGATTCTCGCCGCGGCGCTGATCGGTACACTCGG
>JBAYJH010000111.1:0-13657 GCA_041665185.1 Sterolibacterium sp.
ATGGGCGATTTCGATAGCCTCGATCGACAGCACAAAATGACACATCAGAGCCTGTATGATGGACCGGCGCAACAAGTCATCGGCTGTCAGTTCGATGCCTCGCATCACCGGCAACACGCCCCGATCCAAGGATTCGTAATACTCGTCGAGCGTCTTGACATTCTGGCAATACGACGGCCCCACCTTGCTGATGGATGAGACACCGAATGCCATCAGGTCGGCCTCGGCGTGGGTCGAGTATCCCTGGAAGTTGCGGTGCAGCCGCCCTTGGCGCTGCGCCACCGCCAACTCGTCGTCGGGCTTGGCGAAGTGATCCATGCCGATGAAGACATAGCCGGCATCGGTCAAGCGCCGGATTGCCAGTTGCAGAATTTGCAGCTTGGCGTCCGGCGAAGGCAACTCGGCCTCGCTGATGCGCCGTTGCGGTTTGGCCAGGGCGGGCAAATGCGCATAGTTGTAAATCGACAGGCGGTCGGGTGAAAGCCGGATGACCTCTTCAAGGGTGTGGTTGAAGCTGATGACATTCTGTTTCGGCAGACCGTAGATCAGGTCCACGCTGACCGACTTGAAGCCGTTGGCACGCGCCGCCTCGATCACCTGCTGGGTCTCTTCGAGACTCTGGATGCGATTGACCGCTTGCTGTACGGCCGGGTCGAAATCCTGCACGCCGATGCTCATGCGATTGAAGCCGAGCTCGCCAAGCAGCGCCACGGTCGCGTCGTCGACTTTGCGCGGATCGACTTCGATCGAGTATTCGCCATTTGGGATCAAGCGGAAGTGCTCGCGGATCATATCCATCAACCGGCGCATCTCGTCCTTGGAGAGAAAGGTCGGGGTGCCGCCGCCCCAGTGCAGTTGCACCACGTCGCGCGTTCCTTCGAGCGCCGCAGCTTGCATTGCCAACTCTTTACCCAAGTACTTCAGGTACTTGGCCGATCGGCCGTGATCCTTCGTGATAATCTTGTTGCACGCGCAGTAGTAGCAGATGGTGTTGCAGAAGGGAATGTGGACGTATAATGACAACGGTCGGCTGATCCCCCCGATGGTGCGCCGGCCCAGCCACATGCGATAAGCATCGGCGTCAAAGGTGTCGACGAAGCGGTCGGCGGTCGGATATGACGTGTAGCGTGGCCCATTCACGTCGAAGCGACGAATGACTTGAGGATCAAAGATCAGTTCTTGGAAATTAGTGGTCATCAGCAATGGTAGTAAAGAATAAACAGGTGTCGACGCACCATGATACAAGATGCCGCAACAGTGTATATGACGCGTTGACACAGATCAAACAGCTACCCAAGTTGATCGAAGAAATATGCACAAGCCCGAAAAGCACATTATTCCACTGACATTGACATCGCTCAAGGCAGCGTGCTCTCTGTGTAACCTGCGCGAATTGTGCTTGCCGTTTGGCTTATCGGAGCACGAAGTCGATCTGCTCGACAGTGCGGTCGGTGCGCGGCGCCGCATCAAGCGCCAACAGCATCTATACCGTGCCGGCGAGACCTTCGAGTCCATCTATGCCATCAGGAGCGGATTTTTCAAGACCGACGTGCTGCTTGAGGATGGCCGCAACCAGGTCACCGGTTTCCAGATGGCGGGAGAGATCCTCGGCATGGATGGGATCAGCGGCGAAACGCACACCTGTAACGCGGTGGCGCTGGAAGACAGCGAAGTCTGCATCATCCCTTTCAGCCAGTTGGAGAGTCTTTCGCGCGAAATCAAGACGCTACAACACCATTTCCACAAGGTCATGAGTCGCGAAATCGTTCGCGACCATGGCGTCATGATGCTCCTGGGGACCATGCGAGCCGAAGAGCGGTTGGCGGCGTTCCTGCTCAACCTGTCGCAGCGTTTCACCGCGCGCGGCTATTCACCCGCCGAGTTCCACCTGCGCATGACGCGCGACGAAATCGGCTCCTATCTTGGACTGAAACTCGAGACCGTCAGCCGCGCCTTCTCTCATTTTCAGGAAGACGGCTTGATCAGCGTCCAGCAAAAACACATCGTCATTCTCGACCACGCGGGCCTCAAGGATCTGCTCAACCACCAGGTAGGCTGACTGAGGTCAGTAATCCAAACGCGCCGCGCGGATCGTGCAGCAATGCAACGGAAACTATGTAGCCGTATACCGCCAGCGCCGCCAGCCAACTGACCAGGCGCACGCGCTTGCCACGACCCGGCCTGAGTGCCAGCGAACCGAGGATGATATAGGCGATCAGGCCGAACACTTTGGCGGTAATCCAGGCATCGACAAAGGGATACCAGCCGGTCTTCAAGGTCAGCGCCAGCGCCGCCGCCAACAGGACGGTATCATTGGCGTGGGGCAATATCTTCAGCCAGCGCTTTTCGAGAATGGGCGAGTCGTTCAACATCAGTATCCCGCGCAGGAAGAAACCGCAACCGCTCAACACCACGCAGGCAATATGCAGGCTCTTAATCGCGAGAAAATAGGTCATGGCTTCAACTCCAAAGGAAATGCCTGATGCAACCCGATAAGGACGAAGCGCCGGTACACCAAGCCCAGCATCGAGCAATCGACGTTCCCCAAATGCTATCGCATCTGCCTCTGTTCCTCGAACTCTCGGCGGAACAGCTTGCGCATATCGCCGCGGGCACCCGTGAGAAGCGGCTTGCCAAGGGCGAAATGCTGTTCCAGAAGGGCGATCCGCCGCGAGGATTTTTTGTCATTGTATTCGGCCAGGTCAAGCTCGCCTTCCCTTCCAGCCAGGGCAACGAGAAAGTCGTCGACATTCTCGGTCCCCGGCAATGTTTCGGCGAAGCGGTGATGTTCATGGATCGTCCTTACCCGGTTTTCGCCGAATCGTTGGCCGATACCTTGCTCCTGCATATCTCCAAGAATGCCGTATTCGATTTGCTGGAACACGATCCCTCATTCGCGCGGCGTATGCTGGCGGGCCTGTCGTTGCGCCTGCATGCGCTGGTGCAGGATGTCGAATCCTACTCGTCGCGCTCCAGCACTCAACGCGTGATCGGCTTTTTGTTGCAGCATTGCGAAGCGGGAGCCGATTGCGAAGGGGAAAAGACCGTTGCCCTGCCAACCTCGAAGCAAGTCGTCGCATCGCGCCTGAATCTGACGCCCGAAACACTCTCGCGGATTTTCCATGACCTCGCCGAGGCCAGGCTGATTTCGGTGCGCGGCAAGGAAATCACCATACACGACATCAAACGTCTGCGTGAGTTTGACCAATAGCCCGGGCCCTAGTCAAGCATTGCGCGTCTGCTGAAGGCGAGGTACAGCCGAACCGCTCCGATCAGGTTCCACTCCAGCCAGAGGCAGGATGCGGCGAAAGTCAAACCCGCCAGAGTAGTCAAAGGCGGCCACAACACCGCCCCCAGCAGGAGGGCGACTGACGCGAAATGCAGCCTCATTTGTCGACGCATATGCTTTTCCGGCAGCATTTGCCTGATATTCGGCGGCAAGACCTTGAGTCCGTCCAAGCGCTGAAGATGCAGCCAGTTGAGGAAAGGCACGATCTTGTAGAGCATCCCGCTGATGACGGACACGAACACTCCGGGCAAGGCCAGCACACCCAGCCAAACCGGCGCGCGCGGATGCTCGGCGAGTGTCGGAAATATCTCCAAGGCGATCCACGACACGGCGAATCCCAGCAAAGCCAGCATGGCGCCGCGCCAGAAGACCAACGTTATGTCGGTCAGACGCCTACGCCGCCGTGCTTGCAGGCTAAGCGTGGTGCCGGCATACAGGGCTGCCAACAGCAGCCCTCCCAACGCAACGACCGACAGCCATGATTGAACACGGTCGCTGTCCACGCCGAGTTGCAATGACCACAAACCGACCGCCAAGAGAATCCCGAAAGGCAGCAGACGTGTCAGCCAAATCGGGTACGTTGGGGTCAGCTGAAACATCGGCACCACCAGGTAGGACACTCCGATCACCAGCATCAACGCCCAGGCGCCAAGTCCCCATGCGGCATGGACATTGCTGATCTGTAGCAGCGGCCAGCCCGCTTGAATATCTGCCTGCCAGCCCAGCGCCACGGCCAGGCTGACACCGAGCATCGAGGTGACCGCCAGCCCGAATAGCGCCAGTCGCAGCACCTGGATGGTCATGCCCTGTGCCGGTGTGCCGAGCAATGAAACGATCACCACCGCAATAAATCCGCCCAAGGCGACAGCAAACACCGGTGCGGCAATTTGAAACAGCAGCGGTTGACTCAAGGCAAATCCCGACGCCAGAAACACGGCCGCAATGGCGATCGACGGATGCACCAGGCTTGCCACCCAGCGCGGCCGCCAGACGTTGCCGCCGGTTGCGACCGGGATGAATTGCAGCAATGCGCCGCACATCACCTGGAGCATGAACCCAACCGTGAGCAAATGGCTCAGCGCCAGCGCGCCGGGCGACCAGCGCGATTCCAATGCTTCCGGGCCCAGCCCGGCCAGCAGTAGGCCGGCGGCGGCGCCAAACCATGGCGCGGTCAGGAAGAACCGGAAAGGCACCGAGATTGGCGGCGCTTGTTCGAACGACAAGTTGGCGTGCATCGGAAATGGCTGAACCTGGCGGCGAGGCGATTATTTCTTGCTGATGCGGATTGCCTTGGCACCGTCCTCGCGTGGTTCGCTGCTATAGCTATAACCATTACGTTGAAGGATGGCGTACAGCGGATGCGGTTCGCAGTTCAGCAGCAGCAGCAACTCCTCCCCGGGTGCCAGCGTATCCAGCGCCGCCAGCGTCAGTTCGAGTGGTTCCGGCGGCAGCAGGTCGCGGCCATCGATGACGCGTTGGGCAGCCATCAGCCTTGCTCCAGGCGCGCGTTCAACGCGCTGACCAACTGTGCTCCCTGCGCCCCAAGTGCCTGGTCGCACATCGGGTAGAGAATGTTCTCCTCCTTCATGTTGTGCTGCTGCATCAAGATCAGCAGCGTTTCGGCGACTCCCGCAAACGTCTCCGCATCCTGCGCGCACCGGGCCGCTTCCAGCTGTCTGAAGAGTTCGCGCATCTGGCTATGCTCCATGCGCATTATTTGGGTTGGCCCTCCGCTCATCCCGGTGACGGACTCGAATGCCGGAAAGAGCAGACCTTCCTCGGCCTCGAAGTGCGCCAGCATCGCGCCGACGAAACGGCCGCACTGCTCGCCACAGGCGGCCCAATCGCCTGTTTGTGCGGCTTCCTCGGCTATGGCAAACAGTTCATCGCAGTGTTTATGATGGGCTGGCAATATCTGGCTGACTTGGCTCATGAAGTCTCGGACCGTTAAGAATGATGATGTGCCCATTGTTGCGACTGGTTGCAGCCGTGACATTGACGTTCATCAATATTCCAAAAATCAGGTCTTGAGGATGCCGACTTCCAGATTGGCGAACCAGTCGATGAAACGATTCACATCATCACCCTGATAAATTGCCCCGTGCTGCGGACAAAGCATGTCTATTTCGAGTCGCGACACCCGCTCGCACCAGTCGCGCTTGGCCTTGTTCGAGCCCATCCAGCGCCGATGGAATGCTTCTGCATAGTGAATATGGCTATCGAAGTTCTCGACGAACAGGTTGTCTTCGCCGGCCGGCAACAGGGCCGCGCCGACATCCCCACTAAATAGAACTTTTGCTTTAGGATCATACAGATGCAAGTTACCCGAGGAATGCAGGTAATGGGCCGGGAGCGCCTGCAAGCGCAAGCCGCCGACAAAGATATCCATGCCCTGATCGGGGATAACCACGAAGGTTTTTTCCGTGCCGCCGAAATGCGACACAAAGCCCGCCCACAACCAACTCAGGTAACACTTGATCTCGGGATTGAACTCCAGCCACATCGACAGGGAAGAAATGATGTCCGGATCCTGGTGCGAGGAGAACAATGCGCGGATGCGGCTGGGATCGAATTCGGCGCTGAGCGCAGAGAACACCGCAGGAAATATTTCGCTGCCGCCGGGGTCGCACAATATGGCTTCGTCATCGTGGACGATCAGATATTCATTGGTGTCGATGATGTAATCCGGACGCTTCGGATCGCGCACGATGGCGATCCATTTATGCCCGTCATCTTCAAAGATGGTTTGGGTGGTCTTCATGCCGCCGACTCCTCAAGATGGTGTTTGGTCAATTTTTCCAGAGAACGTTGAATTTCACCGATGCTTTGTTCGAAATCGGTGGATACCTGGGTCAACGAAACCGACAGGGTGCCGCCATAAGCCGCTTCAATCTTCGCTGAACGTGCCAGCACACTTCCCAGTTCGACCAGTTGAACGGTGTCGGTGATCATCTGGGAGAGCCGCCGATTGATCGCATCGCTTTGCGCCTGCTTTTCGGCGAGTACCCCGTTCAGTCGCGTGTTCAGCGCATCCTCAAGCAGACTCTGGCCGAAGCCGCGACAGGCGCCCAGGGTATCTTCGAGCACCTGGTTCAGGCGTGCCTGCTTGAGCAGCGCGGTCACCGTGCTGACGCTGTCGTAGGTCAATTCACTCAGCAGGGCCATTTGCTTCTGCAGGTCGATGGCAAACCGGCGCAGTTCGTTGGATAGAACCCCGAAGCCCAGCGCGGCGGTGCCCGCGCGTTTCGCCAGGAATATCGCGTTCATCGCCATCAGGTTGATGGTAAAGGCCGTCGCAATGACGGCCTTGATCTCTTCGTTGATGCGAACGATGCGCCGGAGTTGTCGTCCACGCTGATTCCCAGTCGCCATTTTGTCGTCCCTTCCTTCCGCCGAATTGGCTAAAAGATGCTTGCGCTTCCTTCAAGCTTCCAGCACATAGGTTCCCGGTGCATCGGATAGCGCCGGGTAGGTTTGGGTCGCAACCGGCCCGGCCTTCACCAGCTTGCCTGACTGCGGCTTCAACCAGTTCATCCAGTCTTCCCACCAACTGCCGGGACACAATTCAGCCCGGGCTCGCCAGGTATCCGGCGTGTCATGCCTTTCGGCGACTCCAACCCGGTATTCACGCTTGGGCGGATCGACGACCGGATTGACGATGCCGAGGATATGCCCCGAGCTTGACTGCACGAAGCGCTTAGGACCGGACACGACATTGTTGATGCGAAAAGTCTGCCGCCACGGCGCGACGTGGTCGTCCTCGGCGCTAACCGCGTAGCACGGTTGAACGATCCGCTCCAGGTCGATCTCCTGACCTGCGACCACCAAGGCATCTTTCTTGATCAGGTTGTTATTGAGGTAGAACTCGCGTAGGTACCATTGGTGCATGGCAGCCGGCATGCGCGTGGTATCCATGTTCCAGTAGAGCACATCGAACGGTGGCGGTTTTTCGCCATACAGGTAGCCGTGCACCACGTAGTGCCAGACCAGGCTGTTGGAGCGCAACAAGCGGAAGGCACTGGCCATTTCGCTGCCGTCGAGAAAGCCTTTCTCATTCATGGCATTGGACAGCCACTTGAAGCTGCTTTCGTCCAGAAACACCTCGATATCACCCGGCTTGTGATAATCGACGAGGGTGGTGAAGAAGGTCACAGTCCCCACCGGGACCTGATCTGCGGCATAGCGGCGGTTGGCCCAGGCCATATAGGTAGCCAGCGCCGCTCCGCCGATGCAGTAACCGACGGCATGCACCTGCTTCGCGCCGCTGATGGCGCGAGCTGTTTCCACAATGGCACCGACGCCCTCGGTGATGTAGTCATCGAACCGCACGTCGCGCATGCTTTGATCGGGATTCTTCCAACTGGTGATGAAAACACTATAGCCCTGATCAAGCAGAAACTTGATCATGCTCTTCTTCGGTGTCAGATCGAGGACATAGTACTTGTTGATCCACGGCGTGATGATCACGATCGGTTTCTCGAAGTTCTTTGCCACGGTCGGGGTGTAATGCAGCACTTCGAGCAAGTGATTCCTGAACACCACCTTGCCCGGCGTCGTCGCGAGATTCTTGCCGACAGTGAAGTCGTCCGGGTTGGTCATGCGCACCGTGCCCGCCTTGAGGTCCCCCAGAAAGTTCTGCATGCCCTTGACCAAGCTGTCACCGTTGCTCTCGATCGCCTTGCGTATGGCTACGGGATTGGTCCACAGGAAATTGGTCGGCGCCACGGCGTTTAACCACTTGCGCCACCAGAAGGCGGCGCGGCGGCGATCCTTGTTCGACATCCCGGGTGTTTCATAGAGCATGTCCTGCATCTGGTGGGTGAACAACAGGTACCATTCCTTGGCAATATCCCAGCTGGCTGTATCCTGCCATTGAGGATCGCTGAAACGCGTGTCGTCGGCATGTGGCTTGACCAGGTCGTCGCTTGGCATACCCAGGGAGCGCTGCCACGAATGCCATTGCAGCGCCGCCAGATCCGACGAGAACTTGGCCATCTCGTCGGCCAACTCCTGCGGGTGTGCCAACCATGCCATTTGTGCATGCAGCAATGGCGTCGCCATTCCCATCGGGTCGACATTGTTCTCGATCGCCTGATGCACGGCGTGCCAAGCGGCCTGCGGCGACAATGGAGGTTTTTGATTGATGCTCATGATCCACTCCTTAATCCACGAATTCGAATGCTTCGGCGAAATGCGGCACGACCACGCCTGGCCAACCCAGACGCCGACGAATAGCTGAGGCAAATGCCGCGGCGGCTTCTGCCTCGCCATGTACTACGAAGCAGTGTTGCGGCGGCCTGGAGAAATTGCTCAGCCAACCCAGCAGGCTTTCCTGGTCGGCATGCGCCGATAGGCCACCGATGGTAAAGATGTCCGCGTGTACCGCAACCTCTTCGCCGAACAACCGAACGCGTCGGGCGCCGTCAACCAGCCGCCGACCCAGGGTACCAGCGGCCTGAAAGCCGGTGATGACCACCGAGCATTCCCGCCTCGACAAATTGTGCTGCAAGTGATACTTGATCCTTCCGCCATCGCACATACCGCTGGCGGAAATGATCACGGCACCACCGCGGATTTCATTCAACGCCATGGAATCCTGTACGTCCTGGATAAAGCGGATGCGCGGCTGGTCTGGATGCTGGTGCTGCCAATCAATCAAGGCGCGAGTTTCCGCGTCGAGCAGGTGTCGATGCTTGATGGTCAACTCGGTAGCCGAAATCGCCATAGGGGAATCGACATAGATATTCAACGGCGGGAGTCGCTCGCGTCGAACCAGATCGGTCAGGACGAAGAGGACTTCCTGAGTTCGCCCGACCGAGAATGCCGGCATGATGACATTGCCGCCCTTCGTGTGCAGCGTGGTGTCGATCGCCTGGACCAGTTCGTCCTCCGTTGCCGCCAGCGGCTTGTGCGAGCGGTTTCCATAAGTCGACTCGATCAACAGAATATCGGCGTTCCTGATCGGCTCCGGATCGCGCAACACAGGCCGCATGGGCTGGCCGAGATCGCCCGACATGACCAGTTTTCTGCTCGCTCTCCCATGTTTCGCAGACTCCTCGATCCAGATTTCGGTGATGGCCGAGCCGAGAATGTGGCCGGCGTCGCGGAATGCGCAGCGAACCGCAGGATGCGGGGAAAACTCGATGCCGTAGTCGACGCATTGAAGCTGCTTCAGGCAAACCTGGGCTTGCGCCACGGTGTATAAGGGCGCGCGTTCCCAGCCGCGCTTGGCATGGCGACCGTGAAAATGGCGATTCTCCCACTCGGCTTCCTTTTCCTGGATATGGGCGGAATCCAGCAACATTACCCGCAATAGATCGGCCGTTGCCGGCGTTACATAGACCGGCCCGTGATATCCCAAGGCGGTCAGCCTTGGCAACAGGCCCGAGTGATCGAGGTGAGCGTGACTGAGCACTACAAAGTCGACATGGGATACGCCGAACCCCAAAGCGGAGAGGTTCTTCCGATAGGATTCTCGCCCGCCCTGAAACATGCCGCAATCAAATATGAATCGAAGCTTCTTCGAGGCACCGGTTTCGGCCTCGACAAGATAGCAGGAACCGGTGACCTCTGCCGCGGCACCGTAAAATGTGAGTTGCATGATAAGGTGTGATGATGCGCGGCGCGAGCCGGGAGGCTTTGATCTGGGTCAAGCAAGCTCTGGCGGCGATTGATCTGCGTCAAGCAAGGCATGCAAGCCTTACCTATAATGGAACTTCAGCTTCACATTTGCCAGGGAGAATGACATGTTCAAGCATATCTTGGTCCCGACCGATGGCTCGACGCTTTCGACCGACACCGTTAAGCGCGCAGTGGTTTTTGCCAAGGAAATCGGCGCGAAGCTTACTTTTTTTTATGCCAAACCCGACTATCCGGTGGCTTACTACGGCGAAGGTGCGCTGATCGATCCGACAACACCGGAGAGATTCGCGGAGATGGCCGATAAACAAGCCAAGGAGATACTCGGCGCGGCTGAATCGGCCGCCAGCGCAGCAGGGGTGGATTGCGCTTCGGTCAGCACCGTCAGCGACATTCCCTACGAGGCGATCATCGAAGCCGCGACATCGGCAAGCTGCGATCTAATTTTCATGTCCTCGCATGGCCGCAGAGGAATCAGCGGATTATTGCTGGGGAGTGAAACCCAGAAGGTGCTGACTCACTCCAAGACGCCGGTGCTGGTCTATCGATGATCGCGGCGGGCCAACGTCCCGCGCATCCCGGCTGTGGCTAATCGCGGGTAAGGACACGGCCCTTGCAAGTCGCGGCGATGGTGCAGCGATTGACTTCCTCGGAACTGCGCTGGATGAAGCAGGTGAACATGCTGGAGGCGGCGCATACGGCCCAGATGCAGAAGAAACCGATCGAGTAGGTCGCCGTCCTGGAAAAATGCGTTGGCTCGCCAAACAGGTATAGCTCCTGGGGATCTATCAAGGTGAAGAATGCCACTTCGGCAAAACCAGCAACGACAAATGAGGGCCACAGAATCCAAATCAACTGTCTCATTCTGTTCTCCTTGAGGATAACTGGTTTCATTTTATATCTAAACCATTTAGATGGATAGATTATTTGGTTTTGGCTGCCGGCGAACCGGCAACATCCCCTCCACCCAATAGCGTCTCCCCCGCGGCAGGAAGGATGACGTTCCCCAATACTCTCCAGGTCTTGGCCTCGTCTTCCACCAGGACCAACCAATGACCGGCCGCCGGCAGCCGAAACGGACCGCTGTAGTATCCATCCTTAAGCGTCAGTTCCTGGCTCTGGTCGAGCCCGGCGCGGGTCGGGTGGCTGATCGTCACTCTCAGTCTTGCCGGGGGCGCAAAACCCGCTTGTTCCGCGCTCAGCCTGACGCTCACCGTGCTCAGCGTAAAGCGCAAGCCGGCCATAAGTCCAAGCGTCTTGGCGCGTTCGCTGAGCGCGAGGGTCTGGTTGATGGCCAGACCTTTCTTGTAGTACTCGTCGGTCACCAGCCCATCGCTGGAGACTATCGCCAGCCACAGCGTGATGAAGCTCGCCACCACCACCAGGCCCGGTCCGGCCATCAGCAACCAGGGCCAGCGGTGGCGATACCATGGCGCTGAGTTTGCGGGAATTTGCATCGGCTTTTCCGTCATGGCATCAGGAAGGTGGCTTTCTCATGCACCGCGACGTTCTCGTCGCCGACAGCCTTGACGTCAAAATAAATCCGATTCGATCCCTTCTTGCCGGATTCAGGCGGCACCCGCACGGGCACCAGCACCACCCGCGCCCCGGCCGCAGGTACCTCGACAGTGCGCTCGGACGCGATATCGATGCCATCCAGTCCGCTGACACTGATCGCATAACTATGCTTGGCTTCACTGACGTTCATGATCTGTAGGCGATAGAGATTCTCGATCAGGCCGTTGTCGACTTCACGCGACAAGCTGTTGCGATCCCTGATGACATCGACCTTCAACGGCAGGCGCGTGGCGATGCCGTATGCCCCGGCAATCACGATGCACGCCAGGATCGCGCCGTAAATCACGATACGCGGCCGGATCAAGTGCGCCAGGATTTCCTTGCGCCCCCAATGCTCCTCGATGGCATGCTCGGTCGAGTAGCGAATCAGGCCGCGCGGATATTGCATCTTGTCCATTACTTGGTCGCAGGCGTCGACGCAGGCGGAACACCCGATGCATTCGTACTGCAATCCCTTGCGGATGTCGATGCCGGTCGGACAAACCTGGACACAAATCCCGCAATCGACGCAATCGCCCTTGCCTGCATCCTTGTGGTCGAGCTTCTTCGAGCGCGCACCGCGCGGCTCTCCGCGTTCGCTGTCATAGGTCACTATCAGGGTGTCGGGATCGAACATTACGCTCTGAAAACGCGCATAGGGGCACATGTACTTGCATACCTGCTCGCGCATGTAGCCGGCGTTTCCATAGGTGGCGAACCCATAGAAAACGACCCAGAAGGTTTCCCAGGGTCCGAGACTGAAGTTCAGGACCGATAGCGACAAGGTCCTGATCGGGGTGAAATAACCGACGAAGGTAAACCCGGTCCAGAATGCAAATGCAATCCAGACAGCGTTCTTCGCGGTCTTGAGTGCCAGTTTGCGGGCGTTCATCGGCTGTCGATCGAGCTTCATCCGGGTCGAGCGGCTGCCTTCGATCTTTTCTTCGATCCACACAAAGATCTCGGTGTAAACTGTTTGCGGACAGGCATAGCCGCAGAACAGCCTCCCACCGATGGCCGTGAACAGGAATAGGCCGTATGCCGCGATGATCAGCAGCACCGACAGATAGATCACGTCCTGCGGCCAGAAGATCAGGCCGAAAATGTAAAATTTGCGCTCGACCAGGTCGAACAGCACGGCCTGCCGCCCGTTCCAGGGTAGCCAGCAGAGCCCGTAAAACAGCAGTTGGGTAAGCCAGACGAGCGCCCAGCGCCAGTTCGCAAACCAGCCGGTGACCGAGCGCGGATAGATCTTCTTATGGACCTCGTAGAGAGGCGCGGCCGGCGCTTCCTGCGGCCCAGGCTTGCGCCCCGCCGGCGGAGATGAGCGAATAGACTGATCCTGATTCATTACAATATATTAGAAAACTCTAATTCTATAAAGAAAAAAACTCCCCGGTTTTTCTTCCGGGGAGTTTAATTTTACTTCTTTTCGCCGCTTGCAGCGACAGGTTGTTCAGCCGCCGCTGGAATTGGAGCCGCCGCCGGGGCCGGCGCCGGCTTCACGCCGCCGCCGAGGCCATACACGTAGGCCGCCAGGAGATGTACCTTGGCTTCGCCGAGGAAGTCCTTGTGGGCCGGCATCGTATTGGTGCGACCCTTGGTGATGGTCTCGATGATGGTTTCTTCCTTGCTGCTATACAGCCAGGTCTTGTCGGTCAGGTTAGGCCAACCGGTCGCCGCGTTGCCCTTGCCCTCGGGCCCGTGACAGGCAAAGCAGACGACCGCGAAGCGTTCCTTGCCCTTGGCGGCAAGAATGCTGTCGTTGGGAAGGCCGGACAACGAGCGCACATAATTGGCAAGCTCCTTGGCGCCGGCGGGACCGCCAACGGCGTCCGGGTTGCCGCCGTAGGGCGGCATGACGCCGACACGGCCGCCGAGGATCGTGGCCTTGATCTGCTCGGGTTCGCCGCCCCACAACCAGTCGTTGTCGGTCAGATTGGGAAAGCCCTTGGCGCCTTTCGCATCCGATCCATGGCATTGCGCACAATAAGTGAGGAACAAGCTCCGCCCCATCTCTCTGGCTTTGGGATCGACGGCGACCTTCATCAAGTCCTGGCCCTTGTAAGCCTCGAAAATCGGATCGAACTTGGCGCCGGCATCGGCGATTTCCTTGTCATACTGCCCACGGGAAGACCAGCCAAACTGACCCGAGTAGCTGCCCAGGCCAGG
>JBAYJH010000112.1:0-13623 GCA_041665185.1 Sterolibacterium sp.
ATCCTCAACAATCTGGTCAGCAACGCACTCAAATTCACAGACAAAGGTCTCATCGAGATCAGCGCGAAACTGGTGAACCATGGCAGTGGCGAGGATAGAGTGCGTTTCTCGGTGAAGGATACCGGCATCGGCATTTCGCCGGACAATCAGGCCCGTTTGTTCAAGCCCTTCGTTCAGGTTGGCGACGAGACCACGCACAACTCCGGTGGCACGGGCCTCGGCCTGACAATTTGCCAGCGGCTGGCAAAGTTGATGGGCGGCTCGATCAAGATGGGCAGCGAGCTCGGCACCGGAACGACCATGATACTCGAGCTGTCGTTACCGATCGCCGATCCGAAGACTCTGGTCGAATCGGACTCGGGAGGCGGCCAAAGCAAACCTAGCTCTGTTCCCATGACGCGCCGCAAGGCACCTGATGTTGCCCATGCCCAAGCGGAGGGTAGCTTGGTGCTGCTGGTCGACGACCACCCGACGAATCGTTCGCTACTTTTGCGTCAGGTGAATATGCTGGGCTATGCCGCCGAATGTACAGAAGATGGTGTCAAAGCGCTGACTCAGTGGAAGTCAGGACGGTTCGGGATCGTCATCACCGATTGCAACATGCCGGAAATGAATGGTTACGAACTCGCCCGCGCCATCCGCGAACTCGAGCGTGGGCACGGCGGCAAGCGCATCCCTATTGTCGCCTGTACTGCCATTGCACTGGAAGGCGAGGCTGAGAACTGCTTTGCCGCCGGGATGGACGACTATCTCGCCAAGCCAGTTGGGCTCATGGATCTGGCAAAGAAGCTCGATCAATGGCTGCCGCTGGTCGAATCGACCAGTTCGGTCGATCGTTCGGTGCTCGCTGAGATTACAGGCGGAGATGCGACGATCGAACAGGAAATCCTGATGGATTTCCGACGCATCAACGACGATGACGCCGCCATGCTCCAGGACGCGGTGAACAAACACGACACTCAGCGAGTGACGCTTGCCTCCCACAGAATCAAGGGCGCGAGCAACACTGTCGGAGCCACCGCGCTGGCCGCAGTCAGCGCCCGCCTGGAGCATGCCGCCAGGGCGGGCGACTGGACGGTGATCGCGGCGGAAATGAAGGAATTCCAGCACGAACTGGAACGCCTCAATACCCATTGCGAGGCTGTGGCATGCACATTGCCGAACTGAGATTCCTGGCAGTTGAGGATCACGAATTTCAACGCAGTGTATTGTTGAGGATCCTGGCCGGACTCGGCGCGACCAAAGTGGCGGTGGCCGCTGACGGCCGGGAGGCACTGAAAATCGTCATGGCGCCGGAAACGCCGATCGATATCATCATCAGCGACCTCGACATGCCGGGCATGGATGGGATGGAATTCATGCGACACTTGGGCAAAGTGGGTATTCCGGTCGCGATCATCCTCGCCAGCGGGCTCGAGGAATTGCTGCTCGATTCGGCCGAACAGATGACCCGGGATTGCGGCGTCCGGGTTCTCGGTGTGATCGGCAAACCCATCACGCCGGCCAAGCTGGACGCGCTGATCAGGAACCATACTTTGGTGCTGTCAAGCCTGGCCCGGCGACGGCCGGCCGGCCCACCGTTCAGTCTGGGACTGGCGGTGGCGGGACTGAAGGCGAAGCTGGTTCGATTTCTTTACGTTGCAAAGGCTGCCGCGCCGATCGATCGATCGGTCCTCAGGGTGATATCCGGAGCCGATGTGGTGGTCGAAATGGAGATTCTGAGCGAGTTTCGGCGGGTCAACGATGATGATGCGGTCACGCTCAAGGATGCCGTGGAGCGGCACGATATTCGACAGGTCACTAGCGCATCCGAGCGTATCAAGGGTGCTTGCCGAACGGTTGGGGCGACCACGTTGGCCGCTGTATGTGAGCGTCTGGAGCGCGCCGGCGACGCCGGCGACTGGAAGGCGATCGAGGTTAACATGGGAAAGTTTCGGCGTGAGCTGGAGCGCCTGAATTCTTATTGCGAGGCGGCGACTGCCACGGGCTGAGACGCCTTGCCTTCCTATCCCGCCCCCTGTTCGCGTTCGACCGATTACAAACGATGACAACCGCAGTAAACGTAAGGGCTCACGAGATGCCCAAGGTTGTTCTTTGTGGTGAATTGTCGCTGCGAAATCGCATATCATTCAAAGTCGTAGCGCAGTTTTCGAGTAGAATGCGTTTTTGGAAGGAAGGAAAGAAGATGCAAGTTCTCCACAAGGCGCTGACATTCGACGATGTTCTCCTGATTCCCGCACATTCTTCGATACTGCCGCGCGACGTCAATCTCACCACCAAACTGACGCGCAAGATTCAGCTTCATTTGCCGCTGGTTTCGGCCGCCATGGATACGGTTACCGAATCACGTTTGGCGATCGCCTTGGCGCAGGAAGGCGGTATTGGCATTATTCACAAGAATCTTGCGCCGAAGAGCCAGGCCGCGGAAGTTGCCAAGGTCAAGCGGTTCGAGTCGGGGGTACTGAAGGACCCGATCACCATCGCGCCGACCATGACCGTGCGTGACGTATTGGCCCTGACCAGGCAGCATAAGATTTCCGGCGTTCCGGTGGTGGATGGCGGACGCGTGGTTGGCATCGTGACTAACCGCGATCTGCGCTTCGAGATCAACCTCGACCAGCCGGTCATGAACATCATGACCCCTCGCGACCGGCTTATTACCGTCAAGGAAGGTACTTCGACCGACGAGGCCAAGGCATTGATGCATAAGCATCGGTTGGAGCGCGTATTGGTGATCAACGATGATTTCGAATTGCGCGGCCTGGTGACCGTCAAGGACATATTGAAGTCTTCCGAATATCCGTTTGCCTGCAAGGACGAACTCGGCCATCTGAGGGTCGGTGCCGCAATCGGCGTCGGCGAGGGAACCGAGGAGCGTGCTGCAATGCTGGCCGAGGCCGGGGTCGATGTGTTGGTGGTCGATACCGCCCACGGACATTCCCAGGGTGTCCTGTCGCGAGTCGAATGGGTCCGGAAGAATTTTCCGCAAGTCGAAGTCATCGGGGGCAACATTGCCACCGCTTCGGCCGCGAAAGCGCTGGTGGATCATGGGGCCGACGGTGTGAAAGTCGGAATCGGCCCCGGTTCCATCTGCACGACGCGAATTGTTGCCGGAGTGGGCGTGCCCCAGATCACCGCAATCGATAATGTTTCCAAGGCGCTCGCTGGAACTGGCGTCCCCATGATTGCCGACGGTGGCATCCGCTATTCGGGAGACATCTCCAAAGCCATTGCCGCCGGCGCCAATTCAGTGATGCTGGGCGGCTTGTTCGCCGGCACCGAGGAAGCGCCGGGGGAAACCGTGCTTTTCCAGGGGCGCTCGTATAAGGCCTACCGCGGCATGGGCAGTCTCGGCGCCATGAAGGACGGTGCAGCGGATCGCTATTTCCAGGACAGCGACGCGAATATCGAAAAGCTGGTGCCCGAGGGTATCGAAGGCCGAGTTCCCTACAAGGGACCGGTCATCGCGGTGATCCATCAACTCATGGGCGGACTTCGTTCGTCGATGGGTTATGTCGGCTGCAAGACGATTGATGAAATGCGCGCCAAGGCTGAGTTCGTTGAAATCACTTCGGCCGGTATCCGTGAGTCGCACGTTCATGACGTCCAGATTACCAAGGAAGCACCCAATTATCACGTCGAATGATCATTCCAGTGTTGGCAAGGGCGGCGGAATGCCGCCCTTTTGACTTATAGAGATTGACTATGGCACACCAGAAGATTCTCATCCTCGATTTCGGCGCCCAGTATTCCCAGCTTATCGCGCGTCGCGTCCGCGAACAGCAGGTGTATTGCGAACTTCATCCCAACGATGTGTCCGAAGCTTTCATCCGTGAGTTCAATCCGCAGGGGATCATTCTTTCCGGCGGCCCGAATTCCGTCTATGAGAATGAGACGCCACGTGCACCGGACATCGTGTTCAAGCTGGGCATCCCGGTTCTAGGCATTTGCTATGGGATGCAGACCATGGCAGAACAGTTGGGCGGCAGGGTAGAAAATGCCCAGCGGCGCGAGTTCGGCTATGCCGAGATTCGCGCACAAGGCCACTCGAAGTTGTTGGAAGGCATCCAGGATCGTGTCAATGGCGCAGGGCACGGTCTGCTGGACGTGTGGATGAGCCATGGCGACAAGGTCACCGAGATTCCTCCGGGCTTCAAACTGATTGCCTCCAATCCGGCGACGCCTATCGCCGGCATGGCCGACGAAACGAGGCGCTTCTACGGAGTGCAGTTCCATCCGGAGGTGACCCATACGCTGCGCGGCAAGGACATCTTTGGGCGGTTCCTGCATGAAATCTGCGGCTGCCGCGGCGACTGGAAAATGCCCGAGTACGTGACCGAGGCTGTGGCCAGCGTTCGTGCCTTGGTGGGGAAAGACGAAGTGATCCTGGGTTTGTCGGGCGGCGTAGACTCCAGCGTAGTAGCAGCGCTGCTGCATCAGGCGATCGGCAATCAATTGACCTGCGTCTTTGTCGATAATGGATTGTTGCGACTGAATGAAGCCGAACAGGTAATGCAGACATTCGCTCGCAACCTGGGCGTCAAAGTCATCCACGTCGATGCGTCGGAGCGATTCCTGGGGCATCTCAAGGGAGTGAGCGAGCCCGAACAAAAGCGCAAGATTATCGGTCGGGAGTTCGTCGAGGTTTTTCAGGTCGAGGCCGGCAAGTTACCGCAGGCCAGGTGGCTGGCGCAGGGCACCATCTATCCGGACGTGATCGAATCGGCCAGCGCCAAGAGCAAGAAGACCCATACCATCAAGAGCCATCATAATGTGGGAGGGCTTCCTGACACCTTGCATCTAAAGCTACTGGAACCGTTGCGAGAATTGTTCAAGGATGAGGTGCGCGAGCTTGGGGTGGCGTTGGGATTACCGCACGAAATGGTGTATCGCCATCCGTTTCCCGGCCCGGGCTTGGGCGTAAGGATACTCGGCGAGGTCAAGAAGGAATACGCGGATTTGCTGCGTCGCGCCGACGCGATCTTTATCGACGAATTGCGTGCCGCGGACTGGTATGACAAGACCTCGCAGGCTTTCGCGGTATTCCTGCCGGTAAAGTCTGTCGGGGTGATGGGGGACGGCAGGACCTATGAATACGTGGTGGCCCTGCGTGCCGTGCAGACGCAAGATTTCATGACTGCGCAGTGGGCCGAATTGCCGCACAGCCTATTGGCGAAGGTATCGAATCGAATCATCAACGAAGTTCGCGGAATCAACCGCGTGGTGTATGACATCTCGGGCAAGCCGCCGGCGACCATCGAGTGGGAGTGACGGAAGGGTTCGAAGAATGTCCCTAATTGTCGAATTATTGGCCGGGGTACAACTGTCGAGCCGCAAACGGTGTGCTCCCCGTGATCGATCAAGGCCCAACATGCCTTTGAAGGACTTGGAAAAATTGCTATAAAGAAACGGTGATTTCCTTTTGGCAGCGACCATTCGCGTGAGAGTGACAATACCATGAAGAATATTTGCTCCTCCGATTCGTTTTTTGCTTTTCTTAGTCCGGTGCATCCAGGGCATTTCCGAAATCGATGCAGTGCATTGATCCTGCTCTTGTTGTTGCTGACAGCCCAATCTGCCATGGCGGTAACGGCGGGGCGCTACCACACACTTGCCATCAACTCCGACGGCAGCTTGTGGGCTTGGGGACGGAATAGCGAAGGACAACTTGGCGACGGCAGCTACTTTGCCAGTTACCTGCCAAAGCAAGTCTCCTCAGGATTTAGCGCGGTGGCGGCGGGCTATAAGCATACGCTTGCGCTCAAACCGGACCATACCCTCTGGGCATGGGGTTCCAACGCTTTCGGACAACTGGGCGATGGTACAACCACTGACCGCAACATCCCGCTGTCGATCGGTAGTGGGTTTTCGTCCGTGGCCGCGGGCGAGCAGCACACCGTGGCACTCAAGAGCGATGGTAGCCTGTGGGCGTGGGGCTATAACGCCAACGGACAACTCGGCGACGGGACCACAACCCAGCGTCTATCGCCGCAAAGGATAGGCACGGACTCGAATTTCGTATCCATTGCGGCCGGCTATCAGCACACGCTCGCACTGAAGAATGACGGCACTCTGTGGGCTTGGGGATATAACAGTAGCGGCCAACTCGGTGACGGGAGCTCCACCCGCCGGACCAGCCCGGTACAAGTCGGCGCCGGCTTCACTTCGATTGCCGCAGGCCAATCACATTCACTCGCCTTGAAGGCCGATGGTACTCTTTGGGCATGGGGTTCGGACGGACTTGGGCAGCTTGGTAACGGTACTGCGACTACGACCGCTCAGAATCTCCCGCTCCAGGTCGGCACAGGATTTGCCCTGGTGGCCGCAGGTGCGGCGCACACGGTAGCGCTTAAGACCGACGGCACATTATGGGCGTGGGGTTATAACAAGGACTATGGTCAACTCGGCGACGGTAGTCTGGTCAATCAGAGCAGCCCAATACAGATAGCATCTGGCGTCACCTCGCTTGCAGCGGGCGACTCGCACACCTTGGTTTTCAAGTCGGATGGAAGCTTGTGGGCTTGGGGTGATGACGTCATCGGCCAGCTCGGTGACGGCACGAGCGGAGCAGG
Source organism: Sterolibacterium sp. (assembly GCA_041665185.1). Taxonomy (GTDB): domain Bacteria; phylum Pseudomonadota; class Gammaproteobacteria; order Burkholderiales; family Rhodocyclaceae; genus JACRAR01. The sequence goes on from JBAYJH010000112.1 coordinate 6,573, forward strand.
AAACAAGCAATCCAGTCCCGTTCAGATTGCCCTCGCCACGGGGTTTGCTGACAATCAGGCCCCGACCGTTCCTGGCGGTTTGACCGCAACGGCGTCCGGTTCCGCCCAGATCAATCTTGCATGGACGGCATCTAGCGACAGCGTAGGTGTCGCATCATACAAACTCTATCGGGACGGGATATTGGCCGCGATCCTGGGAAATGTGACCGAAACAGGCGTTGCGGGGCTACAGGAATCAACGCCGTATAGTTTTGCATTGGCAGCCTGTGATGAAGCAAACAACTGCTCGTCACAGACAGCGTCGGTCACGGCCACGACGACTAAGGCATCCGCAGCCCTGTCCAAAATCGAACTGTCCTGCCCACTTTCAATTACCTCTGGAACATCGGGAATTTGTACTGTCACGGCGACTTACGCCGATGAAACCACCAAGGTAGTCACCTCGACCCTATCGTCAAGCGATACCTCGGCGCTTAACGTATCCGCGTCCGATTTGACTGCTGGCAACGTGGCGGCCGATACCGCGGTTACCGTCACCGCGACCTATACCGAAAATGGCATTGCCAAGACGGCTACCGCATCAGTTACCGTCAACGCCCCCATCGTGACGCCGAGTGGCACGGTGACCCCGATAACCAAGCCCGAGGACGTGATATCGAACCCCGGCACTGGTGTGAGTGTCGACACCACGGGCGCTCTAGTGGTGACGGACCAGGACCCGACCAAGCCGATCGTAATCAGTTCTGCGGCGCCGGAAAATGCCCTGGTCAAACTGGAGACGCTCGCACCCGTGAGCTTCACTTCAGGCACGACGACGCTGCAATACACGGACCAGGTGGGAGCGGCCCAACTGGTCATCAGAACGGTCAACAACCAGCCTCAACTCGAGGTCGCCAAGGGCACCGTGGAGATTGCCGCTCCCGCGGCCAACATCACCATTTCCGTGGTGTCGTCCAACCAGGCGACCGTGGGATCCATCGTCACCCAGACGACCGCGGACAAGGTGGTCGTGGAAAAAACGGATACCACTTCCGCAGTCTTCGTCGATTCCGGAAGGGTGAATTATCAAGGTCCCGGCGTGACCGCCGCGATTCCGGTGTATCAGGGTGAAAACACCCAACTGGATACCACCGGTGCGCTGAATCAGTTGGCCCTGGGTTCCCTGGGAGGGAAAAAGCAGGTGCCCGGGGACCCGCTACCGCTGACTGCGATACCCAGGGACACGGCGACCAAGGTTCCCAATCTGGAGGGAACGCTGCCGCGATTCAACAATACGGTGACCTTGCAGGATCTATTGCGCGACATGATCAAGGGATTAATGGAAGACACCGCGGGAATCGGGCAAATGACCTATGACAAATCGACGGGTGTGATCACCTATGTCGTCGGGTCAACCACCTACCGCCTGATTGCCCTCGGCGACGTACTTGTCCAGCTCAACCAGTTCAGCGCAACAAATGTCGCGGCGACGGCAGGGGGAGCGTATACCCTGGCGAGTCGTGGCATCCAGATGAGCCTTTCCGGGGCCTTGGGGTATTTCAGCGACTTGCAGTCTGCCGTCAAATCCGCTGATGCCGCCGGTACGCTGAATCTCAAGCCTACCGGCGCGATCGAAATACGGCTCGGAGGGGCGCGTTATGCGGTCATGCCGGGATCCTCAGCCAGCGTGCCCAGCAATCCGACCCTATCAATCGGCTTTGACACGAACGGCGGCAACCTGGTTTTTCGCGACCATCTCGGTACGCTACAGACCTTGTACCCGGCTTTCCTTGATGTGGACACGGTGACTTCGATTTTCAAGACGGCTATCCCGAGCATCGTTTTGACCAACAAGGCCGATGGTACGGTGACCGCGGGCTTGGGTGGACAAAATTACACATTGCGACCGGATTACCTGATCGTCGATCAATCGGCGGCGGGCCATGCCGCGGAATCTTTTTGGCTGGAAAGCGGCGTGATCTTCTTGCGCAATGCTGACATGTCCGCCCAGGGGACTCGAGTGCAGTGAGAGGATTGGTTCGAGCCGACGGAGGATTCCAACCCTTAGTGCAACGGCATGGGGAATGTCATCACATCGCCGACAAGGCGACCGGTTGCTGTTGTCACCATGGCAATTGCCCAAGTGTAGGACCCTGAGGGAAAGCCAGCTAAATTGATCGAGGGGAACGGGGCAGCGCTACCGAAGAGAGCCCCGGAAACGCGGGCGTCGCTGCTATAGGCCTTAACAATGGGTTGATAACCGCCCTCGCTAACCTGCGTCCAGTTTCCCTTTGTGCCCAAAGAGAAGATTCCCGTCGGCGTTTCCACGGCGATGTAGATATCGACTGGCGGTCCTGTAGGCGGCATGGTGTAATCGACGGACACGCTGTCGACAGCGCTAAATTGTTGTTGGCTCAATTTCAGGTTAGGCACAAGGCTGTAGCCCGTGGCGCCAGCGTCAACGTTGCCAAATGTGTACCGTCCACCGCCGATGACGGAGGCATTCTCGCGCAACTGGCGGGCGATTGATTCGACCGGTAGCGCCGGATTGATCGATAACATGTCGGCAACCGTCGCACTGACTATCGGCGCCGCATAGGATGTGCCGCCCGGGTTCGATGTGGCGACCCCACCACCCAAGGCCGTACTCCAGATATTGACTCCCGGCGCTGCGACCACGACTTCCGGGCCGAAATTCGACGAACTCGACAACTGGCGGGCGATATCCGTTGCGGCCACGGCAATCACGCCCGGCATGGTCGCCGGGAATTCCACCGCGCCGCTATGGTTTCCCGCAGCCGCGATGACGATTACGCCGTTGTCCAGCGCCGCTTGGATGGCATCTTGCACCGTCTGAGTCTGCTGATCGACGGTGAGGCTAAGATTAATAATCTTCGCGCCTTGGTTGACCGCGTAAGTGATGGCATTGGCTAATTGATAGGATGAAAAGGTTCCTTGTCCGCCGACATTGACCTTGAGTGGAAGAATCTTGGCTTCGGGCGCCAAGCCAGACACCCCGGTGCCGTTGTTCTGACGGGCAGCGATGATGCCGGCTATTTTGGTGCCGTGTCCCAGCATGTCCTGTGGATTGGGGTTGCCGTCGCCGAAGTTGTATCCGTTCGGCAACAGGTTGGAAATCAAATCGGGATGACTGAGGTCTACGCCGGAATCGATGACGGCCACGACGACGCCCTCGCCGCGTCCCAGGGCCCACATCTGTCTATCCCCGACCGCAGGCAGCCACCATTGGTTTGCATAGTCGGCGTCGTTGGGAATGGCTGGCAAAGTCTCCTCGAAGCGGCCACGAAAATTCGGTTCCGCGTAAAGTACCTCGCTATCGAGACCGATTTGATCGATCTTCTGCTGCAACCTCTGCGATTTCATGTACTCCGACTCGGCGTGGCCGGCATCCGCCAGTCTCACAACATCCCAGCGGTGTCCCTGAGGCGTTGTGACCTGACCATGATTGGCGAGACGCTTCGACGATCGATACTTGACGATGATCTCGTCGGGAACCAGAGACTCGGCAGCGTGCAACATGCCGCTCAATCCTGCCCAAAGTGCCAACATTGCCAACAATCTGATCAAAGGAGCATTTCCGTGAAAGGCTATATTTGGACGATTCATATCTCGCGACTGCATCGTACCGATTAAAATATACATCATTACTATGCTGGCAATGCCTCGGGTAACCCGCGGGAATCACTTATCCATGTTTTCAAGGCACGCCACGGGATGATATGTCGTGATCGATGATCGAGTCTTTATGGGCGAAGCCCTGGCGCTGGCACGCGAAGCGGCCGCCTGTGGCGAAATTCCGGTGGGGGCACTTGTTGTGGATCCCGATGGCGCCGTCGTGGGGCGAGGATACAACCAGCCGATCAGCCGCCACGATCCGACGGCGCATGCCGAAATCGTTGCCTTGCGCGAAGCGGCGCGCCACTTGGGCAACTACCGTCTTCCGGGCTGCACGCTCTATGTCACACTGGAACCTTGCCTGATGTGCGCCGGGGCCATGTTGCACGCCCGGATAGCCCGAGTCGTGTTCGGTGCGGCCGACCCCAAGACCGGGGCGGCCGGCAGCGTCATCAACGTATTTGCGGAAGAGCGCCTCAACCATCACGCCGAAATGCTCGGCGGCATACTTGCCGAGGAATGTAGCACCTTGTTGTCGCGATTCTTTGCGGCACGCCGTGGCAAGACCGCTCTTGCCTGAGACATTCGTCTGACATGGAAATATTCGTCAGTCTGCCGGGCCAGCAACTTGAGCTCTACGACGGTGGCCGGTTGCTGCGTCGCTATCAGGTGTCTACGGCACTAAACGGCGCCGGGGAGCGCAACGGCAGCTTCTGCACCCCACGCGGCAAGCACATCATTCGCGCCAAGATTGGCGCTGGTTCTCCCGAAGACTCCGTTTTCGTGCGACGTCGGCCGACAGGAGAAACCTGGACACCGGCACTTGCCGACCAGTTTCCTGGCCGAGACTGGATACTCAGCCGAATTCTCTGGCTTTCGGGTCGGGAACCCGGGTTCAATCGCCTTGGCAACGTGGATACCATGCGGCGCTACATCTATTTGCACGGCAGTCCGGATTCGGCGCGGATGGGGGTACCCGGTTCTATCGGCTGTGTTCGGATGCGGAATAAGGACATTATCGAACTGTTCGATCTCGTTCCGCCCTATACGGGCGTGACTATCGGCGAGTACCAAGTCCATTCGGGGGATTGGGCAAGCATGGCGGCCCGCGCGCGACCTTTGCGGCACCAGATCTTCATAGTTGAACAAGGGGTTCCCAGGGAAATGGAATGGGACGAATTCGACCCCGATTCCAGGCATGCCCTGACTTTGGATGCCGATGGCAAGGCCATCGGTACCGGACGCCTGTTGCCGGATGGGCACATCGGGCGCATGGCCGTATTGCCCGAATGGCGCGGCAAAGGGGTCGGTGCGGCGCTGCTGCGACATCTGATGGATTCCGCCCGCGGCAGGGGCTTGTGTCGCCTGGCGCTGAACGCGCAAGTTCATGCCGCACGGTTTTATGCGCGATATGGTTTTACGCCAGAGGGGGCTGGATTCATCGAGGCAGGCATACCGCACATCACGATGATTCAGCAACTTGCAGCTTGACGTGAAAGCGGCGTCGATTTCCCGGTGAGCCACCCGGAAGCCAGGTTTGCTCGTCGAAGGACAGGAATTGCTGCCCATCGACCCGTACCACCGTGGACGATCTTGTACCGTAATCCGGCGTTCTGACAAAAGCGGCTGAAAGAATTCGCTCCCACTCAAGGCTGACGCCGGTGCGCGGCAGCCGATCGTCCTCATGAACGTTTGCGTCCCGCAATAACTCAAATAGCGGTCGGTCTTGGGGGAGCGCAGCCAGTGCCCTAGCCAGGTCCGATTTGCCTTGTGCCACTTTCGGCCACGGGGTATCGAGGAGGTGATTGCTGAGGCCGTAGATACCCGGGGCAAGAGGATGGGGTGTCTGGCTTTCGCTGCGGTTGGAATAATGCCACAGGCCTTGATTCAAGCTGCCGCAGAGAAGATTAAAGCCGTTGTAGGAGGCGCTTGTCTGGGATAATCCTTTCAAGTAGTCGGGGGCGGATATCCTTCCGGCGAGAAAGTCGCCGACCAATTTGCCGCGGCTAGGCGCTTCAGCCCTGGTCTTGCCGGGTTCGCGAAAATTGGTCAGGGCGGCGAAACGACCTTGGCGCGTCATGCCCATCCAGGTGCCTCCTGCAGAAAGATCACGGCCAGCCAGAATATCCGGTGCCTGGTCCCAAAAATCCGCTGCGGCAGTCGGTCTGGCAAAGAATTCGTCGCGATTCGCCGCAATGACCAGTGGATAGCGCGGGTGTGCTTGCCAAGCTAGCAAAATCAAGCACATGGCTTCCAAAGATCAGCCTGTCGCATCCAAGGCGTAGGGCAACGGCTGAAGAACCAGGCGCGGGCCAGACGGATTGTGGAGGTGGACTTCCCCAGCCTCGGCGCAGGTCGACTGGATGACCGCCAGCAACTCGTTGCCGCCTTGAGGCGCAGGGGAACTGCGGACTACCCTTCCGCAGGACTGATCGCCGGTTTCCGGTGCATATAGATGGGCGCCGATGGCAGGTAATTCAGTATCCGAGCGAGCCAGATACATGCGGCGTTTGAGTTTGCCAAGATATTGCGTGCGCGCAACGATCTCCTGCCCCGGGTAACATCCCTTCTTGAAACTGACGCCGCCGATCAGCTCGAAATTGACCATCTGCGGGATGAATTCCTCTTGGGTCGCCGCCGAGATACGTGGAATTCCGGCCCTGATTTCCAGCCAATGCCATGCAGCCAATCCGGCTGGACGTGCCCGTACAGCCAATCTTGACCAAACGCCTTCGGCTGCGGAGGAGGTCACCGCCAGCAGGTAACGATTGTCGGCGAGACACAGAACCTGGCCTTGTTCGATACTGGCCACCTTGAACAATTCCATCGGCATCGAACCGAGATCAGCCAGTGCTTTCGAGGCCTCTGGTCCGGAAATTCCAATCAATACCCGCTCGCCGCTGGCGTCAGCCAGTCTTACCTTGGAGCGCAATACATACATCGAGAGCTTCTTCAGGATCGACGCCAACAGGTCAGCCGATAGTGCCAGCATCAGGTCCGCGCCTTCATGCCAGATCAGGAAGTTCGCCAGCAGCCGGCCTTTCGGGTTGCATAAGCCGCTGAGCTGCACACCATCCGCTGCCAAGCCTTTGAGATCATTGGTCAACAGGTTGTGGAGGAAGGCCGTTGCGTCGTCCCCGCCGACTCGAATCAATCCAAGATCCGTCAAAGGCGCCAGGATGGTCGCAGATTGGGCGTTCAGCAACTCGTCAGGCAAGTTTCCAAAGTCCAAACCCTCGTTATGGGCACCTTGTTGTTGCAGGAAATCAATCCAGTTCTGCTTCATCGCATGAGTTCCGCAGGTAAGAGAGGGTTGGGATATTATAGCGCCCGTAAATAACTTCGCCCCCTCGCCGGTCGCTCGGTCCGCTCAATGCGATTACTTAGACGCATGATTTTCTTCTTGATTCTAGGTCTCGGTGGTTCTGCGGCCTGG
>JBAYJH010000113.1:0-13593 GCA_041665185.1 Sterolibacterium sp.
AAATTTCGTCTTCCAAGAGATGGGGTATAACGCCCCGGTAAATTGGAAGGAGAAACGAAGTTGAAGAAGATACCGAAGCAGGAATACACCGCCGAGTTCAAGGAACTGTCGGTGAAGCGGGTGAAGGCGGGCCAGAGCGTTGGAGCCGTGGCCCGGGAACTGGGGCTGATCGAGCAGACGCTGCGCAATTGGGTAAAGGCGGCAGCGGTCGGCAAGCTGAATGGGCCAGGCAGCAAGGTGGTTACCCCGGAGCAGATGGAACTCTCGCGGATACGGGCGGAGAACATCCGGCTCAAACGGGAGAACGAAATCCTAAAAAAAGCGACGGCATACTTCGCAAGGGATGTGCTGTGAAGTATGCTTGGATTGACGAGCATCGACGGACGTATGGATTGGCGGAATCCTGTGCCGTGCTGGAAGTGAGCATCAGCGGGTATCAAGCATGGAAACGCGGAGGCAGTCCGAATCGCAAGCGGCTGACGGATGCGCAGATGCTGGCGCTGATTCAAGCCATACACAAAGAACTGAAGAGCGCCTACGGGTCGCCTCGAATGGTGCGAGAACTGCGCGGCAGAGGATTCCCGGCGAGCAAGGAGCGCGTCGAGCGTCTGATGCGGGAGAACGGCATCCGTGCACGCCACAAACGGCGTTTCAAGGCGACGACGGACTCGAAGCATACACTGCCGGTGGCGCCGAACCTGCTTAACCGAGACTTCGCGCCCGCGAAGCCGAATCAAGCCTGGAGCGCCGATATGACGTACATCTGGACCGACGAGGGTTGGCTCTACTTGGCCGTAGTCCTCGATCTGTTCAACCGGGAAGTCGTCGGTTGGTCGATCAAGCCGAGGATGACCTCGGACATCGTCATCGATGCACTGACCATGGCGTGGTTCCGCAGGAAGCCAGCACCGGGCCTGATTCATCACTCCGACAGGGGAAGCCAATATGCGAGCCACGCCTTTCAGGCGCGGCTGAAAGGGACCTTCCCCCGCAATTTCGTCTTCCAAGAGATGGGGGATAAAGCCCTTGGAGATTGGAAGGAGACAGCACAACACGAATAGATGGGGAGACGAAAAGCAGAGGACGAAAGTTCATTTGCCAGGAAACGTAAGCGGTTTCAGATGTCGCCAGAATGTCCGACGTCATGACAAATAACAATACCGGGAAGTCAATACCTACATATCGGTATTGACGAGAAAGGATAAGATGATGTATGCGTTTGTCTGAAACGAAAATTTGATGCGCCGGCCTGGCGTATGGAAAACTGGATGTGCTGTGGGGTTGATGGCTCGCCGGACGATAAACAGAATGGCAAGTGCTTGTCGCATTCAACTTCGGCGGCCAGTACTTCGTTGCAGCGGCGCTTGGTGTCCTGGGCTAAAGGCAGACTCCATTTGGGCAACCGTGGCCCGGAGAATACAACGTGGAACGCATCCACCGCCGCTAAAGCTTCCCGCGCCTTATCCAGCAGGTGGCATGGAGGCAGCGCCTAGACGCACCCGCGTTTGCGCTCGGCGAAGGAAGGTTCGTAGATATGGATAATCGTGACCGGCCGGTCACCCTATTTGGCGCGGTGGCGCCGATCATCCGGATGGAAAACTAGAATTTCGGATTGTGCTCCAATCCGCAGCGGTTGATCAGGACCGCCAGTAGCGTGGCGGAGATGCAAGCTCACCGCAGCCGGAAGCGCATGAGCACATCGGGCTACGGGGTGATCCTGACAATGATCGGAATTAGAAGCGGTATATTGCCTGTGCCCCGACGGTCGGCGAATGCTGCGAGGCGGTATTCTTATCGGCATGCAGGTTTTCGGCGATGACTTCGACCGACACTTTCTTGTCCAGACTCTCCCAGTAACTGCGCAGGCCCAGATTCCAGCCGGCCTTGAGAAGCTGAGTGTTGGCTTCGTCCATATAGCGCTCGCTACGGTAGGTGAGGTTCGCGCCGAGCTGCCAGCGTGCCGCAGGCAGCCAGTTGGCGCCTGCGCTCAACAGGTTGCGCGGTAGCCAAGGTACCAAGTTGCCGTCAAACCCTAATCCAGTGTTTCGGCTGCGGCTGTATTGATAGCGCAACGTACCGGTCAGTTGATCCGCGAGCAGGCGGTTGACGGCGAAGCCCAGGGTATCTACGTGAGCGGCGCCAAACTCGGGAGTCGCTTCCCACAGGTCGATGGCCTGCTGCGAAAGGCGGCTGCGGTTGCGCAGGCGTTCCAGGTCTTCAATATTGAGATCGCCGACTATGGTGCCGGCGGCGCTCGCCAGGTTGCGAACTTGCTTGCTATCGATATAGCCTTGAGCAAAGGTGCTGCTGCCCATCTCCGTTTCATACTGTAGCCGCAACCGTCTTAGTTCGCCGCCGACCGATACAAGCCGGTCGTCAACCGCGATGCCTGCGGTGTCCACCGGAGCCAAAGTGTTCGCCGAGGCCGGACGCCGCCATTTTTGGACCGCCAGGCGCAGCGTCTGATTGGGGGCAGGATTCCACGCAAGGCCCAGCCGCGGATTCCATTCTGAAATATCGCGGTCATCGCGAAGCCGGAAAGGTTTCTGCTGAGGGTCCTCGAAGTCACCCAAATTCATGGTCTGGTCAGCCCGGTCACGCTTGGTCAAGCGGACACGGGAGAGGTCTGCCTGAAGCACCAGAGTGTCGGTAAACTTAATCCGGTTGGAGACATAGACCTCGTCCGACTTCCGATCATCATCGGTAAGCATATTGGCAAAAAACGGGGAGAAAGCGAGGCGGTCATCGTGGCGCTTCTCTTGATGACCGGCTTCGATGCCCCACGACGCCTGCCAGTCCGCTGTAGCGTCGAAAGTGTGCCGGAACTGGAGGTCTTTCTGGTCGGTCTTGTTAGTGTCGCGCACGATGCGACCTGTGAGCGAGATAAAGTCGATACCAAATATCGAGTTAAACTGATCGGCGACACTGGGCGCGTAGATGTTACCGCCAAAACGCACTTCCTCTTTCCCTGCGCCCAGCTTCAACCAAAGATGGGATGTGGGCGAAAACTTGTAATTGATGCCGGCATCCATACGGGTGTTCTTGAGGTTGATCGTGGTATCCAAGAATCCTTGGTCAAGCGCGGTGAAATTGGCGTCGGCGGTGAAGCTGTTGGAAAACAGGAACAAGCCAAGTTCGTGGCTAGGCTTGAGACCGAGACCGACGGCGTAGTTGTCGCCATCCACGCGCTGATCCTTGTAGTCGGGCCGATCGCGCGACACGTCCGCCGAGGCGAAATAGCTGAAGGGTATAGCCGCGACGCTATAGCCGTTAGCGCTGACGGTGACGCCGCGGTCATGCATGTCCTGTTCGAGCAGCCGGCCGCTCACGGTGCCGTAGTGGCCCGGGCTGGCGATCAGGGTGTTGAAGCGGTTAGACGCGCCGAAGACCGTGGGATCGGAGAGGAAGCCCTGGAACAATTCGGAGTTTTTGTTGAAGGTGCCGCTGTAGCGATCGGCGAGAAACAGGTGGCTGCCCGCCCAGTACGGTGAATAGGCATTGAACGCATAGGCTTGCGCCCAATCCTCCATGCCGAATTGCGCCAGCGAAGCGCCGAGGTTGGCGTTGCCTTTCTGGTTGTTGAGCAACTGGTTCATGGATTTGAGGTAAGGCATCAGGGCAGAGGCGCGTCGCGCCGCATTGACCGCTTCGCCCAGATCGAGGCGGTCGGCCGCGGCCATGCTCATCATCATGTACGGCAGCGGGTCTTTCGGGTCCAGGTCGGCCGCGTGCTTGAACATTTCCATGGCGCGCGCGTGGCCGCCCAACTGGTAATAGGCGACGCCCGTCCACAGCGCCGCCCTGGCGAAATGGGATTCCAGCACACCGGCCTTGAGGAAAGCCTGTAGCGCCTCTTCCGGCTGGCCGGTCTTGAGCTTGAGGATGCCCAGGCCGGTGAGGGCGTTATAGTCGGCGGGCTGCTGCGCCAGGGCCGCCGTGAACGCCTGCTCGGCGCTGGCGAAGGCATTGGCGAAAGTTTCCAGCGTCCCCAGTTCGCCGGAATAGCCGGCGCCCTTGGGATTGAGCGCCAGGGCGCGCTGGAGTTCGGCGCGGGCGGGCTTGACAGCTTCGCGCTCGGCATCCACCCGGCCCAGCCCAAACCAGCCTTCCGCGCTCTGATCGTTGGCCGTAATCGCGCTTTGGTATGAGCGCAAAGCGCGCGGCGCATCGCCCTCGAAGCGCGCCAATTCGCCGCGCGCGATCAGCAGTTCGGTATTGTCGGGATGGGCCCCGAGAGCGCGATCGACGGTTTCGCGTGCCAACGGGGCGTTGTCGTCGATGATGTAGGCGTGGGTCAGCAAGGCCGACGCCGCGGGATCGCCGCGTCCCTTGAGCAGGGTAATCGCCTCGCCGACACGGCCCAGGGCGATGTAGATGTCGGCCAGAACGATGGCGGCCGGTTCGGAACTCCTGGCCGACTTTTCGAGATAGGGGATCGCCGCGCTATAGTCGCCGGCTTCGATAGCCTGGAGATGGCGTTCAAACTCGTCGTTCTGGCGGCCCACCCAGCGGCGCGGCTGCGGCTGATAGGCCGTCACCCATTGCACGCGCTCCTTGGCGTTGGTCAGCAGGATCTTGGTGGGCGCCTTGCCGGGCTGGGCGCGCGCCTGTTCGTTCGGCAGCACCTTGATCGCGCCGACGTCATTGGAGAAATCCGCCTCTCCTGAAAGCAACGTAAGCGTCGTGGTGCCGTCTTTCGCCAGATCCACATCCCAATCCGTGCCGCGAATACCGATCGTCGCGGTCGATGCCTTGACGACCACCGCCGGTCTCGCGGCGCTGGCGACGGACGTGACGCCGCGGAAGAAGCGTTTGGCCTGCGCCCAGATACGCCCCTGCACGAGTTCGAGCGTGCTGGTCTCCTGGGGGGAGATTTCCTTGATTTGCAGCACGCTGCTCTGGTTGAGCCTGACCTGGGTGTTGTCGCTCAACAACAACGCCATCTGCCCGAAATCGGCCGTCCGTACATAGCTGCCGGCGTTGAGTTTCTGGCTGACCTTGACGGGTTCCCAGTCGACTTTCTCCCGGAATTCTCCTTTGCCGACCACGTAGACCACTTCCGCATCGTAGGCGCAGGCGGTGTTCATCGCCATGGCGGCCAGGATGCAGAACAATGCCGGAAGGAGTTTCAAGCGGATTGATGTGAACATGGAGGCATCCCCGATCAAAAAAAGCCTTGCCCGGACAGGCAAGCCATTAGCAAATCATCGACGTACTCGTGCAGGGGTTATCTTTATCAATTTAATCAGCCTGCGGCCGTCTTGTCCACAGCGAGTTTATTTGCACCGGGCATTTTTTCACACGCTTCCGGGGCAAAGTTACAGAAACCCCGGCAGGAGTTCCGATCACCGGCCGACGCGGCTTCTCGGCAACGGTCAAAACGACTACCTGATAGAAGCGTAGCCGGTTAACTCAAGATTTGCCGGATTTCAAGGCGATGCAACGGTGTCCGAAAAGGAAAATGGGTTAGATCTGACGATCTAACCCATTTTGTGTTTGTGGCGCGCCCGGAGCGATTCGAACGCCCGACCCCTTGGTTTGTAGCCTTAGACTCGCTCCCTTTACGAAATGTAATGCACCTTAACTGATACCTATTTATCAAACAGTTATTGATATACACACCTTAACGGGCTAGCATCGTTTATAATGGTTTTGTACCTTTCGTGCTAGCCCGATGCTAGCCCGTTCGAAACCAAGGGGTCACGTCAATGACAAATAGATTCGAGTTTGACAAGACAAAAATCAAGGCTTTGCCACTGCCAGAATCAGGCCGGGCAACTCACTACGACACCAAAGTTCCAAAGCTCGCAGTCCGGGTTACTGCGGCCGGTTCCAAGACTTTCTATGTCGTCAAGCGAACTGACGAGGGCATGACCTGGGTCAAGCTCGGCATCTTCCCCGATATGACCGTCGAGATAGCGCGCAACGACGCCGAAAAGAAACTCGGTCAGTTCGCCGCCGGCAACAACCCGGCGAAGATCAAGCGCGAAGAAAAATTGAAGCTCACGCTCGGTCAGGCCTTCAATCAATACATGGCGCTACATGCCGGGCCGAATGCCATCAAGACGGCTGACGACCTGCGCGCCCTATGGGAGAGATGCCTCGGCACCCTGCCCGACTTGCCGGCGAAGAAGCACGGCCGGAAACGCAGCAAACACCCTGGCGGTGTTGATTGGTCCGGCAGCAAACTCGACCAGATCGAGACGAAGGACGTGCGCGCGCTGCATGCGGGCATCGCGGCAACTACGCCAGTCCTGGCGAACCGCGTTATCGAACTCGTCAGTAGCATCTTCAATCGCGCCAAGGAATGGGGATATCCCGGCGGCAACCCGGCGCTCGGCATCAAGCCGTTCAAGGAACACAAGCGCGACAGATTCATCCGGCATGACGAGTTGCCGCGGTTCTTCCGGGCGCTGGAGGCCGATACGTCAACCGACTTCAAGCATTTCGTCTTGCTGTGCCTGCTGACCGGCGCCCGGCGTAGCACCGTCCTGGCCGCGCGGTGGGAAGAAATAGACTTCAAGCTGCAACAGTGGCGCATTCCAGACACCAAGAACGGCGACCCGCTGAATGTTCCGCTGGTAGTCGAAGCCGTGGAAATCCTAAATGAGCGGGATCCTCAGGCGACAGGATTCATTTTTCCGGCAGTTTCGAAGACTGGTCACCTGACGCCGCCCAAAAAGCGGTGGGACAGCTTGCGCAAGCGTGCCGAGTTGCCCGACCTCACCATCCACGATCTACGGCGCAGCCTGGGCAGTTGGCAGGCCATAGGCAACGCATCCCTGGCAGTGATCGGCAAGAGCCTTGGCCACAAGTCAGCAGACTCGACATTGATATATGCGCGGTTGAGCATGGACCCGGTGCGCGCATCCGTTACCTCTGCAACGTCCGCGATTCTTGAGGCGGGCGGATTGAAGAAGCCCGCCAAGGTCTTGAGGTTAAGCAAGGGGAAGCGCCATGCGTAAAGAAATCAAGGGCGTCGGCATGACTGCGGTGGAAATCGAACACCACGAAACACCCGATGAAATTTTCGCATTCTTCGACGAGCAATCTGCCCAGTTCCGCGCCGCCGGAAGTAACAACTTCGAGCGCGCCATCAGTGCCGTTGAGGAATGGGCGCGCGAAGAACTTGCCGGCCGGGGTTTCAAAGCCGGCAATGCGCTCAGAGTGCAGAGCACACCTTTATTCGCTGGCGACTCACTTCCTGATCGCGCGGCCAACTATGCGGTAAAAGTGCTTACCTACATCAAGTTCGCGCGCAAGGCGATCAAGGAGAACAACGCGACGGAGGCCGGGCGATGCGGGGTATTCATCGGTCAACTCTTTGATCGAATCCAGACCACAATCGAGTGGGAGAAATTCGCGCTCCGAGGAAAGCCAATGGTCGAAAGCAAGCGCGGGCCGAACGCCCTATACCGCGCGGCCATTCAGGTCTTAAAGCGCGAAGGCGCTGGTCTCGCTGCTAAACGTGTGTCCCGCGAATTGGAGAATTCTGGCGTGGTTCGCAATGACAACGGGAATCTGTGCTGGACCGACGACAAGGGGAGGCAGAAAAAGACACTCTTCGAGCAGTTCGAAAAACGATTGAGTGATCACCGAAAACTCATTCGCTAATCATTTTCCGCATTTGTCGGAAAAGCGGAAACGCGCTCATTTCTTAACGTTCGCTACCGGGATACGCTTGTCATATACCGCTACTCACGCGGCTTTATGGAGACAGGCAAATGTCAAACTCAATTCTGGCGCAGATCGTCCAGCGCAACAGCGACCTACTGGATGAAAAAGAGGCCGCCGAACTTCTTGACGTAACACCGGGCACCTTGTCTGTGTGGCGCTCGACAGGCCGCTACTGCGTGCCGTTCATCAAAGTCGGTCGCAGTGTCCGCTATTCGAGAAAAGCGCTCGAATCCTGGCTGGAGTCACGCACCCGCTCAACCGGCGCTACCGCCTGAGGCGCGCAGTCATGCCGAGCAAATATCGCATGCCCGCGACGGGCACCGACGCGCGCAAGAAATCGAAACCGACCCGCGCCGCGATCAATACCGCCTTGCACTGGTACGCGGGCAATCGACCGCCTTACAAAGACAAGCCCGGCACTCGCGGGGGCGAGCATACCGGGCCGGAAACCACTGAACACTTCACGCCGAATTCTACGCCACCGCTCGCAAAACGGGGGGGGACATGAGTGCCGATGCTGGCCTGCTGGCGTTTGTTGAGCAATACGGCGCTCCTGTTTTCCCGTGCAAGCCAAACGCGAAGACGCCGCTCACGAAAAATGGATTCAAGGATGCGAGCCGCGATCAGGCCCAAATCGAAAAATGGGCGGCTCAACATCCTGGCTGCAATTGGGGCATGGCGACCGGCGCGCTGAGTGGCTTTGCCGTGCTCGATATTGATATTCGCCCGGATCAGGGGAAAGACGGCGATGCCGTCCTACGGCAACTTGAAATGGCGCACGGAGCATTGCCAGACACGATGCAGGTATTGACGCCATCGGGCGGGCGGCATTTGTGGTTTCGAACAAACGGTCAGGCAATCCAAAGTGGCACCGATAGACTCGGCTCCGGCCTGGACATAAAGGCCGAAGGCGGATACGTGATCATCCCGCCGAGCGCGATCAATGGACGTTTCTACACGATCGAAGCTTCGAGCGATCCGGCGGATGTTGGCTTTGCGGAAATGCCGGCATGGCTTGTAACGCTGCTCACGGCGAAGCGCGAGCGGCCGCAGAGTGCGCCCCAAGCCGATGGCGCCATAACCGCGGGCAGTCGCAATGCGCGCCTTGCCAGCTTGGCGGGCACCATGCGGCGCAGAGGCATGACGGCAGAGTCAATAGGCGCGGCGCTGCTCACCGAAAATGCTAAGTGCATTCCGCCGCTCTCTGATGATGAAGTCCGAAAAATTGCGGCGAGCGTGGGCAGATACGAACCCGCTGCCGAGCCTGAAAAGCACGAATGGCCAGCGGCGCTTGATCTTGCAGCGCTGGCAGAGCAAGAACCGCAAGCGCCACAATCCATCATGGAGGGCATTCCGTGCGGCTATGCTACGGGTATATTCGGCCACGGCGGCGCGGGCAAATCGGCTATCGCGTTATTCCTGGCAGTTTGCATTGCGCTCGGGGTGGCATTCTTCGGGTTCGAAGTCGCGCGCCGAAGAGTCAAATATATTTCGTGCGAAGACCGCACAGATATTCTGCACTGGCGCCTTACCCGCATTTGCGCGTACCTGGGCGTTGACCTGGCAAGCCTTCGGGGCTGGCTCGACATTATTGACCTTGTTGGCCGCGATTCGATTCTGTTCGCGCCTGATCCCCGCACCGGAAATGCGCTCACTGCCGCCTATGGCATTTTGTCGGAGCGCATGCGCGAACACGAAAGCGAAGTGCTTTTCCTGGACGGTATCACCGACACTTACGGCGGCAACGAGAACGCGCGAAGTGAAGTTAAGCACTACATCAACGTGCTGCTTGCACTTATCCCGCCGGCTACTGGCGCCTTGATCCTTATCGGCCACGTCAATAAAGCCACGGCCGGCGGCTCAACCGGCGAAGGTTACAGCGGCAGCACGTCGTGGCACAACTCTATGCGGGCGCGCTGGTATCTCTCACACGAGACAAACCAGGGCGAGGACGGGGAGCGCTCCGAGCGCACCGGCAAACTGATCTTTGAATTGCAGAAATCGAATCATGGCGAAGTCGGCGCACAGATCGAATTCGAATGGGACAACGAAGCGCACCTGTTTATCGGTCGCGCGAAAGGTGGCCTGACGGAGTTTGACCGACGCCACCGCGACAAGACCGAGCAGCAAGGCATCCTGCGCGCGCTTCAGGCATGCGCAGCGAGCATTCCGGCTATCGTTGTACCTGCGGCAATGCAAGGGCCACGAACAGCTTTCGCAGTGCTTTCCCAACGTCCGGAATTATCCGACTCGCTGCGCACCGGCAAGCCCGGAAAACGCCGCTTCTGGAAGCACATGGAAACGCTGCGCCAAATACACGCGCTCGAAGAAGTTGAATATCGGCGCAGTAACCGGCACCTGACCGCGCAACTTATCCTTACGTCTGAAGGGTTGCGCCAATGCGCCGAATAGTAAAAAACGAATGCGGCGCAGTTATGACGCAAGGCGCCTGCGCCGAATGCGCCATATTCGGCAGGGGGTATATAGGGGGTGGCGCGCGCACACCGAGGGTTTCGACATGACCCCGCGCCAACTTCTTTCCCTGGCACAAGCCGATGGCGTGATGGTGGCATTGACGGCTGCCGGCCGGCTGAAACTTTCCGGCGATCAACTGGCGATCGATCGGTGGCTTGGAACAGTTGGCCAGTATTCCAGCCAGATCATTGCCGAGCTATCAGCGCGGGCCGAATCCGGGCCTATGGACGGCGATCACCTTCCCGCCGCTATGTCGCTATCACCCGATGGCAGCCGGCGCGCCCTGGAGCCGGGAATCGGCTTGACCACAAAAGGAATCGAAGAATGACAGACGAGTTGAAGTTATACCGCGCGGTTTCCAGTGCTCGAATCATGCTTCGGGAAAATCGCGAACCCGCTGCCGCCGCCAGGCTCGCCGCTGCCGCGCACCACCTGGGCAGCATGGACGAATCCACAATTCGGCGATATGCCGTCGTCGCTGAACTGGCGCTTCAGCAATGGCGGGCCGCGAATCCGTCAAAACCCGCATCAACTACCACAAAGGACGATGAATCATGAACACTGAAAACACCGAAACGAGTAACCCCGAGGCCCTGGCAACCTTGGTTCGTGCCGCCGCCGCCTTCGCCTATGAAATTGCACGCGGGATAAAAGAGGAAAACGCCGAAAATGCACGGGCGCTGGCGATGGTGCTTACCGACGATCCGGGCGCCGAATTCCACGCATCGGTAAGACTTGCGCCGACTAAGGCCGTGGTGCTCTCTGTCGTCACCGGCGGCAAGCAGTACATCATTCATCACCAGGAACTGCTCGACGACGCGGGAATCAGGCATTAGGGCACAGCTATGGACTTTCCATCGTCGATAGTCTATGATTATTCCATCGTGAAGGCGCGCCTGCGGGATGTAGGCCGCCAGACCGAAGGGATTTGCGTGATGCGAAATTCCAAGCGGGGCGGATTCGGGATGAATCGCCGGCGAGGACAGCAGGACGCCATGCAGAATCTCCACTTCTCACCGACCTGCGGGATGCAGGAAAAGCGAAGGTGCCCAGCAATATTTTTGGCCGAACTATGGCCGGGGCTTTCGCGCGTGAGATGCAACTTCAAAACCACCACGAATTCCCTGTCTTGACTTGGCGACCTTCGTCACATCGAGCACGCCTGTTCGCCTTTTTGAATGACCAATTTATAAGGAACGACCATGCAAATATCTGACAACGAATGGAAGGAAATGAATGACGCCATGAAGGCGGCATTTACTACGCTGACTGACAACAACAAAGAACTGAAAACTCGCGTGCTCGAAGTCGAGCAAAAACTGGTGCGCAATCCGCGCGGCAGTTACGACGACTTCGGCGGCGGCGGCGGTGCGGGCGCAATCGTCAAGGCCATTTCCGAAAGCGAGCAATTCAAGCTGCTTCAATCCGGCGCGCTGAAAGAATGCCGCATACCGTTGCCGCCCGGAGCGTTGCAGACCAAAACTATTTTGGGTCCGGTTGCACCTGGCGCCGCGGCGCTTCAAGCACCCGACCGTTCAAGCGAAATCGTAGGATCCGCGCAACGGCGCATGACAGTGCGCGGACTACTGCCGAGCCTGCCAACCGACGCGGGCGCGACGCAGTACACGCGGTTGCTGGCCTTCACGAACGCCGCGGCGCCGCAGGGTGGGACGACTTCGCCGGATCAAGCAACCGAAGGCGAAACGAAGGCCGAAAGCAACATGACTTTCGAACTGGTCACGAGCCCGATTGTCACGCTCGCGCATTGGGTGGCCGCGAGCACTCAGGTATTGTCCGATATGCCGGCGCTTGAGCGATTCATCAATGTTTGGCTCACCTATGGCTTGGCGCTGGTAGAAGAGAGCAACTTGCTCAACGGCAACGGGCTGCAAGGAACGATGCAAGGCCTGCTCAGTCAAGCGAGCGCATTCACCGGTGGCGCAACGAACCAGACGAAACTGGACACGCTACGCAAAGCCTGCACGCAATTGCAGCTCGCGGAGCATGTTCCGACCGGCATCGTTTTGCACCCGACCGACTGGGAAGGGATCGAACTGCAAAAGGACACGACCGGGCAATATCTCGCCGTTGTGCTGAACATGAACGGCACGCCGACCGCCTGGCGCTTGCCTGTGGTTCCAACGCCATCGATCGCTTCCGGGACTTTTCTCGTCGGCGACTTTCAGTCGGCGCTTGTGCGTGACCGGCAACAAGCGACGATCGAAATCAGCAATTCTCACAGCGACTTTTTTGTGCGCAACCTTATTGCGATTCGGGCGGAATTGCGAGAGGGCATCGAAGTTCACCGCCCGGCCGGCTTCGTCACCGGCTCGCTCAATTACGCCGGGTAGCGACCGAGCAACAACGGCATGGCTCACCGGCGAATCCACTTGCAGCGCGGTTACTTCATTTCCCGCGCTGTTCGCGCACACGAGCCCGGATCATGCGGATAGTGCCGGACGTTCTCCGACGTCGAACCCCGCAAGCCTGGGCGCGCTCGAATTGCACGCGGCCCGGGCACTTCCCCTATGCGCTTGCGGCTTGCATACAGGCCCAAGGGCGCATCCGCTGCCTGGCCGCTACCTGCCTATGCCGAGCGCACCGAACACGCCACCGGGGCACGCCTGGCGCGGATATGGGCGCCCTGGGAGATAGGGCGGTCTCAGTCCTCCCCGGTCTCCAACGTAGTACCGACCGGTAACGTCCTTTTGACCAAATCAAGGATTCTCTTATGAAAAAAACGACCCCAAAAGTACCGCCTGGCCTGTCCGCTGCCGCCGCCGCATGGTGGCGAAAATTGCTGATCGAATATGAAATCGCGGATGCCGCCGGATTGTTGTTGCTCGAAACTGCATTGCAAGCCTTCGACCGGATGCATGAAGCCCGCGCGCTGATCGTGAAACACGGCAGCGTTACGATTGATAGATTCGGCCAACTGCGAGCAAACCCCGCCAGTACCGTGGAAAGAGATAGCAGGTCCGCGATGCTTTCCGCATTGAAAGCGCTCAATCTGGACCTTGAGCCTTTGCGCGATGCCGCCGGCCGGCCGCCTGGGAGATAGCATGCCGACGAATCGAAGAAGGAAAGTCCGCCCGCAACGTCTGGCCAGCGTATCGCCTGCTGAACTCGAATGGATGACCGGCGAGCCGCAACCAGGTGCAAACCGATTCTGGATACACACCCGCGGCGATGCAAAGGTTGCGCGCTGCATGGCGCTGATGCAGGAATATGCCGAATTGATCCCGCCCGGCCGTCTGCCGGCGCTGGAAGCCGATCTTGAATTCTGGGGAGACCGTCATGCCGACCGTTCGAAAACGTAGATCGCGCCAGCGCGTAGAAATCGACCTTGATCTGGCGCGCATGCACATCGAAACCGGAGATTGCTGTCTGGCCGGCGAAGGCCGTGGCTGTTTTTGTGGCCTTCGGGATTTTGACGGCAAC
>JBAYJH010000114.1:0-13511 GCA_041665185.1 Sterolibacterium sp.
CACCAGTGCTCAAACCCGCGAGATCGTAGCGCCACACCTCAGCAATTCATGAGGAACTCAATTGAATGCCTGCATCTGTGAAAAAGGCCGGTACCTGCCGCGTCGAGTCAGCCCTCCATCGTAACCCTAAGCGAGACCATCATGATACGCATCAGCATCCTTTACCCGAACAGAAAAGGCGCCCGGTTTGACATTTCCTACTACGCCGGGACCCACATGCCCATGTCCATACGACTCCTGAGCGCTCATCCCGGCTACAGGGGGGTGTCGGTCGAGCGTGGCCTCGGCGGCGTTGTTCCGGGATCGGAGCCCAGTTACATTGCCATGTGCCACTACCTCTTCGAGTCCATCGATGATTTTCTGGCGGCCTTCATGCCGAACGCGGCGACGCTCCAGGGTGACATGCCGAACTACACGGATATCGAGCCGGTGATCCAGTTCAATGAGGTGCTCATCGCCCAGTAGCGATACGTTGCGCGGGTGAGCGGCAGAGACCGGGGTAAGCTATTGGCGTTGGGCGGGGGGTCAAATGCTTTGCGGGTGCACACCATGAAAACCTACGTGATTCTGCTGCGCGGCGTCACGCCGACCGGAAGGAACCGGGTGCCGATGGCGGAACTGCGCGTTGCGCTTGCCGAAGCCGGCCTGGCCGACGTCCGCACCTATATTCAGAGCGGCAACGTCATTGCCGGCTCCAACCTGGCGCTCGCCAGGGTAGGGCCGCTGGTTCATCATGCCATCAAGCAAAGAATCGGCGCGGATCTTGCGGTGATCGCGCGGACGCCGCAGCAGTTCGCCAGCGTTCTGAAGCGCAATCCGTTTCCGCTGGTCGACTCGTCGCGGCTATATTTCTCCTTGCTGGCGTCGCCGCCGTCGCCGGAGGCGCTTCGGGGATTGCTCGATACCGATTTTGGCGCGGACCGGGTGACGGTGGTCGGCGATACGCTGTACACGCTCTATGCCACCAAGCTAAGCGACTCCCGATTCACCAATAATTACTTCGAGCGCAAACTCAAAGTCGCCGCCACGACGCGAAATTTCAACACCGTGTCGCGGCTCGTCGAGTTGAGTGCGGGCGGCTCCAGCTAGGGCACTCATACCGGGCGACGGCACGCGCAGGCGGAGCCACCAGGGCCGGGCAGGCGCAGGATCGCTTCGACTTACGTCAGCCCGTGTTCGACCATGTCCAGCAGGCGCTGGCCAATCGCCCGCGTCTGGGTCGGGCTGAGCTTGCGCAATGGCCCGTCGATGATCAGCATGGCCAGCCCATGCACTGCAGACCACGCCAGATATTCGGCGCCCAGACGCCGCTCGCGCGGCAGCACGCCGGCGTCGGCCAGGCGGTCCAGGGCCGCGCCCAACAGTTGAAAAGGGTTCAGGCCGCTGCTGCCCGCCTTCTCGGGGACGGCGCTGCCGCGCAAGTCGTCCTGAACCGAGAAGGCGGTGCGGAACAGGCCCGGTTCGGCCTGGGCGAACCGCAGGTAGCCGGTCCCGACCGCGCGCAGGCTGGCGCGCGCAAAATCCGCCGGACTGCCGGTGCGGGGCAGTCCGGCCAGTTCCGCCTCGATGGCGACGGCCAGCGCCGACAGGGCGGCGGAGCGCACCGCCTGCAACAGTTCGTGCCGGCTGGCATAGTGCCGGTAGGCCGCATTCGGCACCACCCCGGCGCGCCGGGTGGCCTCGCGCAACACCACGGCTTCGGGCCCGCCGCCACGCGCCAGCTGCACCCCGGCATCGAGCAGCGCCTGGCGCAAGTCGCCGTGCCTATAGGTGCTGCGCTTGGGCACGCCGGATTTTGCGGAACTCATCGAATCTCCATGTGGACACTGTCCATTCTATCTGCTATCGTTATGTGGATGACGTACACTTCTTGCCTGAATTGTTCATGCATGATCGACACGGCCATCGGGGCGATCACCCATAACTCGTCGAAGGAGATGCCATGCAAGTCCTACCCTACCTGTTTTTCGAAGGCCGCTGCGAGGAAGCGCTCGAGTTCTACCGCAACGCGCTCGGCGCCGAGATCCTCATGCTGATGCGCTACAAGGACAACCCCGAGCCGCAAGTGCAGGGCGGGTGCCCGCCGGGTTCGGACAACAAGGTGATGCACGCGAGCTTTCGCCTCGGCGAGTCGACGCTGATGGCGTCCGACGGCCTGTGCAAGGGGCAGCCGAGCTTTCAGGGGTTTTCGCTGAGCCTCACGCTGCCCGGCGTGGCCGAAGCCGAGCGGCTGTTTGGCGTGCTCGGCGAGGGCGGGCAAGTGCAGATGCCCTTGGCCAAGACCTTCTTTTCGCCGATGTTCGGCATGGTCGCCGACCGCTTCGGCGTCTCGTGGATGGTCTATGTGGCGCCCTGAGGGCGGCACACAGGTCCGCAATCGGGCGTCATCGAGCGCCCCACCGACGAAGACAAGCTAAAGGAATCTCTCGTATGCTCCTCAAGACTCTGGCTGTTGTTGCGGGTATTTTGCTGTTCGTTGCTATCTTTGTATTCGTTGCTCGGGGCCGCAGTTCCACAGTTTACGTCGAACGCACCCTCTCCGCTCCCGCGGAAAAAGTATGGAAGATCTGGAATGACCCGGAGTCGATGAGGAAATGGTGGGGTCCAAGAGACTACACCGCCCCCGTCATCAGAAATGACCTTCGCGTGGGCGGTACTTTTTTGCTTTCCATGAGGTCTCACCAAGGGGAGGTGCTCTGGAATACGGGAACGTACAAAGAGCTTGTACCCAATGCAAGAATAGTCTCAACGCTGTCATTTTCCGATGAGAACGGCAGAGTCGTCCCCGGTTCCGAAGTGACGGTTCCCGGCAAGTGGCCAGACGAAATCGCGCTCACGGTGGAGTTCAAGGAAGCGGGCGGAAAAACCACGGTCACCGTCACGGAAGTCGGTATTCCGCTCATCATGAAGTTCTTCGGAACATTGGGCTGGCAGCAACAACTCGACAAGTTCGAGGCTCTGCTCTAAGAGTGCGGCGTCCGCCCCAACTGTCATTCAAACGGGACGCGCTAAGGCGCGCACCAATACTCACACGAGGAGTCCATGTTCAAATTCATTTCTATCGCACTAATCGCAATCGTCGTGCCTGTCGCCGCCATACTCGTTTACGCTTCGACCAAGCCGGACGCTTTCCACGTCGAACGCTCAATCAGCATTAAAGCCTTGCCAGAGAAGATATTCCCCCACATCAATGACTTCCGCCTGTGGGATGCCTGGACACCCTACAACAAAGATCCTGCGATGAAGAAACTCTACAGTGGCAAGGACAGCGGCAAGGGGGCGCATTACGCCTGGGAAGGCAACAAGGACGTAGGCAAAGGGGACATCACCATTGCCGACACCGTGCCGCCCAATAAGCTGATCTTTGATTTGCACATGATTGAACCGTTTGAAGGACGCAATGTGGCAACAATCAGTTTGAATCGATCTGGCGATTTCACCAACGTTACGTGGAGTCTAGATGACAAGCACAGCTTGATGCTGAAAACCGTGGCGCTGTTGATAGACTTGAACCAAGCGATTGGAAAGGATTTCGAGGTCGGCCTTTCGAGATTGAAGACGATCGCTGAAAAATAGCTCGCTGAACGGCCTAATCCCTAAGGATTGACACAACCCGCAGGGTCGTCTCAATCCGATGTTCAACATGACGTTCGATTGCAGGAGAAGTCATGGCACAGTATTTGGTTGCCATTCACCCCCCGACCAAGCGGCGCGAGGTCCCTGCGGACGCAGCCGAATGGCCAGGTGCTCATCACCGACGGACCCTATCTGAAGGCCACCGAGCACGTCGGCGGCTTCTGGATGCTGGAAGCCGCTGACCTGGACGAGGCGCTGACATGGGGGCGCAAGGCCGCCGTCGCCTGTCGGGCGCCGGTAGAGGTGCGACCGTTCAACTGATTCTTGCCGCCGTGCCGGGCGGCTTATCACAAAGGAGATGTGACATGGAAATGCCAGCAAAAAATACGATTTGCCTTTGGTACGACCGCGGCGCCGAGGAGGCGGCGCGGTTTTATGCCAAGACCTTTCCCGATTCGTCCGTTGGCGCGGTGTACCTCGCGCCGGGAGACTTTCCGTCCGGGAAAAAGGGAGATGTGTTGACGGTCGAGTTTACGGTGATGGGAATTCCCTGCCTCGGGCTCAATGGCGGACCGGAGGTCAAGCACAACTGGGCATTCTCGTTTCAGGTCGCAACCGCCGACCAGGCCGAAACCGATCGTTACTGGAACGCCATCGTCGGCCACGGCGGCGAAGAGAGTGCCTGCGGGTGGTGCAAGGACAAATGGGGCTTGTCCTGGCAGATTACGCCGATCGCCCTGACCAAAGCGATAACCGATCCCGACCCCGCCGCGGCAAAGCGCGCGTTCGATGCGATGATGGAGATGAAGAAGATCGACATCGCGGCAATCGAATCGGCGCGCCGCGGTTGAACCCGTGCGCCAAACAAATGACCTGAATTGTTCACTTAGATCAGCCTGGCCATCGGGGCGATCACCTTCGCCAGCGATATATGCCGTAAGTTGCAATCAAAGAGGAGACTTCCCATGAAAATCAGCGTTGAAACCGTCGTCCCTGCACCCATCGAGAAAGTCTGGCATGCCTACACGACGCCCGATGACATCAAACAGTGGAATGCGGCGTCCGACGATTGGCACACGACCACTGTCAAAGTGGATTTGCGCGTGGGGGGCGCATTCTCCTCGCGCATGGAGGCAAAGGACGGCAGCATGGGGTTTGATTTTGCCGGAACGTATACAAGGATCGTCGAGCACGAGTTGATTGAGTATGCTTTTGGCGACCGGACCGCACAAGTCGAGTTTGTCCCCGGCCCAACAGGGATGGTCGTGCGAGTGACCTTCGATAGCGAATCGACTTATTCCATCGAGCAGCAGCAACAAGGATGGCAGGCCATTCTCGACAACTTCGCGCGTCATGTCGAGTCGATCCGGTAGTTGCCCGTGGCATCAGTCAACAAAGACCCGTCCATCGACTCCGGGGCAAGCGCCGGCGCCGGTTGTGCCGCCGACATCGAGCCGCGCGCAAAGGGGCCGAACATGAGCACTGCCGGGCTGTCGAAACCACGCCTCGAACGGCTCCATAGCGTATTGTCAGGGTACGTCGAACGCCGGGAGATGCCCGGACTCGTTGCCCTCGTCAGCCGTCACGACGACGTCCATGTCGAAACGCTCGGGACTCTGTCTTTCGAGCACCCGGCGCCGATGCGGCGCGACGCCATCTTTCGCATCGCCTCGCTCACCAAACCCGTCACCGCGGTGGCGGCAATGATCCTGGTGGAGGAATGCAAGTTGCGGCTCGACGATTCGATCGAGCCGTGGCTGCCGGAACTGGCCCAGCGTCGCGTGCTGAAGTCACTGGCATCGCCACTCGACGACACCCTGCCGGCGCGGCGCGCCATCACCGTTCGCGATCTGCTGACGTTTCGCATGGGCTTCGGCAGCGTGATGGCGATGCCGGATACGTATCCGATCCAGAAGCTGATCCGCGAATACCGGATCGGCGGCGACGGTCCGCCGCTGCCCGCGCAAGCGCCGGGCACCGAGGAATGGCTGCGGAGGCTTGCTTCGCTGCCGTGGATGGCCCAACCGGGCGAGCGTTGGATGTATCACGTCAGTGCCGATGTGCTCGGAATCCTGATCGCACGAGTGTCGGGACAAACGCTCGGCGCGTTCATGCGCGAGCGCATCTTCGATCCTCTCGGTATGAAAGACACGGCATTCCACGTGCCTGCCGAAAAAATCCAGCGCCTGCCCGTGTCCTATATGTTCAATCGCCAGACCAACACGCTGGAGGTGTATGACGACCCGGCGAACAGCTCCTGGCACCCTGAGCTGCCATTTGAATCCGGGGGAGGCGGGCTGGTGTCTACCATCGACGACTATTTCGCCTTCAGCCGCATGCTGCTGAACAAGGGCCGGCATGGCGATAGACAGATCGTTTCGCGGGCCGCCGTGGCGCTGATGACTTCCGATCAACTCACCTCCGAGCAACGCGCCGGCTCGGAAATCTTTTTCGGCGCCTATCGCAGTTGGGGCTTCGGCATGGCGGTGGATATTCGCCGCGACGAAATTTTACGCACGCCCGGCCGATTCGGCTGGGACGGCGGCCTCGGCACCTCGGCCTATACCGATCCGGCGGAAGGAATGATCGGGATCCTGTTCACCCAACGGATGATGGAGTCGCTCGAACCGCAGGTGTTCACCGACTTCTGGACACTGGCGTATGGAGCAATGGAATAGGCAACCAGGAGGAAAATATGAAAGCGCCAACCGGCAATATTGCGTCAATCGACGAATACATCGTCGGGTTTCCGGAACCGGTACAAGCCATCTTGTCGTTACTGCGCTCGTCGATCAGGCTGGCGGCACCCCAAGCCGTCGAGAAGATCAGCTATCGAATACCGACGTTCTATTTCAACGGCCACCTGGTATATTTCGCGGCGTTCAAACGACACATAGGTTTCTATCCGACCGCCAGCGGAATCGCCGCCTTCCGGGAGGAGTTGAAATGCTACAAGACCTCGAAAGGCGCCGTCCGTTTCCCCATGGACCAGCCGCTGCCGCTGAAACCGGTTGGTGAAATCGTCGCTTTTCGCCTGCAAGAGAACTCGCGGAAACAAGAGAACGGCAAGCGGAGCGGCGGGCGCTTGCGCAAAACTGAGGAGCCGGGAAATGAGATACAAAGGTAGCTGTCATTGCGGTCGAATCGCCTTCGAGGTCGACGGCGAGTTGGCGCAGGTCATGGCCTGCAACTGCTCGATCTGCTCGCGCAAGGGATCGCTGATGTGGTTCGTGCCGAGGGACAAGTTTCGTCTGCTCACACAGGAAGAAAACCTCGGCACCTACACTTTCAACAAGCACGCCATCAAGCACCGGTTCTGCCCCAACTGTGGCATCCACACCTTTGGCGAGGGAACCGATCCGTCCGGCAAGCCGATGGCGGCAATCAATGTCCGCTGCCTGGAGGACGCCGACTTCGCATCCCTGCCAGTCCGGCACTTCGACGGCCGCGCCCTGTGAGTTGGAGATCGCAACCGTGGCGACAGTCAGAACCTTGTTGGCGTCGGAACTGGCGTGGGCGAACGAACGCTATGAAGAGATTCACTTCCTGCCCTCCCGATCGGGGGAATTCGTCGTCGCCGCCGCAGTCGACGGCGTCAAGGCCGGCTTGGGACGCCTCGTTCCAGTGGATGAGACGACCGCGGAATTGGGGGGAATCTACGTGCTGCCCGAGTTCCGCGGGCGCCGGCTTGCCGGTGCGATCGTCTCTTACCTGGTCCGGCATTCGCCATATCGACGCCTGTTCTGCATTCCTTTTGCCCACCTGGAGGGCTTCTACCGCGGCTTCGGGTTCCAGCCGGTTGCTGGCGACACCGCCGTTCCGGCGGTAGTGGCCGCTAAACTGAACTGGTGTGCCGCGGAATATCCCGCGGCGGTGCGCCTGCTGGTGCGCGTGGCCGGGTGAAACAACCCGCCGCTGAAATGCCTTGCCGACAGAATCACCCAAAGCCGCTGGCAAGGGGTGGCGCGCTATCTGTAGAATAATCGGCTACGGGTGGTGTGACGGGAGGCGACATGAAGACATTGCTGACGCTGGCCACATGGGGTTTGCTCTTCGTGCTGTGCTGGCCGCTCGCCTTGCTGGCGCTGGTGCTGTGGCCGATGGTGTGGTTGCTGTCGCTGCCGTTGCGCCTCGTCGGCATCACCCTCGATGCGGTGCTTGCCTTGTTGCGCGCCATTCTCTTCCTGCCGGCGCGGTTGCTTGGCCAGCGGGGCAGGCATGCGTAGGCGGCAATGGCAAGAAGGCGCATTGCGGCTCCGGCTCCGGCCTTGGGCATGATCGACCCTATGCTGATCAGGGCTTTCCGCCCGGCCGATGAAGCCGCGGTCGTGGCACTTTGGCAGGAATGCGGCCTGACCCGCCCATGGAACGATCCGCGCGCCGACATTGCGCGCAAGCTCACCGAGCAACCCGAGCTGTTCCTGGTGGGAACGGTCGGCGCCGAACTGGTCGGCACCGCGATGGTCGGCTTCGATGGTCACCGCGGTTGGGTGTATTACTTGGCCGTCGCCCCCGCCCACCGCCGACAGTCGTGCGGTCGGGCGCTGATGTCGGAAGCGGAACGCCTGCTGACGGAACGCGGTTGCCCGAAGCTGAATCTGCTGGTGCGCTCGTCCAACGACGAGGTGGTCGCGTTCTATCGCCAACTCGGCTATCAGCAGGATGACGTGGTCAGCCTGGGCAGGCGGTTGATACACGATCAACCACCCGATTCGCCAGACGAACCAGGAGCACCGCCATGAGCCGGCGCTGGCTTGCCCTGCTCAGCCCATGGCTGCTCATGATGCCTGCCCAAACAAGGGCGGAACCCCTGCCGCCTTTGCCGCTGTTCGATGCCCATATGCATTACAACGTCGAGGCCCGGTCCCTCCTCAGCCCCGCGCAGGTGATCGCGCTGTGGCGCCAGACGGGGATACGCGCCGTGCTGGCCACCAGCCGCCCCAACCAGGGCACGCTGGATCTGATCGCCGAGGGAGCGACGGATATCCGCATCGTGCCGTTCCTGCGCCCTTATCGGGTACAGCCGGACCGCCACGACTGGTTCGCCAATCCCAATATCGAAGCCTATGTTGACGCGGAACTGAAGCGCGGTATTTATCGCGGTATCGGCGAGTTCCACATTTTCGGGCGCGATGCCGACGCCCCCTTCGTCGCCAGGCTGGCCCGGCTGGCCAAGGCGCGTGACCTATGGCTGCACGCACATGCCGATGAGGACGCCATCGAGCGAATCCTGCGTCACGCGCCGGGCGTCAAGGTCATTTGGGCGCACACCGGCATGAGCACGTCGCTCGACAAGGTGGAAGCGATGTTCGAGAAATACCCGGCGCTGGTCGGCGAGCTGTCGTATCGCGGCGACCTGGAACAGGACGGAACCCTCAATCCGCAGTGGAAGAAATTGTTGCTGCGCTTCCCGGACCGCTTCTTGGTCGGCACCGATACCTGGATCACGCCGCGCTGGAACGAAGTCGCCGAGCTGGCGGCAGCTTACCGGCGCCTGCTGGGTGCCCTGCCGCGTGAAGTCGCCGAACGGGTCGCCTACCGCAATGGAATGGCGATGTTCGGTTGGCAGCCCCAGCGAGCATATCCCGACGCGAGCGTGAAACAATGATGTCAGCCAAGTGGTGTAAGCTTCCGCTATGACTCAGAGACCCTCCCCGGCCATCGCAGATCACTTCGTGAATCGCGCGGTCGGGAAGGTTGTGCTGACCTATGCCGTATTCGCGGGGCTGTGGATACTGCTGTCCGACCAACTGGTCCTGCTGGTGACCAGCGACCCGCAACGAATCGCCATGATCAGCACTATCAAGGGCTGGTTGTTCGTCGGCGTCACGTCTTTTCTGCTCGCCCTGATGGTGCGCCGCTACCTCCACCAATTGGCGTCCGCCAGCGATCAGCGGAAACACACGGCGCAGGTGCTTCAGGACGCCAATGACCGCTATGAGCGCATCGTCTCGACGGTACCCGTGGTGCTTTATGACGATGTGCGCCACCCGGACAACAGCAGCCATTACGTGTTTCTTGGGAATGGAAGTGCCGATCTCTTCGAGATCGAAGCCGACAGCTTCACCGCGTCGGAAAGAATCTGGGCGATGGTGCACCCCGACGACATCCATCGGGTGCGGGCCGAATCCGAGAACACCGATGACTTAGACAATACCTCGGAGTTTCGCATCGTTACGCCATCCGGCCGCTTGAAGTGGATACATGCCTCGTCGAAACCCAGCGTGAACGCGCCGAACGGATTGAAAGTCAGAAGCGGTTTTTTCCTGGATATCACCGAACGCAAGAAAAACGAAGAGCAATTGCTCCTGGCGGAGAAAGTCTTCGCCAACAGCGATGAGGCGATCATCGTCACCGATGCATCCGCAACGATACTCTCGGTCAACAAGGCGTTTACCAAGGTGACCGGATTCGGCGCCGACGAAGCCATCGGCCAAAACCCGCGCTTGCTGAAGTCGAACCGTCACGACAAGGACTACTACCGGGATATGTGGCTCCGGCTGAACACCGCCGGCCAATGGCAGGGGGAAATCTGGAATCGCCGGAAGAGCGGCGAGATCTTTCCCGAGCGGCTATCGATTTCCGCGGTCAGAAATTCCAATGATGTCGTTACCAACTACGTGGCGATATTTGCGGACATCACCGAGCGCAAGACCGCGCAGGACCAGATCGAATTCCTCGCCTTCCACGATCCCCTGACCAGACTGCCGAATCGCCTGCTCGGCAAGGATCGGGTGAAGCAAGCCATCGCCTTCAGCGATCGGGAGCATGCCAAATCGGCGATCCTGTTCCTCGATCTCGACAACTTCAAATTCATCAACGACTCGCTCGGCCACTCGGTCGGCGATAGCCTGCTGATCGCCGTCGCCACGCGCTTGCAGGAATGCGTGCGCGACACCGATACCTTGTGCCGCCTGGCCGGGGACGAATTTCTGGTGGTGCTACAGGACATTCGCGACAGCGATGCGATTTCGCTGATTTGCGAAAAGATCCTGAAGCGGCTGTCCGAAGCATTCCTGATAGACGGCAAGGAATTGACCACGTCGTTCTCCATCGGCGTCGCCTTGTATCCCGATGACGGAAGGGACACCGAATCGCTCCTGAAGAACGCCGATACCGCCATGTACAAGGCCAAGGAGGCGGGACGGAATGCCTACCGGTTCTTCGACGACCAGATGAACGTCGATGCAGTCGAGCATTTTCGACTCCGCGAAGGCTTGCGTCATGCCTTGGAGCGCGGCGAGTTCGAACTCTATTACCAGCCGCAGGTCGCCTTCGCCGAAGGCGTGGTCGGCGCCGAAGCCCTGATCCGCTGGAACCACCCGGAGCTTGGCATGTTGTTGCCGGGACGCTTCATTCCGGCGGCCGAAGACAGCGGCCTGATCGTCCCTATCGGCGCCTGGGTGCTGCGCGAGGCGTGCCGACAGGCTGTGGCGTGGCGCGTGACGGGACTGCCCGAGGTCGTCGTGGCGGTCAACCTTTCGGCCGTTCAGTTCCGCCGCGGCGACCTGGAGAAGACCGTTGCCGAGGCGCTCGAAGAATCGCTGCTGGATCCGGCCCTGCTGGAGCTGGAACTGACCGAATCGATCCTGATCCAGGATACCGAAAGCGTTCTCGCCACCGTCAATCGTCTCAAGCTGCTGGGCGTCAAGTTTTCCATCGACGATTTCGGCACCGGCTATTCGAGCCTCTCCTATCTCAAGCGCTTCGATGTGGACAAGCTCAAGATCGACCAGTCGTTCATCCGCGACATCGCCAGCGATCCGGACGATTCGGCGATCGTCGGGGCCATCATCCAGATGGCCAAGAGTCTCAAGCTCAGGACGATCGCCGAAGGGGTGGAGACGCTCGGCATGCTGGACTACCTGCGCCACCTCGGTTGCGAGGAGGCGCAGGGCTACCACTTTGCCAGACCGATGCCGGCTGCCGATTTCGTCGGCTATCTGGCATCGAACCGCCCCGGCCGTTGAGGTCCGCCAGGACGGGCGACTAGAACAGCGATGCCTGTTGCGCCGATGGCTGGGCGCTGTTCGGGGTGTGCAGGCGCCGTCGTGCGGGTGGGCGACGTGCCGGCACTCTGCGCGCCTCCGCCAGCGCCATCAGGTCGGCGGCAAACTCTTCGCGTCCTTCGGCGCTGTAATCGCCCCATTTGATATACAGGTGCCTGAGTGCCATGCGCAAGGTCTCGCCCTGGAGCTTGTTCATCGCCGCGTCGACGTCGCGGAACAACGATCTCTCGTCGAAGCAGTAGGCTTCTGGGAGATAGAGCCGGGTGGCGGTGGAGTAGGCGTCGCGGGGGACTGGCATTTCCGGGTCGTCCGAAGTAGGGAAGACAAATTGACGGCTTGCAGCATACTCCTCCGGCACCGGTCGATGCTTGGGAATTGGACCAAAATGTGCCGTTAGCTCGTTCAATTGGAAATTGATTCAGGTCATGGTTGCATGGCCATTAGTGCAGTATTTTCGCTACATCCAGCCTCACCACCCATACCATGGCATCACTCTTCGGCAACAACAGCAAGGCCACCACGCCGCATTTCGTTCGCCGCGAACGCGAGTCGAAAACCGTTGCAGCGATGATCGGGATGTATTGCCGGGGACACCACCGCGGCAGCAGCGCTGCGCTCTGTCCTCGGTGCGCCCGGCTATCCGAATACGCGGCACGCCGCCTTGGGAGTTGCGTGTTCGGTGACGACAAGCCGACCTGCGCCAAATGCACTGTGCATTGCTACAGCGCCGGCAGGCGCGAAGAAATCAGGATGGTCATGCAATGGGCGGGGCCACGAATGCTCTTGAAACACCCGCTGTTGGCCATGTACCACCTGCTGGCCGGACGCCGGCCCGCCCCGAGCCTCCCCGGCGGAAAAGCCGATCGCCGCGATCCCCACGCCGCGCCGCAGCACGCCGCCAAACGCTGACCCGACCGGCTTGTCAAATGGCTCTCCGGATATGCCTGTTCTCGATCGCCGCAGTCTTGCTCGGCGCCCACTTCTTCCGTGTCGGCAGCCTGGCCATGCTGGCGCTGTGCTTGTCGGCGCCGCTGCTCTTCATCCTCAAGTCGCGCTGGAGCCTGTACCTGTTGCAGTTGTCAGCCTACGGCGCGGCGGGCGTTTGGATCCACGTCGCCATCGGGATAGTCGAATTGCGTCGGCAATTCGGACAGCCCTGGCTGTCCGCCGTCGCCATCCTGGGAACCGTGACGCTTGTCACGTTGCTGGCCGGACTTCTGTTGAACTCCACGGCGATCCGGCAACACTACCGTTGATCGACGCCAGTCAGCGCATCCCCGGCAGCAGGCCCTGCATGCCGCGCATCAGCTTGTGCATGCCGCCCTTGGAGAACTGCTTCATCATCTTCTGGGTCTGCTCGAATTGCTTCAGCAGCCGATTGACTTCCTGGACCGACACACCGGCCCCGCTGGCGATGCGGCGCTTGCGGCTGGCCTTGAGGATCTCCGGCCTGGTCCGTTCCAGCGTGGTCATCGAACTGATGATGCCTTCGATGCGGCGAATGCTCTTGTCGTCCACCGATCCGCTGGCTTGCTGCGCGGCCTGGGCGAATTGCGCCGGCAGTTTCTCCAGCATCGAGGACATCCCGCCCATCTTGCGCATCTGCCCGATCTGCTCGCGGAAATCATTGAGATCGAAACCCTTGCCGGATTTCATCTTTTGCGCGAAGGCCTGCGCCTTGTCCTGATCGACGCCGCGGTGCGCCTGTTCCACCAGGCCGAGAATGTCGCCCATGCCGAGGATGCGCGAGGCCATGCGCTCCGGATGGAACTCCTCGATGCCGGAAAGCTTCTCGCCGATGCCGGCGAACTTGAGCGGCTTGCCGGTCACCTGGCGCACCGACAGGGCGGCGCCGCCGCGCGCGTCGCCGTCGAGCTTGGTCAGGACGATGCCGGTGAGCGGCAGCGCGTCATTGAAGGCCTTGGC
>JBAYJH010000115.1:0-13502 GCA_041665185.1 Sterolibacterium sp.
ACATCACGGCGACTTCCTGCCCCGGCTTGATGCGGCCATGCGTGATCCGTCCGATGCCGATACGGCCGATGTAGCTCGAATAGTCCAGCGAGCAGATCTGTAGCTGCAACGGCCCGTCGACATCCACATTGGGCTGGGCCACATGTTTCAGGATGGCTTCGAACAGCGGTTTCATGTCGCTGCCGGGCTGCTTGGCGTCGAGCATCGCATAACCGTTGAGTGCCGAGGCGAACACCACGGGGAAATCCATCTGCTCTTCGCTGGCGCCGAGTTTGTCGAATAAATCGAAGGTGTGGTCGATAACCCAGTCCGGTCGCGCGCCGGGGCGGTCGATCTTGTTGATGACCACGATGGGCTTCAAGCCCAGCGCCAGCGCCTTGCGGGTGACGAAGCGGGTCTGCGGCATGGGGCCTTCGACAGCATCGACCAGCAGCAAGGCGCCGTCCACCATCGACAGCACGCGCTCGACCTCGCCGCCGAAATCGGCGTGGCCCGGGGTGTCAACGATGTTGATGTGGGTCCCCAGGTAGTCGATGGCGCAGTTCTTTGCCAGGATGGTGATGCCGCGTTCCTTCTCCAGGTCGTTCGAGTCCATGACGCGTTCGGTGACGTGCTGGTGGGCGGCAAAAGTGCCGGACTGGCGCAGCATTTGATCCACCAGCGTGGTCTTGCCGTGGTCAACGTGGGCGATGATGGCGATGTTGCGTATCGAACGGGACATGGTTTTGCGGTGCACAAGAAAGGGCCGGGATTGTATCACGGACAAACAGCATGACCAATTAAGCTTTTGATGCCATGTTAGAATTCTCTCATTATCGACCAGAGAGTCCTTACATGTTGGCAATCATCGGCGGCAGCGGCTTGACCCAACTCGCCAGCCTGGAAGTATCGAGACAGGAAGTTGCGCGCACGCCTTTTGGAGAGCCATCCGGGGCCTTGACTTTCGGCCGCATCGGCGGCCGGGAAGTGGTATTTATCGCCAGGCATGGTTATGGGCATACCATTCCCCCGCACCTGGTCAACTATCGCGCCAACATCTGGGCGCTGGCGCGGGAGGCCGGGGCCAGTTGCATCGTCTCGGTGGCCTCGGTCGGTGGGATCAGGGCCGACCTGGCTCCCGGGACCCTGGTGATTCCCGACCAGATCATCGATTACACCTGGGGGCGGCAAATGACGTTCCATGACAGCCGCGACGCCCAGGTGGTGCATATAGATTTCACCGAACCTTATGACCCGGCGTTGCGTCGGCGGCTCTGCGCTGCCGCAGCCGACGTCGGCGAGCCGGTTGCCGATGGCGCCGTGTATGCCGCCTCGCAAGGTCCGCGTCTCGAGACCGCGGCGGAGATCAATCGCTTCGAGCGCGACGGTGCCCATATCATCGGCATGACGGGCATGCCGGAGGCGGCCTTGGCCAGGGAGGCCGGCATTCCCTATGCGGCTCTGACGGTAGTTGCCAACTGGGCCGCCGGCCGTGCCGACAGCGCCCATGCCATCCGCTTCGAGAAGCTTGAAGAGGTGCTCCAGGTGGCCATGGTAAAAGTCCGCAAGATCATCGAACGCCTGTGCGTAACCGGAGACTGTGCATGATACGCACGGTGTTGCGCATGGGGGATCCGCGCCTGCTGGAAATCGCCAAGCCGGTCGAGGCGTTCGATACGCCGGAATTGCACGCCTTGCTCGCCGACATGCTCGACACCATGAAAGAGCTTGACGGTGCGGGGCTCGCCGCACCGCAGATCGGCGTTTCCCTGCGCGTGGTGATCTTCGGTTTCGAGGCCAATGCCCGTTATCCGGAAGCGGCCCCGGTGCCTTATACGGTATTGATCAATCCTCAATTGACGCCGCTTTCAGACGACGAAACAGAGGCGTGGGAAGGTTGCCTGTCGGTCCCCGGCCTGCGTGGCATGGTGCGGCGCCGGAGCCGCCTGCATTATTCCGGCTACGACGCATCCGGCCGGAGTTTTGAGCGTGAGGTCGATGGCTTCCATGCACGCGTGGTCCAACACGAATGCGATCATCTGGATGGGATACTCTATCCGATGCGGATGCGCGATTTTTCCCGCTTCGGTTTTACCGACGTCTTGCAGGCGGGCTCGACACCCGAAGAGTAATGAACGGTCGGTCCGGAAATCGATCAAATGTTCTGTTATCTGTGCGATTCTTGGCAGGTAAGACCGGACGCGATTTTTGAATAACCTATTGTCATCATACGAATGAGCGGACTCATGGAAGTCAAGGCAGACGGCGAGAAAGAGCCGCAAGACCCGAAGCCGGTGGATCTGAGGATCGCGTCGGACGAGGTGGACGGCAACTACAGCAAGTTCGAGGTCCAGGCCGCCGAGGAGGTCGTTTTCATCCTGCGGGGCCTGATGAAGAATGGCGCGCGGATCACCGCCTACCTGGACGACAGCGACGATTTCATCCTGACCTCGCTCCTGAAGATCGACGAAGAAAGCGGTAGCCTGATGCTGGCGCTGGACAGCAGCAAGTTTCTGAATCGCAAGACCCAACTGGCCGGAAAGTTGGTCTGTATCACCAACCAGGGGAAGATCAAGATCCAGTTCGTTGCGGGGGGGATCAGTCTGGTCAAGCTGGATGATGTCAATGCATTTCGCGTGGGCATTCCAGAAGCCTTGATTCGCTTGCAGCGCCGCGACTATTTTCGTTTGACCGTTCCCAAGGGCAAGCCGCTGGTGTGCGTGATCCCGGTCAAGCCGGAGACTGGCAAGACGGTGGAATTCAGTGCCAATATCGTCAATATCAGCGGTCGGGGACTCACCGTCATCGTGCCAGAAGGCCTGGAATTCGCCGTCAATCAGGAATTCCCGAATTGCCGAATCGACTTGCCCGACGGAGGCACCGTGGTCGCGGTGCTACAAGTGCGCAGCATCTATGACATGACGCTAGCCGGCGGCAGGATCATTCAGCGCGCCGGTTGCCAGTTTGTGAAAATGCCCAATCCCGTCCAGCACCTGATCCTCAAATATATCCTCAAGGTGGAGAGCGAGCGCCTGGGTCAGAAATAGCGGCTCCCGTTATCGCCGCATCGAAGATTGGAGTCTTCGGTAGGCTTGATGGATCGATCCGATGGCGTTGGCCGAGATTGCTACAATTGCCACACCAACTTTTCATCGGTCAGGCGTAAGCGCTCCGACAGCAGGATCGTGATGTTCCGGTAGACCTTCATCGCGACCTCCGGGTTGCGGATGAGGATCGACTCCCCTAATCGCACCAGTACGCAGGTCGTCATGGCGGTCACCGTGGCGCAACGCGCTTCACGATCGGCCAGAGCCATTTCGCCGAAGCTGTCGGCCGCGTTCAACCTCGCCAGTTCGACATCACCCTCGTTGCCTTTCTTGGTGACGAGGGCGGTGCCGTCGAATATGACGTACATGTAAGCGCCGACGCTGCCTTCCTTGATGATCGTCGTGCCGGGCTGGTAGGTGCATTTTTCGGCTCTGGCAAGCAGTTCGGAAATTTCCGCCGGTGTCAGATTGCGGAATATCTTGATATGCTCGGCGAGCTTGTGCATCAGTCTCAAATCGTTCAGGTTGAATTCCTGCTTGATCCAATTTGAAGTCACGGTGTTCTCCTTGGGCATTCGAACATATCAGACCTGCATGGCATCAAGCAACTCCTGCTCCAGTTTCACCAGTGTTGCCGTTTTTGCCAGTTCCTTGCCGCTGATGAGAAACGTGTCTTCGACACGTTCTCCGAGGGTAGCGATCTTGGCGGTATGCAAGTCGACGCCGTGACGTGACAGTATCAGTGCGATCGAATGCAGCAGCCCCGGACGATCGGCGGCTCCGATCGACATGATGTGGTAGTGGCCTTTTTCGTCGGGCCGGATGCTGACTTCCGGAGTGATCGGGAAATGCCGCACCTGGCGCGACAGCCGCCCGGTGGCCGGTGGTTCGAGTGGGGGGCGGGTCTTCAGCCGTTCGACCAGATCGTGCTCAAGCAGCGCCGTCATGTCGCGGTACGGGAGCTGGTGGCTGGGGTCGAGCAGGATGAAGCTGTCGAGTGCGTAGCCATGACGCGTCGTATGGATCTTGGCGTCGGCGATGGAATAGCCAAGACGGCTGAAGAAGCCGCAAAGACGTGCGAACAGCTCCTGCTGGTCGACAACGTAGACCATCACCTGCAAGCCTTCGCCAATTTGATTGATGCGGGCCTTGACCACCGGCTCCGCGGCATCCGGTCGATGGTAGAGGACGCGCGTGTGCCAGGCGATCTCCTCGGCGTCGTGGCGCATGAAGTAGGCGGTGTCGAGTTGTTGCCAGAAGGCTTCCTCGATCCCGGGTCGAAGGCCGTGGAAACGCAGAATGCCGCGGGCTTCCTCCTGGCGACCGGCCAGGCCCAGTGCCTGCTGGGGCGTGGCGCCGGAAAGCAGACGGCGGGTGGCGGCATAAAGGTCCTCGAGGAGCTTGCCTTTCCAGGCATTCCATACCTTCGGGCTGGTGCCGCGGATATCGGCGACCGTCAACAGGTAGAGCCCGATCAGGCGCCTCTCGGTTTTCACCAAGGCGGCAAACCCGCTGATGACATCGGGATCGGCGAGATCCTGTTTCTGCGCAATCGAGGATAAGGTCAGGTGATGTTCGACCAGGAAGGCCACCAGATCGGTGTCCTCGGCCGAAATGCCATGTTCGTTGCAGAAACGTCTCGCATCGGCCACGCCGAGTTTCGAATGATCGCCGCCGCGCCCCTTGGCGATGTCGTGAAACAGTGCGGCGACGTAAAGCAGCCAGTGGCGTTCGAAACCCGCGATCAACCTGCTGCACAGCGGATACTCGTGAGTGAATTCCAGCATGGTGTAGCGCCGCATGTTGCGCATGACCTGGAGAATGTGTTGATCCACCGTATAGACGTGAAACAGGTCATGCTGCATCTGGCCGACGATCTTGCCGAAGGCGGGCAGGTAATGTCCCAGAATGTCGTATTGGTTCATGCGCCTGAACTCATGCACCAGGCCGCGCTTCTGTTGAAACAGCGAGAGAAACAGCGCGCGGTTGGCTGGGTCGCGGCGAAACTTGGCGTCGATTCGTCCGCGCGCGCGCCACAAGGCGCGCAGGGTGCGGGCGGTCATGCCTTTCAATTCGGATCGCTGCTGGAGAATCAGGAAACTTTCGAGTATGGCGCGCGGGTGGAGCTCGAAAATGTTTTCATTGCGCACATCCAGCATGTCGCGGTCTGTCTGGAAGTGTTCGCTGATCACGATCGGCGCCCTGGCAGAAACCGGGGAGATGCGCTCTCCAAGATTCTGTAGCAGGATGGTATTGAGTTGGATGACGTGCTTGGCGTTGCGATAGTAACGCTGCATCAGCAACTCCGACGCGCGTTTGGCTTCGCTGCGCTGGATGCCGAAGGCTTTGGCGAGCGCTTCCTGATGATCGAACATCAGCTTTTCTTCGCGACGTCCTGCGAGCAAGTGGAGGCGGATCCGGACATGGCACAGGAACCCCTCGACGCGCTCAAGCTGGCGGGCTTCGCTAAGGGTGATCAGGTCGTTCTTGGCCAGTTCGCGCCAACTGCCGCCGAGGCCGGCGGCCCGGCTGATCCACAGGATGACCTGGAGGTCGCGCAAACCGCCGGGGCTCTCCTTGCAATTCGGTTCGAGGCTGTAGGGCGTGTCATTGTGACGCGCGTAGCGCTCTTCATGTTCCAGCAGCTTGGCTTTGAAGAATGCCGGCGGATTGAGGTGCGCACGCAGCTTGGCGTTGAAGGCGGCAAAGGTCTTGCGGCTGCCGGCAATCAGCCGCGCTTCGAGCAGGCTGGTCTGGACGGTAATGTCGCGTTCGGCTTCCTCGATGCATTCGGCAATGCTGCGCACGCTGTGACCGACGTCGAGCCCGATGTCCCAAAGCACGCCGATGGTCTGTTCGATGCTTTCGGCATGCTGGCCGCGGGTGCCCTCGGGCAGCAACAGCAGGATATCGACGTCCGAGGCGGGGTAAAGCGATCCGCGTCCGTAGCCGCCGACCGCTACCAGAGCCAGCGAGCCGGGTAGGGAAAAGTGCCGCCAGATTTCGCGCAGCACGCTGTCGACCATCGCCGATCTGCCGCGCAGCATCGCGGCGGCATTGCCTTTGGCCTCATAGGCGGTGCGCAGGGCGGCTTGGCCTTCCTGCAAGTTCTTCCGCAGACGGATGACCAGCGTGCGCGTCGCGTCCTCAGGCTGCATATCCGGCCCCCCGGAATCCTTGCTGGCGTCGACAAGGCTCACCGGCGCAGTCATGACGGACTCAGGCAATAAAGTCGGGCTTGGGTGGCGCGCCCGCCGATAGGGTCAGCACCTCAAAGCCGGCTTCGGTCACCAGAATGGTGTGCTCCCACTGCGCGGAGAGGCTGCGGTCCTTTGTGACGATGGTCCAGCCGTCGGGCAACTCGGAGATAGCTGCCTTGCCGGCGTTGATCATCGGCTCGATGGTGAAGGTCATGCCGGACAGCAACTCTATGCCGGTGCCGGCTTTGCCGTAGTGCAGGACCTGGGGTTCTTCATGGAAGTTGCGGCCGATGCCGTGGCCGCAGAATTCTCGTACCACAGAGAATCCGTTGGTTTCGGCGTGTTTCTGGATGGCGGCGCCGATATCACCCAGTCTGGCGCCCGCCCTGACCTTGCTGATGCCCATCCAGAGGCATTCATGGGTTACCGCGCAAAGGCGTTTGGCCAGGATCGAGGCATCGCCGCCGACCACGAACATCCGGCTGGTGTCGCCATGATAACCATCCTTGATGGTGGTGATATCGAGGTTGACGATGTCGCCGTTCTTCAGCGGCCGCTCGTTGGGCACGCCATGGCACACCTGATGATTGATCGAGGCGCAGATCGACTTGGGATAGGGCGCGTAGCCGGGCGGCGCGTAGTTGAGCGGGGCCGGGATGCAGCCTTGAACGCCCACCATGTAATCGTGGCAGAGCCGGTCGAGTTCGGCGGTTGTAACGCCGGGTTTCACGAAGGGGCCGATATAGTCGAGCACTTCGCCAGCCAGACGCCCGGCGATACGCATTTTCCCTACTTCTTCCGCTGCCTTGATGCCTATGCTCATCTTGATCGAATCTGTCGTTGAATGGGTGAATTCTACCCGCTACCCGACAAAATGGCTTGAAGGACGGCGACGAAACCCGTTATAATTCGAGGCTTGTCACCAAAGCGTTGGCACTTCGCTCGGCATTGGTGACAACCACTGTTGCAAAATCCACACGCTTGGCACCGAAAGGGTGGTTTCCGTTTTTGACGGAAACAACACAGCCAAGCGGCGGTTTAACCCTATCGGAGATATTGAATGTCTACAACCATGCGTGAAATGCTGGAAGCCGGTGTCCATTTTGGCCATCAGACCCGCTTTTGGAACCCCAAGATGGCGCCGTTCATCTTTGGCCACCGCAACAAGATCCATATCGTCAACCTGGAAAAGACCCTGGCCAAATACCAGGAGGCGATCGCTTTCGTGAAGAAGCTTGCCGCCAAGAAAGGCACAGTGCTCTTCGTCAGCACCAAGCGTCAAGCCCGCGAAATCATCGCCGAGGAGGCGCAGCGCGCCGGCATGCCCTACGTCGATGAGCGCTGGTTGGGTGGCATGCTCACCAATTTCAAGACCGTCAAGCTATCCATCAAGCGTCTCAAGGATCTTGAGCAGATGGATCAGGACGGTTCCTTCGAGCGCATGAGCAAGAAGGAAGCCCTGACCTCGCGCCGCGAACTCGAAAAACTGCAAAAGAGCATGGGCGGCATCAAAGATATGCCCGGCCTGCCCGATGCGATTTTTGTCATCGATGTCGGCTTCCACAAGATCGCCATCACCGAAGCCGGCAAGCTCGGCATCCCGGTGGTCGGCGTCGTGGATACCAATCATTCGCCCGACGGCGTCAGTTACATAATTCCCGGCAATGACGATTCCAGCCGCGCCATCCGCCTGTATGCGCGGGGGGTCGCCGACGCAATTCTCGAAGGCCGCAGCAATTCGCTCAACGAGCTGGTGCAAGTGGTTGCCGGTGAAGACGAGTTCGTCGAGGTCGAGGACGAGTCGGCACAGTAAGCCGGATTGCTGGCGGTACGGAGACAGGTCGGGGACGTCCTTCTACCCGTCGTCATCTTTTGATTACGTATATTGAATTTGGAGCAGAGCAATGGCGGAAATAACCGCGAGCATGGTTAAGGAGTTGCGCGAGAAGACCGACGCGCCGATGATGGAATGCAAGAGAGCGCTGACCGATGCCGCTGGCGACATGGCGCGTGCCGAGGAGATCCTTCGCGTCAAGCTTGGCAGCAAGGCCAGCAAAGCCGCCGCAAGGGTCGCCGCGGAAGGGGTGGTGGGTGTTCATCTTTCCGCCGACGGCAAGCTCGGGGCAATGATCGAAGTTAACTGCGAAACCGATTTCGTCGCCAAGAACGACGATTTTCTGGCATTCGCCAAGCGCTTGGCAGATCTGGTGGCCGCCAACAATCCTGCCGATGTTGCCACCCTTTCCAATATGGATATCAGCGGCGCGACGGTTGAGGCAACCCGCACCGCGCTGATCGGCAAGATCGGCGAAAACCTGTCGATCCGCCGCTTCAGCCGAATTGCAGCACAGGGAAGACTGACCAGTTACGTTCATGGCGGCAGCAAGATTGGTGTTTTGATCGACCTGGTGGGCGGTGATGAGCAGTTGGGCAAGGATCTGGCGATGCACATTGCCGCCTCCAAGCCCAAGTCGCTGGATGCCAGTGGTGTCGATCCGGAACTGCTGGAGACCGAGCGCCGCATTGCCATTGAAAAAGCCCGTGAAGCCGGCAAGCCTGAAGCCATGCTGGAGAAGATCGCCTCCGGTACCGTGCAAAAATACCTGAAAGAAGTCACGCTGCTCGGCCAGATTTTCGTCAAGGACGACAAGCTCACCATCGAACAGCTGCTGAAGAGCAAAGGATCATCGGTTTCAAGCTTCACGCTGTATATCGTCGGCGAAGGCATAGAAAAGAAGAAATCCGATTTCGCTGCTGAAGTCGCAGCCCAGGCCGCCGCTGCCGCGAAATAACCGGCCAGGCCAGCGAGCATGGTTGCCAGCGAGAAAAGCTGCTACAAACGCATACTGCTCAAGCTCTCGGGCGAAGCCCTGATGGGCGACGATCCGTATGGCATCAACCGTGAGACGCTGGCACGTATCGTCGCCGAGATCGGTACGGTTGCTGCCTTGGGGGTTGAAATTGGCGTGGTTATCGGGGGCGGCAACATCTTTCGCGGTGTTGCCGGCACGTCGACCGGGATGGATCGAGCCACCGCCGACTACATGGGTATGCTGGCCACGGTCATGAATGCCATGGCCCTCGCCGATGCCATGCGCCAGGCTGGCCTGAACAACCGGGTACAGTCGGCGCTGAATATCGAGCAAGTTGTCGAACCGTATATCCGCGGCAAGGCGATCCGCTACCTGGAAGAAGGCAAGATTCTGGTTTTTGCCGCCGGAACGGGTAATCCTTTCTTCACCACCGACACCGCCGCAGCGCTACGAGGATCGGAAATCGGCGCCGAGATCGTGTTGAAGGCGACCAAGGTCGACGGCGTATACTCCGCCGATCCGGTCAAGGATCCTCAGGCCACACGCTACGCCCGCATCAGCTTCGACGATGCCATCAGCCGCAATCTGAAAGTCATGGATGCGACTGCCCTGGCATTGTGCCGCGATCAGAAATTGCCCATCAACGTCTTCTCGATTTTCAAGGAAGGTGCATTGAAACGCGTGGTCCTCGGCGAGGATGAAGGTACCATGGTGCATTGTTGAGGAGTCCAGAATGATAGCCGAACTCAAGAAAACCACCGAGCAGAAGATGTTGAAATCGCTGGAGGCGCTTAAGCACGATCTGGCCAAAGTACGTACCGGTCGAGCCCACCCCGGTATTCTCGATCATGTTCAGGTGGATTACTACGGATCGCCGGTACCGATCAGCCAGGTTGCCAACATCACCCTGATCGACGCCCGTACCATAGGCGTCCAGCCATGGGAGAAGCCGATGATCGCCAAGGTCGAAAAAGCCATCCGCGATGCCGATCTTGGGCTGAATCCCGCCACTCAG
This sequence comes from Sterolibacterium sp., assembly GCA_041665185.1. Classification (GTDB taxonomy): domain Bacteria; phylum Pseudomonadota; class Gammaproteobacteria; order Burkholderiales; family Rhodocyclaceae; genus JACRAR01. The sequence continues at coordinate 10,055 of JBAYJH010000115.1, forward strand.
GGCGACTTGATTCGCGTTCCGACGCCGGCCCTGACCGAGGAGCGTCGCCGCGAGCTCATCAAGCTGGTCAAGCATGAGGGCGAGAACGCCAAGATTGCCGTGCGCAACCAGCGTCGCGACGCCAATGCGCACCTGAAAGACGCCTTGAAGAAGAAAGAAGTATCCGAGGACGACGAGCGTCGTATCGAGGAGGAGATTCAGAAACTGACCGACCGCTTTGTCGTCGACATCGACAAGATGCTTGCCGACAAGGAAAAGGATCTGATGGTTGTCTGAGTTACCCTTGGAAATTTCGCGAAGGGATCACGGCGTGAGCTTGTTTTCGAGTACCACCCAGGCTGTCCCCGCGATTGGGGACATACCGCGTCACATTGCCATAATCATGGACGGCAATGGCCGTTGGGCCAAGAAACGTTTTCTGCCGAGAGTGGCTGGTCATAAGAGCGGTGTCGAGACGGTACGCACCGTCATCAAGGCATGTAACGAACGCGGTATCGAGTACCTGACGCTGTTCGCTTTCAGCTCCGAAAATTGGCGCCGCCCGCCCGAAGAAGTATCTTTCCTGATGAGCCTGTTTTCCCGCGCCCTGGAGGACGAGGTTAGCAAACTGCACGCCAACTGGATACAACTGCGCGTCGTCGGCGACCTGTCGCGCTTCGACCCGAAACTGGTTCACTTGATCAGGCGTGCCGAGGCACTGACCGCCAACAACCGGCGTCTGACCTTGACCATCGCGGCAAACTATGGAGGGCGCTGGGATATTCTTCAATCGATCGAACGCATGTTGGCCGCCCAGCCGGAGAAGCGCAGGGATTTTCAGGAATCCGATTTCGCCCCGCATTTGGCCATGGCCTACGCCCCTGAACCTGACCTGTTCATTCGCACTGGCGGCGAGCAGCGCATCAGCAATTTTCTGCTCTGGCAATTAGCCTATACCGAGTTCTATTTCACTGACCTGCTTTGGCCGGATTTCGACGGCGCGGCCCTGGACGCCGCGATTGCCTCTTACGCAAATCGCGAGCGCCGCTTTGGTCGTACCAGCGAGCAGCTGTATGTCGATCGCGAACCCAGAATTGCCTCGGTTCCGGACGAGGCCCGCCCGCTCTCACAAGGCCAAGATGCTTAAGGCGCGAATAGTCACCGCGCTGTTTCTCGCTTCAGGACTTGTCGCCGCATTGTTTCTGCTGCCCCGCTTCGGCTCGGTCGCGGCATTTTCGGGTATCGTCGCCATCGCCGCCTGGGAGTGGGGCGGTTTGTTGAAAGCCGGGTCGAAGGCACGCTGGTTGTTCGCCTTGGTTACCGGCCTGGCCTGTGCCGCTCTCTATTCCCTTGGAATGCCTGTGGCACTGCTGGTGGCGCTGTGGGCTTTGGCTCTGGGGTTTTGGTTGCTGCTGGTGCCGATATGGTTTCGCCAGCGCTGGACTTTGCGCGCCAACGCGTCCGGGTTTCTGGTCGGCGGGTTGTTGTTGATCCCCAGCTGGGCCGGCATGGTCAGCCTGCAGGCACGCAGCCCTTGGCTGCTGCTGGCCGCGCTGGCGTTGGTTTGGGTTGCGGATATCGCCGCCTACTTCAGCGGCCGCGCCTTCGGGCGACACAAGCTGGCACCGTCGATCAGTCCCGGCAAAACCTGGGAAGGCGCGGCGGGCGCCGGCCTCGGGGTAATCGTCTATGCCGCCGCAGTCGCTGCGGCAAGCGGTCGGCTGGCGTCCTTGAATTGGCCGGAGATCACCTTCATGGCTGCCGGGCTGTTGCTCCTGACCGCTGTCAGTATCCTCGGCGACCTGTTCGAATCACTGGCGAAGCGCCAGGCCGGAGTCAAGGACAGCAGCGCTTTGCTGCCCGGTCACGGGGGAGTGCTCGATCGGATCGACAGCCTCACCTCGAGCTTGCCCCTGGCCGGTTTGGCCGCGCTGCTGCTCGGTTGACATGGCGACTGCGGTGACCAGCAGGCAACGCCTGAGCATCCTCGGCGCCACCGGCTCGATCGGGCTTAGCACCTTGGATGTGGTGTCACGCCACCCGGATCGCTTCGAAGTGGTGGCGCTGACGGCCCATCGCAAGGTAACCGAGCTACAGCGGCTCTGTCTGCTGCACCGACCCCAGTATGCCGTGCTCGACGACCCGGCTGACGCGCGAACACTGGCTACGAACCTGCGCACCGCGGGACTCGCCACCGAAGTGCTGTACGGACCGCAGGCATTGTCGCAGGTTGCGGCCCTGAGCAATGTCGATGGCGTCATGGCGGCGATCGTCGGCGCCGCCGGACTGGCTCCCACACTGGCCGCGGTTCGCGCGGGCAAGCGTGTTCTGCTCGCCAACAAGGAGGCTTTGGTGATGGCCGGGGCGCTGTTCATGGGCGAAGTCCGGCGCGCCGGCGCCAGGCTGCTGCCAATAGACAGCGAACACAATGCCGTGTTCCAGTCGCTGCCGGCCGACTTTTGCGGATCACTGGAGGACAAGGGCGTACGGCGCATCCTGCTGACCGCTTCGGGCGGCCCGTTCCGGACTACTCCCCTGGAACAACTCCACGCCGTGACGCCGGAGCAGGCCTGCGCCCATCCGAACTGGGTGATGGGACGGAAGATTTCCGTCGACTCGGCCACCATGATGAATAAGGGCCTGGAAGTGATCGAGGCGCACTACCTATTCAACGCGCCGGCGGAAAAGATAGAGGTCGTGATTCATCCGCAAAGCATCATCCATTCACTGGTCGAATACCGGGACGGTTCCGTGCTGGCCCAACTCGGGAATCCCGACATGCGCACGCCGATTGCCCATGCGCTGGCTTATCCCGAACGCATCGAGGCAGGCGTGGCGTCACTCGACCTGTTTGCAGTGGGACAGCTCAGCTTCGAACGTCCCGATCAGCGGCGCTTCCCTTGCTTGCCGCTGTCTTATCGGGCATTGGACGCGGGGGGCAGCGCCCCGACCGTGCTCAATGCCGCCAATGAAGTGGCCGTAGCGGCCTTTCTCGCGCGACAGCTGCCTTTCCTGAAGATTGCCGATGTCATTGCCGCGGTGCTTGATCGTCTCCCCACTTCACCCCTGCCGGATCTCGGCGCGGTCATGAGTGCCGATGCCGAGGCACGCGCCGTGGCTGCGGCCTGCGTAAGGGAAAGGGCATGACGGGCGGCAATTTTGCCTATTACCTGGGTGCCTTCGCGTTGGCGCTCGGGCTGTTGATCGTGGTTCACGAACTCGGTCATTTCATCGTCGCGCGCCTCTGTGGCATCAAGGTACTGCGCTTCTCGGTGGGTTTTGGCCGGCCTTTGCTGGTCAAGCGTTACGGCACAGATAAGACCGAATGGGCAATCTCGGCATTTCCCCTGGGAGGATATGTCAAGATGCTCGATGAACGCGAGGGTCCGGTGGAGCCACAGGAGTTGCACCGGGCCTTCAATCGACAAACCGTTTGGAAGCGCATTCAGGTGGGCGTCGCCGGCCCGCT
>JBAYJH010000116.1:0-13377 GCA_041665185.1 Sterolibacterium sp.
ATTTCCTTCGGGTCGGCGTTCACCAGCGCGGCGACCTGTTCGCGCGCCAACTCCACCGCCGCTTCGGCTTCCCAGCCATAGGCATGGGAGCGGCTGGCGGGGTTGCCGAATTTTTCGGTCAGGTAGGGGATCATCTTGTCCGCAACTCTGGGGTCGACCGGGGTTGTCGCGGAGTAATCGAGGTATATGGGAAATTTCATCGTCTCATTGTGCTCCAATTTAGCCGGCCAGCGCGCTCAGGCGCCGTAGTTTGAAAACGGTGTCGCCGAGGACCGCGAGAAAATCGGCGATCTGCGCCATAGTGTTGGCGCCGCCGAGGCTGACGCGGACGGCCCCACGGGCGAACTCCGGGGCCACGCCCATCGCCTGCAATACATGTGACGGCTCTGGATTGATGCTGGAACAAGCAGCGCCGCTGGCCACCGCGTAGCCGGCCCGGTCCAGCTTGCCCACCAGGGTTTCGCCGTCCATCCCGGGCAGCGCGAAGTACACGGTATTCGGCAGTCGTTCGGCGCCATGGGCGAATACGCTTGCGCCCATTTGAACCAGCCCGCGTTCGAGTTCATTCCTCATCGCGATGAGTCGCGGACCATCCTGTTTCAGCCGCTCCGCGACCAGTTCGCAGGCACGGCCAAAGCCGACGATGGCGGCGACATTTTCGCTACCCGAGCGCAACCCGCGTTCCTGCCCACCGCCTGAGATCAGCGGGCGCAGTTCGATACGCTTGTCCAGCACCAGCGCGCCGGCGCCTTTGGGCCCATGTATCTTGTGTGCCGAGACAGTCATGGCATGGACGCCGGCGGCATTCAGTTCGCGAAAATTCACTTGCATCTTCCCCAGAGCCTGGACCGCGTCGGTATGGAACCAGCCGCCATTGGCGCGCGCCTGCTGCGCCAGCGCCGCGATATCCATGATCGCACCGGTCTCGTTGTTCGCCAGCATCACCGATAGCAGCCGCGGTCGCAACGCGTGCGCCTCGGCGTAGTCGCTGGCGTCGATACGTCCCTGGTCATCGACGGCGATCTCGCGAAGTTTCCATCCGGTCCGCATCAAGTCCCTGGCGGCCTCGCGGACACAGGGATGCTCGATCGCGGATATGGCGATCACGGGAGCGGTCGCCCCCGGCTTGATGCTGGCCGCCGCGCCTTTGATGAACAGGTTGTTCGACTCGCTGCCGCCGCTGGTGAACACCACTTCGGTCGGATGGGCGCCCACCGCGGCGGCGACCAGCTGTCGCGCCTCGTCGATCGCCTTGCGCGCCTCTCGGCCGTAGTCATGGCGGCTGGAGGCATTGCCGAAGCCGGCTTCGCCGCGCAAATAGGGCAGCATGGCCTCGAACACGCGCGCATCGACGGGCGTGCTGGCGTTATGGTCGAAATAGACAGGGGCGGCCACAGGAATGCGAATCGGGATCAAAAACTCATTGTGGCATCAGGCCGTCGCCACCGAAATGGTGCGACGCGGGCGACGGGTGGGCGCCGGCAGCACCACGTCGGCTTGGAGCGCCTTGACATCGGGCCGGTCGCGCTGCTGATCGACCAGTTCCGCCAGATTCACGGAACTCAGGTAGTCCAGCATGCGCGTGGTGAGATTGCTCCACAGTTGATGCGTCATGCACGGCAACTCATCCTTGCAATTTGCCATGCCGCCGCACTTGGTGGCATCGAGCGGTTCATCCACGGCCCGGATGATGTCGGCCACGGAAACATCGGCGAGCGGCTTGGCCAGGCAATACCCGCCTCCCGGTCCGCGAACGCTGCTCACCAGTTCATGCCGGCGCAGCTTGCCGAACAACTGCTCCAGATACGACAAGGAAATCTTCTGGCGTTCGCTGATGCTGGCCAGCGCCACCGGTCCGCCATCCTGGCGCAGCGCCAGATCGATCATTGCGGTCACTGCAAAACGGCCCTTGGTTGTCAATTTCATGGTTAGCCTCGTTTCGTCCGGGTTGTCATCGAATCCAATATCCGACTGCCAGAAATATACAATTCCCGATGATTTCAGTCAACTATTTTACTCAAGTAATTCGGGTCGAACTTGTCCGCCATGGAAATTCCGTCGTCATCGCCGTCAAGCGCCACACCGGATTGTTCCAGCCGGCGCAGCAAAAGCTCGATGCGCTTATCCGTATCGACGGCATGATCGAGCAGGCCGTGAATGGCTTTGGCCAGCGGATCGTCCTCGGTGCGCGTCACCGCATAGGCCGAGAAGCCCATTTTTTCGGCTTTTTCCTCGCGCGCCTGGTCGCGTTCGGATTCAATGATCCGGGCCGGGATGCCGACCGCCGTGGCGCCCGGCGGAACGTCGCGTACCACCACGGCATTGGAACCGACTCGGGCGCCCTCGCCGACCGTCAACGGACCCAGCACCTTGGCACCGGCACCGATCACCACGCCGCGCTCCAGGGTCGGGTGCCGCTTGCCCTTGTTCCAGGAAGTTCCGCCCAGGGTAACGCCATGGTACAAGGTGCACTCATCCTTGATTTCCGCCGTTTCCCCGATGACCACCCCCATGCCGTGGTCTATGAAGACGCGACGGCCGATGGTGGCGCCGGGGTGAATCTCTATGCCGGTCAACCAGCGGCCGCAATGCGATAACCAACGCGCCAGCCAATGCAAGCCGGCCCCCCAGAGCCAGTGGGACAGGCGGTGAACCTGCAAGGCATGCAGACCCGGATAGCAGGTCATGACCTCCCAGGCCGAACGGGCGGCAGGATCGCGTTCAAAAACGCAGGCGATGTCTTCACGCAAACGGCTAAACATGAGCGAGCTTCATAAGGATTTTCTGAAATATAAAATTCACTCAGGCTTTGGTCAACTTTTCTTGCGTCCCGCCAGTGGACTTCCGCTGCGGCGAATCTTCGGTCTTTCGACTGTTGTCAGCAGGCCGCGCAGGATGCTGACTTCATCGTGCTCCAACCGCACCCTGCCGAACAGGCGCCGCATACGCTGCATCAGGCGCTTGGGTTGGGTCGGATCGAGAAAACCGCTGGCGCTGGCAACACGTTCCAGGTGCTCATGGAAACCCTCGATTTCCTCGCTCGTCGCCAATTCCGCTTGACTGCTGGGCGGGATCCCGGGCGAAGCCGCCGCCAGGCGCAACTCATAGCACATCAACTGCACCGCCGAACCGAGGTTGAGGGACGAGTATTCCGGATTGGCCGGAATCATCACTGGAAAGTGGCACAAATCCAGTTCATCATTGGAAAGGCCCGCAGCTTCGGTCCCGAAAACCAGGGCCACGTCATGCGTCTGCAACCGCGTTCCCGCCAGCAATTCTGCGGCGCCTTCGCGCGCCCAGCGGAATGGCGCCGCCAGGTCGCGGCGGCGAGCGCTCATGCCCGCAGCCAGGACCGTGCCGGTCAGTGCCTCGGCCAGCGTGGCGCAGACGACCGCCTGCGCCAGCACATCGGCGGCGCCCGAAGCGCGTGCTTCGGCCTCGGGGTGAGGAAAATGTTTGGGTGCCACCAGGGTGAGTCGCGACAGCCCCATGGTCTTCATGGCTCGCGCCGCCGCGCCAATGTTGCCGGGATGGCTGGGATGGGAAAGGACGATGCGCACTCGTTCAAGCGGGTCAAGCGGCAAAGTGCTGTTCATATTAGAATTCCATTTTGCCGATGAGGGTCGATCCGATCAGCCGCTCCATCGAACCCGTCGGCCCACGGCAGATCACTACCGGAACCGCCCCATGCATCCCATGCTTATCACCGCCGTCAAGGCCGCGCGCCGCGCCGGTCAGGTCATCAACCGCGCCAGTCTGGACATCAGCCAGCTGAAAGTCAGCGCCAAGCAGCAAAGCGATTACGTCACCGAAGTGGACAAACTGGCCGAAAGCGCCATCATCGAAATACTGCGCGAGACCTATCCGACCCATGCGATTCTAGCAGAAGAGTCAGGCAGCTCAGGGGAGACGGGCTCGGAGTTCCAATGGATCATCGATCCGCTCGACGGCACCACCAACTTCATCCACGGCGTGCCCCAGTATGCGGTGTCGATCGCCTTGGCCCACAAGGGCGTCCTGACCCATGCCGTAGTCTACGACACGACCCGCAACGAGCTGTTCACCGCCAGCAAGGGATCGGGCGCCTATCTCAACGACAAGCGCCTGCGGGTATCCAAGCGCGGCAAACTCGACGAGGCGCTGATCGGCACGGGTTTCCCGTATCGCAGCTTCGACCACATCGACGCCTACCTCGCCATATTCCGCGAACTGAGCCAGAAGACCGCCGGCATGCGCCGGCCGGGCGCGGCGACGCTGGACCTGGCCTGGGTGGCCGCGGGCAGGCTCGACGGATTTTGGGAATTCGGCTTGAGCCCTTGGGACATGGCAGCTGGCGCGCTGTTGATCACCGAGGCCGGTGGCCTGGTCGGCGACTTGACCGGCGAACCAAACTATCTCGCCAGCGGCAACATGCTCAGCGGCAATCCGAAGATCTTTTCCCAGCTCCTGCATATCATCGGACCGCACCTGACCGAAAAGCTCAAGGCATGAACGGTAGCGGGTCTTCGTCCATCAGCGCGATCTGTTCACGCAGTTCGAGTATGCGATCCTGCCAATAGCGTTGGGTATTGAACCAGGGAAAAGCATGCGGAAACGCCGGATCGTCCCAGCGCCGTGCCAGCCATGCAGCATAGTGAATCAGGCGCAGGGTGCGCAGCGCCTCGACCAGATGCAGTTGGCGCGGCTCGAAATCGTAAAAGCGCCGATAGCCCCTGAGCACGTCGGCCAACTGCCGCGACATGTCTTCCCGGTCGCCCGAAAGCAGCATCCACAGGTCCTGTATGGCCGGTCCCATGCGGCTGTCGTCGAAATCGACGAAATGCGGGCCGCGCTCGGATCCGCTGTCGGTCCACAGCACATTGCCGGCATGACAATCGCCGTGCAGACGCAAGCGATCCACCCTGCCTGCGCGCTCGAAACATCGGTCGACCCCGTCCAGCGCCATGGACATGACGCTCTCCCAGGCATCCAGCAGATCGTCGGGAATGAAGCCGTGCTCCAGCAGATAATCGCGCGGCTCTTCGCCGAAGCTGAGGATGTTCAGCGCCGGACGCTCGGTATAGCGCCGCAGCGCGCCGACCGCATGGATGCGTCCGATGAAGCGCCCCATCCATTCCAGCGTGGCGCTGTCCTCAAGCTCGGGCGCGCGGCCGCCGCGCTGCGGAAACACCGCAAAACGATGGCCGGCAAAGCTATGCAGCGTTCTGCCGGAGATCACCAGCGGCGCCACCACCGGCAACTCCTGGGTCGCCAGTTCCTGGACGAAGCTATGCTCCTCAAGTATGGCGGCGTCCGACCAGCGACCGGGACGATAGAATTTCGCCACCAGCATCGGCCCCTCTTCCATGCCGATCTGATAGACGCGGTTTTCGTAACTGTTCAAGGCCAGCAGACGGCCGTCGGCACGATATTCCCCGCCCCCCAACTCTCCGGGGGCCCTGCCCAGACTGTCCATCGCGTTCAACACGCAATCGGGCGTCAGCGACGCATAAGGGGCGGCATCCAGCGGTTTCATCCATGCATTGTACGAGTTAGGTAACCGGTAATGGCAAAACAGGCTTACGACGAATCCTCATTCCGAGTCCTCAAAGGACTGGAACCGGTACGCGAACGTCCCGGCATGTACACCGATACCTCGTCGCCGACCCACATCCTCCAGGAGGTGATCGACAATTCGGCGGACGAAGCGCTCGCCGGTTTTGCCCGGAATATCCACGTGCTGCTGCACCAGGACGGCTCGGCATCGGTCACCGACGACGGGCGCGGCATCCCGATCGGCCTGCACCCCGACGAGCGAATCCCCGTGGTGGTGTTGGCCTTCAACCGCCTGCATGCCGGCGGGAAGTTCGACAAGCGCGAAGGCAACAGCGCCTACGCATTTTCGGGCGGCCTGCATGGCGTCGGCGTGGCAGTCACCAATGCGCTGTCCCTGCGCATCGACGTGGAAGTGCGCCGCGACGGAAAAATCCACGAAGTCTCCTTCAGCAAGGGCGGTGAAAACGTGTCGGAAATCACCATTGCCGGCGAATGCAAGAAACAGACGGGAACCCGCGTCAGGATCTGGCCGGATGCAAAGTACTTCGACTCGCCGAAATTCAATCTGGCTTCACTCGAAAGAGTGATGCGCTCCAAAGCAGTGTTGCTACCCGGAGTGTCGGTGAGCCTGGCCATCGAACAAGCCGATGGAAGCATCACCAGCCAATCCTGGAACTACCCTGATGGCATACGCGGCTACCTGGCCGACCTGGCCGGCGACAACGAGCCGATCGCGCCGGTGTTTGCCGGGGAACGATACGCGACGGAGGACGGCGATTATGCCATCGGCGAAGGCGCGGCCTGGGCGCTGGGCTGGTATCCGGAGTCGGTGCCCAGCGAATCCTATGTCAACCTGATTCCGACACCGCTCGGCGGCACCCACGATTCCGGCCTGCGCGCCGGCGTGTTCGAAGCGGTCAAGTCCTTCGTCGAACATCATGCGCTGCTGCCGCGCGGGGTGAAGATGCAGCAGGAAGATGTCTGCGGCAAGATGGCCTATATCCTCTCGGTGCGCCTGCTGGATCCCCAGTTCCAGGGACAGATCAAGGAAAAACTGAACAGCCGCGAGGCGGTCAAGCTGGTCGCCGGCATCGTCCGCGACCTGCTGGAAAGCTGGCTCAACGGCCACGTCGAACACGGCAAGCTGATCGCCGAACTGGCCATCCGCCAAGCCTTGTCGCGCCAGAAATCCGCGCAGAAAGTCGAGAAACGCAAGTCCTCCGGGGTGGCGGTGCTGCCCGGCAAGCTATCCGACTGCGAGTCCGAGGACATTGCGGTGAACGAAGTCTTCCTGGTCGAAGGCGACAGCGCCGGCGGCTCGGCCAAACAGGGGCGCGACCGCGAGACCCAGGCAATCCTGCCCTTGCGCGGCAAGGTGCAGAACGCCTACGAGATCGACGCCGGCCAGTTGTACGCCAACCGCGAGATCCACGATATCGCCGTGGCGCTCGGCGTCGAGCCGCACGCGCCGGACGCGCCCGATTCGGTCCTCAACAATCTGCGCTACGGCAAGACCATCATCATGGCGGACGCCGATGTCGACGGCAGCCACATCCAGACCCTGCTGCTGACGCTGTTCTACCGGCATTTCCCGAAGCTGATCGCCCAGGGACATATCTGGATCGCCCAGCCGCCGCTGTACCGCGTCGACGTCTCGGCGCAAGGAAAGGGCAAGCCGGCGCGGCGCCTGTATGCGCTCGACGAAGGCGAACTGGAGGCCATCCGCGAGCGCCTCGCCAAGGAGAAAGTGCGTCCCGACCACATTGAGATCGGCCGCTTCAAGGGTCTGGGGGAAATGAATCCGCAGCAGTTGCGCGAAACTTCCATGGACCCGGCCACACGCCGGATGTTGCGCGTCGCCATGCGCCCCGGTGCGGAACAGGAAACCCGGGAGATGTTTACCCTGTTGATGGCCAAGGGCGAATCCGGCGGGCGGCGGGTCTGGATGGAACAGAAAGGCAGTAACGTGGAGGCCGATCTATGAATGAAACGCCGGATCTGTTCGACGAGGAGGAATCGTCGCCACAACTGCCGTCGCTGGTGCCTCCCACGCCACCCCTTGCGCCGGCGGCGCTGCCCGACGATGCCCTGCCACTGGATCTGTTCGCCGAGCGAGCCTACCTCGCCTACGCCATGTCGGTCGTCAAGAGCCGCGCCCTGCCCCAGGTCGAAGATGGCCAGAAGCCGGTGCAGCGCCGCATCCTCTATGCCATGCATGAAATGGGATTGCGCGCCGGCGCCAAACACGTCAAGTCCGCCCGGGTGGTGGGCGACGTGCTGGGCAAGCTGCACCCGCATGGCGACAGCTCGGTCTACGACGCCATGGTGCGCATCGCCCAGGACTTCAGCCTGCGCTATCCGCTGGCCGACGGCCAAGGCAACTTCGGCTCGCGCGACGGCGACGGCGCGGCCGCCATGCGCTATACGGAAATTCGCCTGACGCCCATCGCCGACCTGCTGCTCTCCGAAATCGACCGGGGCACGGTCGACTTCCGGCCGAATTACGACGGCAGTTTCAAGGAACCGGCGCTGTTGCCCGCCCGCCTGCCCTTCGCGCTGCTGAACGGCGCGTCCGGCATCGCCGTCGGCATGGCCACCGAGATCCCGCCGCACAACCTGACGGAAGTTGCCGAGGCGGCGATCCACCTGATCCGTTATCCGGCGGCCAGCGTGAGCGACCTGTTGGAGCACATCAAGGGACCGGACTATCCGGGCGGCGGACAAATCATTTCGCCGCCCAACGTCATCCGCGACGCCTACGAGACCGGGCGCGGCAGCCTGCGCCTGCGCGCCCGCTGGCGGCGCGAGGATCTCGCCCGCGCCCAATGGCGCATCGTCGTCACGGAACTACCGCACGGAATTTCCGTGGCTCAGGTGATGGCCGAAATCGAGTCCGTCACCAATCCGCAGCCGCGCGCCGGCAAGAAGGACATCAGCCAGGAACAGAAGAATCTCAAGGCGGCCGTCCTCGCCGTGCTCGACCTGGCGCGCGATGAGTCGAGCGACCAGGAAGCCGTGCGGCTGGTGCTGGAACCCAAGTCCTCACGCCTGGACCCCGCGGCCTTCATGGCCGTGCTGCTGGCCAACACCTCGCTGGAAACCTCGGCGTCGATCAACATGACCATGATCGGCCGCGACGGCAACCCACAGCAGAAGAACCTGCGCCAAATCATCGGCGAGTGGACGGATTTCCGCACCCTCACAGTGGAGCGGCGCAGCCGCTACCGGCTCGATGAAGTCGACCGGCGCATCCATGTCTGCGACGGCCGCATGATCGCCTTCCTGCGCATCGAGGAAGTCATCCGGGTCATCCGCGAATCCGACGAGCCCAAACCCAGCCTGATGGCGGCTTTCGGCCTGTCCGAAATCCAGGCCGACGATATCCTGGAAATCCGCCTGCGGCAACTGGCGCGGCTGGAGGGCATCAAGATCGAAAAAGAGCTGACCGAGTTGCGCAACGAGCGCAAAGCGCTGCAAACCCTGCTCGACAGCCGCAGCGCCATGACCCGCGCCATCGTCAAGGAAATCGAAGCGGACGCCAAGAAGCACGGCGACGCCCGCCGCACGCTGATCGAAGCCGTCGCGGCGACGCCCAGCGGCCGCAGCGAACTGAAGATCAACGTGCCTGACGAACCGGTCACCGTCATCCTTTCCAAGGCCGGCTGGCTGCGTTCGCGCCAGGGCCACGGCATCGCCGCCGAGAGTATCGCCTACAAGACTGGGGATGCGGCCTTCGCCATCTTCGAGACGCGCACCACCTGGCCTTTGCTGCTGCTGGACAGCAACGGCCGCGCCTACACCCTGCCGGTGGCGGCAATTCCGGGCGGCAAAGGTGACGGCGTACCCTTGACCACCCTGATCGAATTGCAGGACGGCGGCAAGGTGGTGCAGGCCCTCTCGGCCGCGCCGGAAACACGGTACCTGTTCGCCAATTCCGGCGGCTACGGCTTCATCGCGGCGGTCTGCGACCTGGTGGGCCGCAACAAGGCCGGCAAGGCTTTCATGACCCTGGAACCGGGTGAAACGCTGCTGGCGCCGGTCGCGGTGAGCGGCACGCATATATTCGCCGCCTCCAGCAACGGCCGCCTGCTGGTGTTCGACGCGGCGGAAATGAAGACCCTGGCCAAGGGCCGGGGCGTGATCGTCATGACCCTCGACGACAAATGCACCCTCGCTGCCCTCGGCTATTGCGATGGGCGAAAACTGTCGTTGCCGGTGCGGGAGCGCGGCAAGCTGTCGCAACTCAACCTGTCGCCCGCCGACATGGAAAAATACTTGCTGCACCGGGCGCGCAAGGGCTGCCAGTTGCCGGGGAAGAAGTTGCCCGGATAGTCTTCCAGGACTCGCCGCCGGCCCCGCGCAGTCAAGCGGGGACGGCGCTTCCGTTGTATGCGCGTTCCTGACGCATTGCTCCCGGCGCGTAATACTGAACTGCCAGGTCCTTGTCGATGACCAGCACTCTTGCATCGGGACCGCGGCGGATCTTGTAGCCGCACCGCCGCGCCAACGCCAGCATGGCCTGGTTGGTCGCCATGACGTCGCCGTAGATCCGCGCCAAATCCCAGCCCTGCGCCCATTCCTCAAGTTGGTCCATCAGGCGGGTACCCAGTCCCTGCCCCTGCCACCCGTCCGCTACGACGATGGCAATCTCCGTGGCGGAGTTCACGCGCACGCACTCGGCGTGTGCGACGACTGTCCCGCGGTCACTCTGGCCGCACACGGCGATGAGTTGCCGGCATTCCTTGAAATCCGCCGCATCGAGTCGCCGCAGCAGTTCTTCATCCGGCTGCGTGCCGTGTTCGAAGTGCCGCTGATAATGGCTTTGCGTACTCAACTCGTTGAGGAAACGCGCCACCAGCGGCCGATCCTGGGCAATTGCCGGGCGGATCCAAGGCGCCGCGCTAGCGCAAAACGCCATGTGGCGCCGGCTCATGGCTGGGTCCTGGCCGCGATAAAGTCGGCAATGCGCGCGATCGTCAGCTCATCGCGCAGGATGCGGCGATGGCCCAGGCCTTCGGTGCGCAGCAAGCTGGCGCCGGGCCAATGACGAGCATAACGCTGACCGTCCTGAAAGGCGTTCTCCCGGTCGTCGGCGTCATGCACCACCAATAGCGGGCAGGGATGCAGCGGCAGCGCGGCGTCAGCCTCGAACTCGGTCCACGGGACGCCGAAATGCCGTTCGATCTGGCGTTGCATCTGGTAGCGCAGCGGCTCGGCGAGACCCAGCATTGCGGCGAAGCCTCGGGAATGCCCGGACAGGCTGGCGGGCGGCGCGACCAACACCGCTGCCTGCACCTCGGCGCCACGGATCAGCATGCGCGCCGCCGCCGCACCGCCCAGAGAATGTCCGATGACCGCCGCGACCGGGCCAGCCTTCGCCACCACCGCTTCCATCGCCTGCACCATATGCACCAGCGACGATACTCGGCCGCCGGTCATGCCATGTCCGGGCGCGTCGTAGGTCATCACGGCAAAGCCGCGCGCCAATAGCGGCGCCACAAAGGCGCGCAGTTGCGCGCCCCGCCCGCCCCAGCCGTGCGCCAGCAGCACCAGCGGCGCGGCGCGCGGCCCCCAGCGCCAGGCGACGAGCTTGCCGGTCAGCAAAGGCACCGTCACCAGCGTCGCCTCCTCCAGGGCCGACAACTCGGCATTGGTGAAGGGATGGCGCGGGGGCGTCAGGAACAAGCGCCGCGCTCGGGTCACGGCCAGTCCAGGCGCAAGGAGCGCCAAGAGGCGAAATGTCCAGCGATGCAGGGCCAGATTGAGCGCCAGATCAATGGTACGAACGATCGTGCTTATTTTTGGCTGAGAAAGCGGAGCGGGCAGGCGTAATTCCATGTTGTTACTCCTTCTCGGACGAGATAGATGAAGAATCGCGCACCAGGCGATCGAACGCCCGCATGGCACGCTGTTCGGTGTCGACATCGCGAAACAGGCGCTGCCAGGTTAGCGCCACCAGGTCGATGCCGACGATTTCAAAAGCCAGTTGTTCGGGATCGGTATCCGTCCCCAATTCGCCCACATCCATGGCAATCCGTATGGCCTGGGCCAGGGTGCGCCGCCATTCGCGCTGCGACAATTCCACGGCATCCCTCACCACACCAGGCTGGTCGTCGAACTCCAAGGCCGCCGACATCAGCGGGCAGCCGCCCGGCAGACCTGCCTTCTGCGTCCAGCCGATGCCGTTGCGCAACATCGCCCGCAAGCGCGCCAGGCCGCGCCGTTCTTTCAGGGCAGGACGCACCACCACCTCGGCAAAACGCTCCTGCGCCTCGCGGATCACCGCCAACTGCAACTCTTCCTTCGAGCCGAAGTGCGCGAAAAGACCGCTCTTCGACAGCCCGCTGCGTTCCGCCAGCAGACCGATGCTGAGACCGGACAAGCCGCTCTCGCTAGCCAATGCCAGTGCCTGCCCGAGTATCGCCTGACGTGTCTGTTCACCTTTGCCCATGAATTGACTATAGCACGATCGTTCGTTTTGTCAACGCCAATCCCGAGTCATCCGCATCGCATTGACAGCGCAAATGAATCTCTTTAGATTGGCCGGCCTTCCCCTCCTCTTCCATGAACTCACCCGTGCGCAGCCCCCTGATGTTCCTGATTGCCGCCACGGTCCTGGCCGGTACTTGTGCCGTTCCGGCGCATGCCGGCAAGACCGCCATGCCGCCCGTTGAGCTTCCCACGACCCAGCTCCCCCGAGGCGTACGCCCGCTCCACTACGATCTGACGATAGTTCCGGATGCAAGCGCCATGCGCTTTGGCGGTAAGGCGGGGATTACCATCGAGGTTCTCCAGCCGACCCGTACTATCACCGTGAATGCGCTGGGCCTGGCTTTCAGCAAAGCGCACCTCACCTCTGACCGGAGGAGCTGGGACGCAGCCACGACCGAGATCGACGAGAACCGGCAGACCGCCACCTTCGGTTTCGATCATGTACTCGCCAGGGGGCGTTATCGCCTGGCGCTCGACTACAGCGGCAAGATAGGCACCCAGGCCGCGGGTCTGTTCGCGATCGACTATCCCACCGCCGAGGGCGCGAAGCGTGCGCTGTACACCAAATTCGAGGACTCGGATGCGCGGCGCATGATCCCCTCCTGGGACGAACCGGCGTTCAAGGCCACATTCACGCTGGAAGTTGCCGTACCCAGCGGCCAGATGGCCATCGGCAACATGCCGGTGGCGCATCAGACCGGTCTGCCGGACGGACGCACCCTGGTTCGCTTTGCGCCTACGCCAAAGATGTCCACCTACCTGCTGTTCTTCGGCCTGGGCGAATTCGAACGCGTCGCCGTGGAACAAGACGGCGTGGAACTGGGCGTGGTCACTAAGAAAGGATCGCTCGGCCAGGCGGCGTTTGCCCTGGAATCCTCGAAGGCGGTGCTCAAGGAGTACAACGATTTCTTCGGCGTAAAGTATCCCTTGCCCAAGCTCGACAACGTCGCCGCGCCGGGACGCAGCCAGTCCTTCGCCGCCATGGAAAACTGGGGGGCGATTTTCAGCTTTGAACATTCGATCCTGCTGGATCCGGCGATCTCCTCGCAATCCGACCGGCAGCGTTCCTTCCAGATCGCGGCGCATGAAATCTCCCACCAGTGGTTCGGCAACCTGGTCACCATGAGCTGGTGGGACGATCTCTGGCTCAATGAAGGATTCGCTTCGTGGATGACCACCCGCACCACGGAAAAGCTCCATCCCGAATGGAATACCGCGCTGGACGAAATTTCCCGTCGCGAGCGCGCCATGGATCAGGATGCATTGGCAACCACCCATCCCGTCGTGCAACATGTCGAAACCGTCGAACAGGTCCGCCAGGCATTCGACGGTATCACCTACCAAAAGGGG
>JBAYJH010000117.1:0-13363 GCA_041665185.1 Sterolibacterium sp.
GACCTTGTCCGCAAGAAGGGTGCAATCGGCGATCGATGCATTGGATGGCACGTTGCTCGGATCGTATTGTGGCGGTAGTAAGGGAACGAAGCGCATCGCGCCCATGATGACGCTGCCATCAGTGCCGATACTGGCGCCCATGGCCATGGCGCTTTGCCTGAAAGTCTCGGGCAAATCGGTCGCAGTGGCAAAGGTTGCAAACGCAGCAACTGCTGCGACCATTGATCCCCTCAATACAAAACGACGCATTTGAATCATCCTAAGAATGGAATTCGTTTCTGGTAATCCGACAGCATCACCAGCGCTTGGCCATCACCATCCGTTGTCCCTGAATGCTGGTGATGGCGTCACCCTCACGAAAGAAAACCCTATCCTGCGTAAGGTACGTAACCGAGACCGGTCTGTGCCATTCCTACCAAGTGAATATTGGCCGTATTGACGCCACTATCTGCCGCCATCATTGCCAGAGAAGCGTGGGTGTATTGGCCGGATGACACAGTGCCTTCCCAGTAATTAAGGTCACTGGCGCTCGGGGCAGTCCCGAGGAGGTTTTGATACAGGAGCTTTACCTCGTCTGCCGTTGAGAAGTTCGTACCCAGCTTGGCGTTCAATGCTGTTTGTGTCAGGTCCTGGTAACTCATGCCGCCATCCAGGAGATTGAGTCCCATGCCCACATAGGCTTTGTTCGAGACGGAGTCGGAACCAAAGGTCGCGCCGAGCAGTTTTGCAGTAGTGCCCGCGTTACCGCTGATATCCAGTGCCACCGACCCATCGACGAAATGCAAACGCTGCATATTACCGAGCATTTGGGTACCGGCAGTTCCCGAAACCTGAACGTTGCCGTTCGACAAAACGTTGATGGTATGAGCGCTCGCCGGTCCCGACAGCACCTCTGCGTTATTCAAAATCGTACTCATGGTAGTAAGCATGGACTGGAACGTGGTCGGTGCGCTAGTTGTGCCGGATGTCGCACTTGTTACGAAGCTTTGCATGACACCCAGCATGTTGTTGAACGGAACTGATGTGGTCAGCGAACCGGTATTCGCACCCGCCAGGAAGGTTTGCATGGCGCCGATCATGGACTGAAACGACACGGATGCATTGGGCGACCCGGAAACGGAATCGGAAAGAAAAGTTTGCATGATGCCGAGCATAGGCTGGACGGATGCCGGGGTCGTTGACGATCCCGTCAGGACTCGGGTCATCGCCGACGCCATGCTTTGAAAGATGTCCGTGCTACCGGGAGTGGTTGTCGTAGGTTGAGTTGAGGCGAATCCGGTCATGAGACTTAACATGCCATTGATGCCCTGGGTTACACCGGGAGCGGTAGCAGTATTGACACCGCTGCCATTCAAGATTCCTTGCATGACGCCGAGCATCGTTCCGCCCATCGACGTGGTACCGATCGGCACTGTAGTGCTAGTGGCCTGGATTCCTGCAGTACCGTTCGATGAGCCCATCATTGTTGAAGAAACTGGCATTTGAAATACTCCTAAGTGGTCGATTCGTTAGAAAGAGGGAAAGAATTTTGTGAGTCAGTAAATGGGATATTATCCCATATAACAAATAAAGCAAGAACTATTTGCTAATGCCACCATAAAGCGCCCTATGTATCTCTCTATCCAGTCACGACTGAAGGAGGAGTTGCTTACTCCAATGAATTGGGATATCTTCCCATTTCGTCTCTTTCCGCAATTAATCAACGATGTCCGAATCCCGAAGCGATCTCGCCCTCGCTGCCGCCTTGCGGCTGGCGGAGCCGCTGGTGGAGTTACTTCTGCAGGAGGGGGTGGAGTACACCCGCTTCGCCAGCGCGTTGAAGGCGACGTTTGTCGAAGCGGCGGAGAACATTCTCGAAGCCGATGCCGCCAAGGTGACGGATTCCAGCATCAGCACCCTATCAGGGGTGCATCGCAAGGACGTGCGGACTTGGCGCTTGGCCGGCAAAGCCCTGCCACGGTCTCCGAACCTGAATGCAGTCATGGTGCTCTACACCCGCTGGGCGAACGATCCGGAATATTGCGACGCGCAAGGCAAACCACGAGTGCTGGATCGTGTGGGCGAAATCGGGTCATTCGAGGCCTTGGCTTCTTCGGTGTCCAATGATGTCCATCCTAGAACCCTGCTGCAGGAACTTATCCGGCTCGGTGTCGTTCGTCAGTTAGACGCTGATGGCCCAGGCGAGAAGCTCATGCTGTGCACCGATGCGTTTGTGCCAAGAGAAGGCTTTGAAGAAATGCTGCGGCTCTTTGCCGCCAACTCTCGAGATCACATTGCGACCGCAGTGCATAACATTGAAGGCCGCGGCGAACCGATGCTCGAGCAGAGTGTCTATGCAGATGAACTCTGTCCGCAGTCCGCCGAGGCATTGAGCGCACTGGCCAGAGAGATCTGGGCAAAGGCGTTTCACGAAGTTGTGACCGAGGCAACCAAGCGCTATCGACAGGACAAAGGCAAGCCGGACGCGAATCAGCGCGTTCGTTTCGGTATGTATTACTACAAAGGCCCTATCACCTGACATCGTCGGTGAAGAATCCCTTCCAGGAGAATCGTAATGTTTCAAACTCTCTTTCCACGCACCCGGGCGGCTCTGGCGATCGCCGCAACCTTATTGCTGACCGGGTGCGGCGGCGGTGCTTTGACTCTACTGGCTGAAGTCGGCTCCGGAGGCACGGGGGCACCCGTCAAGGTTCTGGGGATTCTGACCGGCTTTGGCAGCCTGATCGTCGACGGCATGCGTCACGACGACTCGATGGCCAGCTACATGTCGGAAGAAGATCAGGGACCCGCCATGGCCATGGCGTCCACCGGCATGATGCTCGGTCATAGCCTGGAGTTCAACGTCGATGCCAATGACAGCATCACCTCCGTGATGGTGTCTCCCGAACTAGTCGGCATTGTCACAGCTGCCGGGGTGAACGAAATTACGGTGATGGGAACCCGGGTGACGATCAATCGGGATACGGCCTTGGGCCCGGTGACGATTCTTGCAGGCTATGCGACGCCGGCGGCGATTCAGATCGGCGACCGGGTTGCCGTGTATGGCCTGCTCAAGAGCGATAGCCAGGGCACGACCATTGTGCAGGCCACCTTCATTGCGCAGAAACCGGTCGGCACCGGTACCAGGCTCACCGGTTACCTCACCCAATATAACGCCGGCGCCGGCAGCTTCATGATCGGCAATCAAACCGTGACGGTCGGGTCGGCCTCGATTTCCCCGGCGGGAGCATCTCTATCAAATGGTGCGCTGGTCACGGTATGGAGCAATACTGCTCCCATCGGCAATACCATCGATGCGAGTACCATCCGTGTCAAGTCACCGACAGCAAGCGGCGGAACTCTTACTTTGTCCGGGCCGATAACCGGCTACGCAAGCAGCGCCAACTTCAAGCTCCGCAATGTGACGATCGATGCGAGCAAGGCAACTGTTTCGCCGGCCGGGGGCACCCTGGCCGATAACAAGTACGTGGTGGTCACAGGCAAGTACGACGCGACCACGAACAAGCTCACGGCAACCGCCGTGACCATCTACACCCCCGCCGCAGCGGCCTCAGTCGAACTGCATGGGACCATATTGAACTTCGTCTCGACGTCGAGCTTCACCGTGCGCGGCGTGGTTGTGGATGCGGGTAGTGCGACGGTAACCGGCGGCACGGCCGCTCAATTGGGCAACGGAGTGTTTGTTGAAATTCTCGGAGCAGTGGCCAACAATGTAGTGAAAGCCAGCTCGGTCCGGATCGTCTCGCTGAATCCGCTCAACGCTCCCGGCGGAGCGACGATCGATCTGGGTGGCACGATTACCAGCTATGACGCTACGACGGGCAAGTATGTCATGACGATGAGTTCGGGTGTTGTCGTGAATGGCACCACAACACCAGGCATGTTCTACGGAAACGGGACCGCCTCTAGCTTTGCAATTGGCCAGACGGCGAATGTTCGGGGCATGATGACCAATGGCGTGTTGTCGACTTCAGTGGTGAACTTCACGCAGATGCCGGTCATGCCGGTGTCGGGAGTCACTCATATGGAAGGAGTTGCCTACAATGTGACACCCACCAGTTTCATGCTGAACGGTCTGACCATCCAGCTTAACGGCGTCCCCATTCA
This sequence comes from Sterolibacterium sp., assembly GCA_041665185.1. Classification (GTDB taxonomy): domain Bacteria; phylum Pseudomonadota; class Gammaproteobacteria; order Burkholderiales; family Rhodocyclaceae; genus JACRAR01. The sequence goes on from JBAYJH010000117.1 coordinate 4,108, forward strand.
AGGCGGTGGCGGGATGATGGGCGGACGGGGCATGATGTCAGGGGCGCGTGTTGGGGTCGATGTGCAGTTTGCGGGCGGGCAATATATAGCGACAGCGGTGAGTCTGGGGAATGGATAGTAGCTTTAACGGATGGCAACCAAACTTAAACGCTTGAGTCTCTAGCGACGCCAGGGCGGATCAACCGGGCTGGCGGAAGATTACCAATTTGTAATCCGACAGTCAGCTTCCTGTAGGCAGCGGCAGACTATTCTGTAATGGTTTCACTACCCCTAAACTCTAAGGAGATCTTGATGAAAACCACCTTACTGCTGGCCACCCTGATGGTCGCACTGACTACCTCTTTCGCTGCTGTTGCCGCGGACACTCCGGCCAAAGACCCAGCCGTGTCCACCAGCGAGCAACCTGCCAAGGCCGAGCCCGCCAAAACTCAGCCGGCAAAAAAGAATGTAAAGCCACACAGCCACGCGGAAGCAAAGGGAAACACAGGTATGCCGCAACCGACCGAAGCGACGGGTCCAGCAGCGAAACCTCTGCACGACCATCAGAAATTCCACAAGCAAATGTAGCCACGAGATTGTTACCAGCTGCGGCTTGAAGGGCTACTTGATAACAACATTGCCCTTCATGCCCGCTTCGTCATGACCGGGCTGCAGACAAGCGAAATCGACCTTGCCCGCCTTGGTGAATTGCCAAGCCAGTTCCCTGGTCATGCCGGGATCAACGGCTACCTGATTCGGGTCGGCGTGTTCCATCGATGGAAATTTCCGCATCAGCGCGGCATGCTCCTTCAGCTCTGTGACTGAGCCGAGCACCAGATCATGCTTTAGCCGACCACTGTTCTTCACCAGAAACCTGATGGTGTCGTCATGTCTTACGGTGATGCTGGATGGAACGAAGCGCATCGCGTCGTTCATTTCTACCGTGACAGTGCTTGCTATGTTAGCGATCGCGCCGGGTTTGCCGATCGTCGTTCCATGCGAATCTTCATCTCCGTGCGCAAATGCCGGACCTGACGCCAGCATCAGACCAACTAACGCGGCTAGAGTTGGCTGTTTCATCGACTTCCTTTCAGCGGTTGTCATACCTTTGCGTTTCGCAAGCGTAGTGCATTGGTGACTACCGACAGCGAACTCACACTCATCGCCGCTGCCGCGATCAGCGGCGATAACAGCATACCGGTAAAAGGATAGAGCACCCCGGCCGCCAAAGGCACGCCAAGTGCATTGTAGACAAAGGCAAAGGCCAGATTCTGGCGCATGTTGCGCACGGCTGCCTCAGAGAGGGCGCGAGCCCGCAGGATGCCGCGCAGATCTCCCTTTACCAGAGTCAGTTGGGCGCTGTTCATGGCCACGTCGGTGCCGGTGCCCATGGCGATACCTACGTCAGCCTTGGCCAGCGCAGGCGCGTCGTTGATGCCGTCACCGGCCATGGCCACCTTGCGCCCCTGGGTACGCAGCCTGTCCACCATGTCCACCTTGTCCTGGGGCTTGACCTCTCCGCGAAACTCATCGATACCCAGTTTGGCGGCCACCGTGCGCGCCGTCGCCAGCCCGTCGCCCGTCGCCATAATTACGTGGATGCCTGCGGCCTTGAGACCCGCCAGCGCCTCGGAGGTGGTTGCCTTCACCGGGTCGGCAACAGCAATCAGGCCGGCCATTTCTTTGTCGACGCTCAGGACCATCACGCTGGCACCTTCACCGCTTAGAGCCTCGGCCTGTTTGGCCAGCGATTGCGTTGCGATGCCTTCGTCGGCCATCAGCTTGGAATTACCGAGGATCAGCCGCTTTCCTGCGACGCTGCCGCGCACGCCGATGCCCGAACCTGATTCAAAGGCTTCGGGCTTGTCGAGTTTGAGTTGTCGGCGCCGCGCCTCGGTGACGATCGCATGGGCCAGCGGATGTTCGCTGCCCTGGTCAAGGCTGGCCGCGAGGCGCAGGATCTCGTCCTCATTCCAGCCCTCCGATGCGACGACCTGCTGGAACGCGGGCCTGCCTTCGGTGAGCGTACCGGTCTTGTCCACGATCAATGCATCTATCGTACACAACTGCTCGATGGCTGCGGCATCGCGAAACAGTACGCCCATGGTAGCGGCCTTGCCCGTCGCCACCATGATGGACATTGGTGTGGCGAGACCCAGGGCGCAGGGACAGGCGATGATCAGCACCGAGACGGCATTGATAAGTCCATAGACCCAACTTGGTTCAGGGCCAAACAAACCCCAGGCGAAGAAGGTAAGCAGAGCGATCGCCATCACAACGACCACAAAATAGCCGGCCACGACGTCGGCCATGCGCTGCATCGGCGCACGCGAACGCTGAGCCTGGGCGACCATTTGGACGATCTGGGCAAGCACAGTGGCGCTACCGACCTTTTCCGCCTGCATGACCAGGCTGCCGCTGGTGTTCATTGTCGCCCCGATCAACTTGTCGCCGGCCTGTTTGGCGACCGGCAGGGGTTCGCCGGTGAGCATTGCTTCATCAACCGCGCTCTCACCTTCGACCACCACGCCGTCAGCGGGGATCTTCTCGCCCGGACGCACGCGTAGGGTGTCGCCGATATGCACATGGGTAAGCGGTACATCTTCCTCCTCGCCATTGGGGAGGATGCGTCGGGCTGTTTTCGGGGCTAGGCCAAGTAGGGACTTGATTGCCGCCGAAGTCTGCGAGCGTGCGCGTAGTTCGAAGACTTGACCGAGCAAGGTCAGCGAGACAATGGCTGCTGCGGCCTCGAAGTAGACCCCAACGCGGCCATGTACGACGAAGGCCGTCGGAAATGCATCCGGCGCCACGGTAGCGGCGACGCTGTAAACGTAAGCGGCACCGGTACCGGAACCAATCAAGGTCCACATATTCGGGCTTCGCCCGACTATCGAGCGAAGCCCGCGCTGGAAGAACGGCCAACCGGCCCATAGAACTACCGGCGTCGCCAACAACAATTCCACCCAGTTTTGAGCCTGTGGCGCGACCAGATTTAGACGATGGCTCGCCATGGCGAGTGCGGTCACGATCACGGTCAATGGCAGCGTCCACCAGAAGCGACGGCGGAAGTCAGTCAGTTCCGGATTCTCTACCGTATCCAGCGCGGGCAGCATCGGTTCCAACGTCATGCCGCACTTCGGGCAGTTGCCCGCCGTCGATTGCCGAATTTCGGGATGCATGGGGCAGGTATAAATCGTTCCCGCCAGAACCGGTTCTTCCGTTTGCGCCGCTTGCAGGTAACGACCCGGCTCCCGGTCGAACTTGCTCTTGCACTTGGCGCTACAGAAGACGTAGTGCCTGCCTTGGTAATCGGAAGCGATCTTCTCTTGCGGCGCAACCTTCATGCCGCAGACTGGATCGTGGCTCAAGTCTGCTTCTGCACTTGTGCTGTCACTTCTCATGGGGACTTCCTTCCTTCATAACCATCGGTCATTAGTGGCAATCCGCAATGCGCGCCGATAGGTCCACCTAATCCGGCATTGTGCTTTATCGCCCCAGAGGTGGGGTGACGCAGAGATTATATTGTTGTCACCTTTCCATGGCGTGGAGTCGGTTAAGCCTGCGTGAAACACGTCAGTCATATCTTGCACGCGGATAACGCATCTGTAATCGCCGCGTGGCCAAACTGTAAGCATGCGGCGAGTAGGATGGTTTCCGCAGTAACACATTAATCAACCTTCAATAGGAGAACCAAAATGTTTAAGAAAATCTTACTTGTCGCGTCCTTGAGCACCCTCACTGCGTCGGCCTTTGCCTTGAACAGCGCCGATATTCAAAAGACGGTCGAGCTTAAGGACGGTTCCACGCTCTACATCTTCCAGGACGGAAAAATGGCGATGGAAAGCCGCTATGGCCGCACGGAACGCATGGCCCCCGGCCATGTGATGGAGACCAAGGATGGACAGCAGATCACGATGAACGGTGACGAGGTCGCGCGTCTCGAAACCATTCGTGCACTGGATCGTGGTGGTTAAGCGCTCGAACGAACTACTAAGACCTACAGACGCGGCTCCTTCGGGAGCCGCCTACATTTCGACATGACGGACGCGAGTTCCGCCACTCCCCGGGACAATGGGCAGGTTGAAATTCGGCGAGCGAGTGGCTACGTCACCCCGTGAATCGTAATGTTGAATTGAATGCTTCGCGGTCATAGGCATTCGCCGCATTTTCAAGCGGCAACCGCGGCGCTTTAGTACTCCTATCCGGGTTAGACGGGCGGCAATCAATGCCTGCCCTGGCCCAGAGCCGTTCGAACCGGAAGTAACGGGAGTCGTAATCTCCCACAAGATCTTCCTTCGTAGAGTCTGCGGAAGCGAAAAGAGATCTCGCTCTGTCCGCTACTTCGCGTTGCGCCTGATGTTCGATCAACACGACCCGGCGGCGCGACCTGATTCCAACGGGGTGCAAGTCGACGACAAAGCAATCGCCGCGATGGGCATCGACGGGGTCGACGAACATCATTTCGCAGAGCCGCATTCCCATCACCCCGGCGAGTTCCATGCGCATCGCGACCGGCAGGTTGATGGTCGCCATCGTCGCGACAGCGTTGGTCCACCACGCCGCCTCCGCACCCGTCGGCGGCGCGATACGGCAGGCCGCCGTATTGAGAGCACGTGCAGCTTGAGGATGCCCTTGCCGTTCGGCATCGATGAGAAACCGAACCGCGGTGACATCCGGGTCCTCGGCGCGTCCCTGGCGCGAACCACCGAGGCGTTCTGACCCAAGATCGCGCAGCAGCCTCTTGGCGGTTCGGTATTGTGCCTCGGGATGGCCGCGGTTTGCCGCCTCCAACATCCACTCGTCCGCCTTGCCATGGTTGCGAAAACTGCAGTTTTCGTGGTTGTAAAGAAGCGATAGCAATAAGCAGGCCTTGGTCGAGCCCAGGAATGCGGCACGTTCCAGCCAGCGCACCGCCTTCTTGAAGTTCCTATTGTTCACTGTGCCGCCGGACTCGTCGCGCCACCCAAGGGCGTAACGGAGGCCGAGTTCCTCGCAGGCCAACCTGTGGCCGGCCTTTGCCGCCCGTTCCAGGAAACGTTCTCCGGCATGCCCGTGAAGGGTACTGAGCAGGCCGAATCGGTAGCACAGTTCAACATCGCCAAGTTCGACGCAGCGCGAGTACCAGAGGCGGGACAGTTGGGTCGCGCCGGCTAACCAGTAGTGGTCCGCCAAGCGCCGTGCGGCGTTTCTCTCGCCTGCTTGATAGGCGCGCTCAAGCCAGTTCACTGCAACGGCGACTTGAGTTGCATCAGAGGGTCGATCCAGAAGGAGCAGGGCGCCGAGTTCGAGCTGGGCCATACCATGCCCCTCGTCGGCGGCGCTACGCAGCAAGCCAATCGCACGCTCAATGCGTGTTGCCTGATCGCCCGGGCGTGATTCGGACAGTAGCATTCCGGCTAATTTCGTCTTGGCCCGTTCGCAACCATCGTTGGCAGCCATCTGGTACCAGCGAATCAGTTTGCTGGGGTTGTCGCACGACTGTGGAGCGATACGCTTCCCGATCAACCGCCAAGCGTCGGCATAGCCTTGCTCCGCGGCTTTGTCTAGCCATAACAGCGCAGAGTTCATGTTGGCACCCAGACCTTCGCCACCATCCAAATAAAGCCTTCCTAGCCGAAGTTGGCTGACAGGGTCGCCTCTACGTGCTCGCCGGATGATCGGCAGCACCGTTCTGCTGGCCATATTGTGTCTCCTGTTGTCGAAGCAAATCTACACATCAGCTCGGTGGCCGGATGTTTCGAAAGCTTACCGAGCGCAGGTGGTTAATCTAGGCCCAAGTAATACGGAATCAGTGGCGAAAGTGCGACGAATGCATACGCCACGGGAGCTCGCCGACCGTGATCGCGAAGATCTGCACTGTTCATCGTGCATTTCGGGCAGCCGGCCCTTGCGCGACATCAGCCGACATTAGCGCGGCAGTCAATAAGTGTTGCCAAGACGCAACAGGATGATGCGAACCACACCGTCATTCACCGAGGAACGACTGAGATCCCCTGGCGACGCCGAAAAATCGAGCCATCCCAGCGATACCCTGCCCGCACTTGGGATTTCCAAGATCCATCGATAGGAGAACTTGTATGAAGATGAAACTCATCGCGGTCGTGGTCGCCACGGCCCTGACGACGCCAATGGCGTTCGCGCAAAGCAATGTAACGGTCTCGGGGCGTCTGAACTTCGCGGTCGAGAACATCAAGGCCACCGGCGCCACCCTGGGTAGTGCCAATGACTTTACCAGCCGTGCCCGGATGGTCGATAACTCGTCGGAGCTCCGCTTCTCCGGCCGCGAGGATCTGGGCGGCGGTCTGAACGCCTGGTTCACTATCGGCGCTGGCGTGGATGTCTCGGGTGCGTCGGCCACCGACCCTTTCACGCGCGGCCTGCTCGCCTCGCGCAATTCCGGTCTCGGCCTGGACAACAAGAGTTGGGGGTCGATCATGCTCGGCAAGTGGGACGTGCATTATGAAGCCGGTGCCGTCCCGCCGGTCGGCAACGTCGACTTCGGCTATATCGATCAGGGCCTGGCCACCTTTGCCAACCTGGGGCTCGGTGCCGGCCAGCAGGGCGTGGGCCTCGCGGGTGGCCGCCTGAGCAACACCGTGCGCTACGTCAGCCCGAACTGGTCTGGCTTCTCGGCGATTGTCGCCTATGCCCGCAATGTCGAAGAGACCGCCAACGAGAACGGCGTCGCCGCCGCCGGCGGCAACCGCAAGCCCTACCAGTTCCAGTTCGCCCCGCAGTACATGAATGGCCCGGTCACCGCCTTCTACTCGTATTACATCGACAAGGAATCCAATGCCGGCGCCACCGCCGCCAACGTCGGTGCGCTGCTCGGCAGCGTCGTGGCCGGTACTCCCACCATCTCGGTGACGGGAATCGCCAGCGGTCTGCGCGACATCCGCGGCGACCGTCTGGGCGCAAGCTGGAAGTTTGACAATGGACTGAAGATCGGCCTGCTGTACGATCGCACACAGAGCAAGATCTATAACGCCCTGCTGGGCACCGGCGGCGCCTTCAACGCCGACCTCACGCGTATTGCATGGGCCGTCCCGGTCAGCTACGTCACCGGACCGAACAAGATTACCGCGACATACGGCAGGGCGAACGACCTGACGGGATCGCGTTCCGGCCTGGCAACCGGCTACAACTCGTCCAATACCGGCGCCAGCTACTTATCTCTGGGCTATCGCTACGCCTTCTCCAAGCGCACCTCGGCGTTCGTCGATTACGCGAAGATGAGCAATCAGAGCCGCGCCGGTTACGACTTCTTCGCCTACGCCGGCATCAGCGCCACCGGCTCGGCGCTGCCCGCGGCCAGCATTGGCGCCGATCCGCAGACGGTGCAAGCAGGTCTGTATCACACGTTCTGACCATGAATGGGTGACGAGGGCGGACCGACGGTGGTCCGCTCTTGCCCTCTAAACCGAAAGCTTTGTCAAACCAGGAGTTTCAAGAATGAAATCGAAAACCAAGCTTCTCGCGGTCGCCGTCGCTGGCATCTTTTCGGGCGGCGCGTTCGCGCAGAGCAATGTGCAGATCTATGGCACGCTCAACCTCAACGTCCAGAGCACCGACCGCAGCGGCGCCACCGCCGCGGGCACCGCGGGGCTAGCCACGCTCGCTGCGGCCGCCAGCGGAGTGAACGTTAACTCACGCAACGCGATGAGCACCGACTCGTCCAACATCGGCTTCAGGGGTGCCGAAGATCTCGGCGGCGGCCTCAAGGCGACGTTCCAGATCGAGTCCTCGGTTGGCCTCGACGGACAAAACGCCACCTCCCTGCTGGCGAGTCGCAACAGCAAGGTCGGCCTGGCCGGTACCTTTGGCGAAGTGTTCTTCGGCAACTGGGACACGCCGTTCAAGGCTGTGACCTATGGCACCAAGGTGAACGACCCCTTTAACTCCACCGATTCCACTGCCTACCAGAGCATCATGAGCAGCCCAGGCTTCAAGCAGCGCAGCGGTGGCTATGTGAGTGGCACTAACAACGCCGCCTTCGACGGCCGCGCCGCCAACAGTGTCGCGTACTGGTCGCCGAAGTTCGACGGATTCGGCGTCAAGCTTGCCTATTCGGCCAACGAAGGCAAGACGGCGACGCTCGATCCCAGCCTCTGGTCGCTGGCGGCGAATTACGACAACGGTCCTCTCTCCGCGCTATATGCCTACGAGCGCCGCAACGACGCTTTCGGCCTGACGGTGATTCAGGCGGCGAGCACCGGCACGGCGTCCAAGGACGCGGCCCATCGTTTTGGCTTCGGTTACATGTTCGGCGGCACCACCCTGGGAGCATTATGGGAACGGCTCGACTATAACAACACCGGAAGGGTCGCCGGCGTGACGAGCTACAAGCGCGACGCATGGCAGCTTTCCCTCTTGCACAGCATGGGACCGCATGCCTTCAAGCTGCGTTACAACCAGGCGCAAGACGGCGCCTGTAGCAACGTCGCAAGCATCTGCTCGACCAAAGGCCTGGGGGCCAAATCGTGGACGCTGGGCTATGGCTACAGTCTATCCAAGCGTAGTGAGGCCTATCTGTTCTACACCAAGATCGCCAACCGCGAGTCGGCCAGCTATACATTCGGCGTGGCAGGCAGCGCGGACGTGACCACGGGCACCTACGGCGTGGGATCGGATCCGCAAGCACTCGGCCTGGGGCTTCGCCACACCTTCTGAGCGGCCCTGTCGGACCGGGAAAATCCGCGTCCGCAGGCCGCAATCGGAGACACCTGTTGCATGGAGTGGTTTTTGGGCGCCTTGGGCGCCCGTTTTTTGTCTGGGTGCCGTAGTTGACAGGGCGCCAGCGTACTCTCTTGAATGAAAATGTAATCCTTTCGCCACCATTCTGTAAGGATGCACGGTTCAGAGTCGACGTCGGCAAGGTAGCCGCGACGCTGGGAATATCCCCCGGCGTCGCGATCCCACTCAATAACATGCAAGGCATTTCGGAGTTCAAGTGCATATTTCGGCGACTGGTCATTACACTTCCGGCAGATCCGAAGGAACGCCGCGCCCAGTCCCGGGGACGGGTACCGAAGCATGTGTCGACCGCTTGTTCGCCCATCGCATCCTGGTCGTGGAGGACACGGTGGAGTTGGCCAGCCTCGTTGCAGATAATCTGCGGGAGATCGTGAAGGAGGTCATCGTCTGCGGCGACGGGCGCGCGGCGCTGAGGACGCTGGAGCGCGAGCGCGTCGATCTGGTGGTACTCGACGTGATGTTGCCGGAACTGGGCGGCCTGGAGGTTTGCCGTGCCTTGCGCGCCGCTGGAAACACCGTGCCA
>JBAYJH010000118.1:0-13274 GCA_041665185.1 Sterolibacterium sp.
GGTGACGTGGCGTACGGACAGCGCCGCACCACCGCGCGAATCGCCGTCGAGCTTGGTCAGGATCACACCGGTCAGCGGCAGCGCCTCGTTGAACGCCTTGGCCGTGTTCACCGCATCCTGGCCGAGCATGGCGTCGACCACGAACAGCGACTCGATGGGGTCCAGCAGGGCGTGAAGCTGCTGGATTTCCGCCATCATCATCGCATCGATGCCCAGTCGCCCGGCGGTATCGACGAACAACACATCGTAATAATGCTTGCGGGCGAAATCCAGCGCCGCCGCCGCGATGTCGGCGGGCTTCTGCCCCGCTTCCGACGGGAAGAAGTCGATGCCCGCCTGCGCCGCCACAGTCTTCAACTGCTCGATGGCGGCGGGACGATAGACGTCGCAGGACACCGTCAGGACTTTCTTCTTTTGCCTTTCCTTGAGCCATTTGCCAAGCTTGGCGGTGGTGGTGGTCTTGCCGGCACCCTGCAAACCGGACATCAGGATCACCGCCGGCGGTTGGGTCGCCAGGTTCAGGCCGACGCTCGCCCCGCCCATCAGCTCGGTCAACTCCTGGTGCACTACGCCGACCAGGGCCTGGCCGGGCGTGAGCGAGCCGACCACCTCCTGGCCGACGGCTTTTTCCTTGACGCGGGCGATGAAATCCTTGATCACCGGCAGGGCGACGTCGGCTTCCAGCAGCGCCATGCGCACTTCGCGCAGCATGTCGGAGATATTGTCGTCGGTCAGGCGCGCCTGGCCCCTGAGCGTCTTGACGACCTTGGCGAGGCGTTGAGTGAGATTGTCGAGCATGTGGATTACAGGATGGTAAACTGCGGGGATGCCTGCGATTCTACTGCATCTGCTTGCCGCCACTCTGTATGCCGCCCTGGCCGTCCATTTCTGGCGCACCCGCTGGCGTGGCGCCCTGCTGGCGCAGCCCCTGGCCGGACTGCTGACCTGGGAACGGCTGCTGCTGCTCGCCGCCCTGGCGCTCCACGGCATCACCGTCGGCCAGGAGATTTTCAACGCCGGCGCAATTCGCTTCGGGTTCTCGGTGGCGCTGTCCCTGATGCTCTGGCTGGCGATTATGCTGTACTGGATCGAGAGCTTCTATGCGCGCATGGAAGGGTTGCAAATGCTCGGCCTGCCCCTGGCGGCTGGCGCGGTGTTGCTGCCGGCGCTGTTCCCCGGCCAGCACCTGCTGGTGAACGCCGATTCGGCGGCTTTCCGCACGCATTTCCTGATGGCGATGCTGGCCTACAGCCTGTTCACCCTGGCTGCCTTGCATGCCCTGCTGATGGCGGTGGCCGAAAGGCATCTGCATAAGGGGCGGCTGTCGCCCCTGCTGGCGGGATTGCCGCCTTTGCTGACGATGGAGACGCTGCTGTTCCGCCTGATCCATATTGCCTTCATCTTGCTGACGCTGACGCTGATCTCCGGCATCTTCTTTTCCGAAACCCTGTTCGGCAGAGCGCTGTCCTTCAACCACAAGACGGTGTTCGCGATACTTTCCTGGCTGATCTTTGCCGCCCTGCTGATCGGCCGCCACTTCCGCGGCTGGCGCGGACGCCTGGCGTTGCGCTGGACGCTGACCGGGTTCGTCACCCTGATCCTGACTTATGTCGGCTACCGCTTCGTGTTGGAAGTCATACTCGGCCGCGTCGTCTGATTCCCTAGATTAGCGGCTCGATGGACGAAATACCGCTCTCCGCACAGTTCCTGGCGCTCGCCATCCTGCTGGTTTTCTCGGGATTCTTTTCCCTGTCCGAGACGGCCATGATGGCCACCAACCGCCATCGCCTGCGCCACATGGCCCAGAAAGGCCAGCGCGGCGCGATGGTGGCGCTCGCCCTGCTGGGCAAGACCGACAAGCTGCTGGGCGTGATCCTGCTGGGCAATACCCTGATCAACTCCGCCGCGGCGATGCTCACCGGACATATCGCGCTCACGCTGTTCGGCAAGGAAAAATGGGCGCTGGAAGCCGGCACCCTGTTCGTGACCTTCTGCCTGCTGGTGTTTTCGGAAATCACGCCGAAGGTGATCGGCGCGGCTTACCCGGACTGGCTGACCCCGCGCATCAGCTATGTTCTGGCGCCGTTGCTGCGCGTCGCCTATCCGGTCATCTGGTTTGTGAACCTGTTTGTCCTGGCGCTCCTCAAGCTGCTACATCTGCAACCCAAGCCGGGCCATGACACGCAGCGCCTGTCCCCGGAGGAACTGCGCGGACTGGTGCTGGAGTCCGGACATTTCATCCCGCATCAGCACCAGACGATGCTGCTCAACCTGTTCGACCTGGAGCACGTCACGGTCGAGGACATCATGAAGCCGCGCGGCGAAATCGAGGCGATCGACATCGACGCACCTCTCGAGCAAATCCGCGAACAGCTCGCCACCAGTTTCCATCGGCGGCTGCCGGTGTATCAAGGCGACCCCGGCAACATCGTCGGCATCCTGCTGCAACGTAGAATGATCTCCAGCCTGCTGGCCGAGGAACTCACCATCGAGACTCTGCGCGAAGATCTCGCCGAGCCCTATTTCATTCCGGCCGCAACGACGCTCTACGCCCAGTTGCAGTTCTTTCAGGAGAGCCGCCAAAGCCTCGGGCTGGTGGTCGACGAATACGGCGAAATCGAAGGACTGGTGACACTCGAAGACATCATCGAGGAAATCATCGGCAAATTCACCACCAGCGTGCCGACCAGCGGTAGCGATTTGGCATGGGCAGGCGGTGAACCTGGCGAAAGCGTCCTGGTCGATGGCGGCCGCAGCTTGCGCGAACTGAATCGCGAACTGGAACTGAACTTCCGGCTCGACGGACCGAAGACCTTGAACGGCCTGATCCTCGAACACCTACAGGACATCCCCGAGTCCGGCCTGAGCGTGAAGATAGACGGGGTGGCGATGGAAATCGTGCACTCCCAGGATCGCCGCATCCGCATGGTACGGATCTTCCGGCCCATGCCGGGGCGTGTTGGCGATTGAACGGTTTCTCGAGTCGTTTGAGACATCCTCGCTTTACAAACGATCAGGGGCAAGGCATGATCGATCAATGGAAATCAAACTGAATATCAGGCAGAACGTTACCGTGCCGGCGGGATCACTGGCCGCCGCGCGAGCTTGAGGGGAGGCAAGGGAAATGGCCAGCGCCGCCAAGGCAAGTAAGGATAAAGCCAAGGAATTCAATTTCACCTGGGAAGGCAAGGACAAGGTCGGCAAGCTGATCCGCGGCGAAATGCGCGCCGGCGGCGATACGCTGGTAAGGGCAACGTTGCGCCGCCAGGGCATCCTGGTCACCAAGATCAAGAAGCAGAGCATGGGTGGCGGTGGCAAGGTCACCGAGAAGGACATTACCCTGTTCACCCGCCAACTCGCCACCATGATGAAAGCCGGTGTCCCGCTGCTCCAGGCCTTCGACATCGTCGGCAAGGGAGCCGCCAACCCCGCGGTGAGCAAGTTGCTGGTGGACATCAAGACCGATGTCGAAAGCGGCTCCAGCCTCACCATCGCCTTCCGCAAGTACCCCCTGTATTTCGACGCGCTGTTCTGCAACCTGGTGGGGGCCGGCGAGCAGGCGGGCATTCTGGATTCGCTGCTGGACCGCCTGGCCACCTACAAGGAAAAGATCCAGAGCATCAAGGGCAAGATCAAGTCGGCACTGTTTTATCCGGTGGCGATCATCGTGGTCGCCTTCATCATCACCGCGGTGCTGATGATCTTCGTGATTCCCCAGTTCAAGAACATTTTCACCAGCTTCGGCGCCGACCTGCCCACCCCGACCGTGGTCGTCATCACCATCTCGGATATCTTCGTCAACAACTGGTACATCATCTTCGGCGGCATAGGCGGGGGAGTCTATGCCTTCTTCTATTCGTGGAAGCGCTCCCTGGCGATGCAGATCCTCATGGATCGGGTCATGCTGAAGCTGCCGGTGTTCGGCGATCTGGTGCGCAAGGCCACCATCGCGCGCTGGACCCGCACGCTGTCCACCATGTTCGCCGCCGGCGTACCCCTGGTCGAGGCGCTCGACTCGGTCGCCGGGGCTTCCGGCAACCATGTCTACATGCTCGCCACGCGGCAGATCAAGGCCGAAGTCAGCACCGGGCAGAACCTCACGGTGTCGATGCAAAATACCAATCTGTTTCCCAGCATGGTGATCCAGATGGTGTCGATCGGCGAGGAGTCCGGCCAGCTCGACGGCATGCTCGGCAAGGTAGCGGATTTCTACGAGGCGGAAGTCGACGACGCGGTCGAGGCGCTTTCGAGCCTGATGGAACCGATCATCATGGTGGTGCTGGGCACCCTGATCGGCGGCATGGTGGTGGCGATGTATCTGCCGATATTCAAGCTCGGCGCGATTGCCGGTTGAACGCGCACTCCCACATGCTCAACTCTCTCGCCAGTATTCTCAACCAGCCTCTCCATATGGCCCTGGCCTGCTTGCTGCTCGGCCTGATGATCGGCAGTTTCCTGAACGTCGTCATCCATCGCCTGCCGCAAATGATGCAACGCGACTGGCGGGAGCAATGCGCCGAACTGAACGGCACGGCGCCGCCGGCGGAGGAGCGGCTGACGCTGGCAACACCACGCTCGCGCTGCCCGAAATGCGGGCACATGATCTCGGCGCTGGAGAATATTCCCATCGTCAGCTGGCTGGTCCTACGGGGACGCTGCAAGGGCTGCCAGGCGCCGATCTCGGCGCGTTACCCGCTGATCGAGGCCGTGACCGGCCTGCTCTCCGCCTATGCCGGCTGGCATTTCGGCTACGGCCTGGCGGCGGCGGGAGCCTTGCTGTTCGTCTGGAGCATGATCGCGCTGACCTTCATCGATTTCGACACCCAGCTATTGCCCGACGACATCACCCTGCCGCTGCTGTGGGCCGGCCTGCTGATCAATCTCGGCGGCGGTAATGTGGGATTTACCGATCTGAGGGGGGCAGTGATCGGCGCCATCGCCGGCTACCTGGCCTTGTGGTGCGTGTATTGGGGCTTCAAGCTGACGACCGGCAAGGAGGGCATGGGCTACGGCGATTTCAAGCTGCTCGCCGCCATCGGCGCCTGGCTCGGCTGGCAAATGCTGCCGTTGACGATCCTGCTCTCCTCCGCGGTCGGCGCCGTCGTCGGCATCGGCCTGATCGTGTTCACCCGCCATGGCCGCGACACGCCGATTCCCTTCGGCCCTTACCTGGCCGCCGCCGGCGTCATCGCCCTGTTCTGGGGCAAGCCGCTGACCCAGGCGTACCTCCAATTGATCTGAGCGCTTGAAAGGGTGGCCGACCGCCTCCATATGCGAGTTGTCTGATTCGCTTAATCCCTTTCGGGATAGGCGCTTAAGTTATAATTCCCTTTTTTGGAGGCACCTATGCCAATTTATGCCTACCGTTGCAACAGCTGCGGCCAGGAAGACGAGGTATTGCAGAAGATGAGCGATGCCCAGCTCACGGTTTGTCCGGCCTGCAACATGGAAACCTACAGCAAGCAATTGACCGCCCCGGGCTTTCACCTCAAGGGCAGCGGCTGGTACGCCACCGATTTCAAGGGCGGGGCCAGCCCCGCCGCGAAGTCCGAAGGCGCCGCCGCAAGCAAAGCCGAAGCGCCGCCATGCCAGGGAGGCAGCGGGTCTTGTGCCTGTCAGTGAGACCGCACAGCGCCCGCCGGCGCACCGGGTGAAGAAATATTTCATCACCGGCTTGTTGATATGGATACCCCTGGCGATCACCGCCTGGGTGCTGGCCTTGATCGTTCAGACCATGGACCAGTCGCTGCTGCTGCTACCGCCATCGGTTCGTCCGGAGATCCTGTTGGGGTTCTACATTCCGGGCATTGGCGCCATCCTGACGCTGTTGGTGGTGTTCGTTACCGGCCTCGTTACCGCCAACATCATCGGCCAGCGCCTGGTGCGCTTCTGGGAAGGCGTGTTGTCGCGCATCCCAGTGGTGAAGTCGATCTACTATAGTGTCAAGCAGGTCAGCGACACGCTCTTCTCCGGCACCGGCGAAGCTTTCCGCAAAGTGCTGCTGGTGCGCTACCCGCACCCGGAAGCCTGGGCGGTCGCCTTCCAGACCGGCGCGCCACCGCGCGAAGTGACTCAGCATAGCCGGGACGAGATGGTCAGCGTATTTATCCCGACCGCGCCAAGCCCGGTCAACGGATTCTTTTTCTTTGTCCGCAAGAGCGACACGGTCGAACTCGACATCAGTGTCGACGAGGCACTGAAATACATCGTCTCAATGGGTGTAGTCGTCCCTTCCATCCGTAACCCCAACCTTGTCGGACGCGCACAGAACGAATAATTCCCGCCGCGTGCCGCACTTCATCCCGCACTTCCGCTCGAAAGCCACAACCATGCGAACACACTACTGCGGCCAGGTTAACGCCGGCCATGTCGACCAGATCGTCACGCTGTGCGGGTGGTGCCACCGCCGCCGCGATCATGGCGGCGTCATTTTCATCGACCTGCGCGACCGCGAGGGATTGGCCCAGATCGTGTGCGACCCCGATCGTGCCGAAATGTTCGCGCGGGCCGAGGGTGTACGCAATGAATTCGTCTTGAAGATCACCGGCAAGGTGCGCCGCCGGCCGGCCGGCACCGTCAATCCCAATCTCGCCTCGGGCGAAATCGAGATCCTCTGCCATGAACTCGAAGTTCTCAATACCGCGGTGACGCCGCCGTTCCAGCTCGACGAGGAAAATCTTTCCGAGACCGTGCGCCTGACCAATCGCGTCATCGACCTGCGCCGGCCGCAGATGCAGAACAACCTGATGCTGCGCTACAAGACGACCATGTCCGTCCGCCGCTTCCTGGATGCCAACGGCTTCATCGATATCGAAACGCCGATGCTGACCAAGAGCACGCCCGAAGGCGCGCGCGACTACCTGGTGCCGTCGCGCGTCCACCCCGGCCACTTCTTCGCCCTGCCGCAGTCGCCGCAGCTGTTCAAACAGTTGCTGATGATTGCCGGCTTCGACCGTTACTACCAGATCGTCAAGTGCTTCCGCGACGAGGATTTGCGCGCCGACCGGCAACCCGAATTCACCCAGATCGATATCGAAACCTCCTTCCTCGATGAAACGCAGATCACCGGGATCATGGAGGCAATGATCCGCACGGTGTTCCGCGAAACGCTGGCGGTCGAGCTGCCCGATCCCTTCCCGCGCATGACCTACGCCGAAGCCATGCGCCGCTTCGGTTCCGACAAACCCGACCTGCGCGTGACGCTGGAGTTGACCGATCTCACCGAGGTGGTCAAGGACGTGGCGTTCAAGGTCTTCAGCGGCCCCGCCAACGATGCCGGCGGCCGCGTCGCCGGCTTGCTCATACCGGGCGGCGGGACGGGCAAGAACACCCTGACGCGTGGCGAGATCGACGCTTACTCCGAATTCGCCAAGATCTATGGCGCCAAGGGACTGGCCTACATCAAGGTCAACGACGCCAGCCAGCCGAACGAGCAGGGCCTGCAATCGCCGATCGTCAAGAACCTGCATGAGGGTGCGCTCAAAGCCATCATCGAGCGCACCGGCGCGCAGAGCGGCGACCTGATCTTCTTCGGTTCCGACAAGGCGAAGATCGTGAACGATGCGCTCGGCGCCTTGCGCACCAAGATCGGCCACGACAAGAAGTTTCTCACCGGGGACGCCTGGCGTCCGCTGTGGGTAACGGATTTCCCGATGTTCGAATACGACGCGGAGAACCAGCGCTGGTCGGCCTGCCATCACCCGTTCACCGCGCCCAAGGACGGCCACGAGGATCTGCTCGAAAGCGATCCCGGCGCCTGCCTGGCCAAGGCCTACGACCTGGCGCTGAACGGCTGGGAAATCGGCGGCGGCTCGGTACGGATCCACCGCGAGGCGGTGCAGAGCAAGGTGTTCCGCGCCCTGGGCATCGGCGCCGAGGAAGCGCGTCTCAAGTTCGGCTTCCTCCTCGACGCCCTTAAGTACGGCGCACCACCGCACGGTGGACTGGCCTTCGGCCTCGACCGCATTGTCACCATGATGACCGGCGCCGAGTCGATCCGCGACGTCATCGCCTTTCCCAAGACCCAGCGCGCGCAGTGCCTGCTGACCGACGCCCCGTCCGCGGTCGACGAGAAGCAACTGCGCGAATTGCATATCCGCTTGCGCCAGAAAGTGGAAACGCAGGTCGAGGTTTCGAAGACCTGAGTCATCCATGCACACCATGCGGCGCCTGATCCTCGCCTGCTGGCTGGGTTGCGTCGCATTGCTGCTGCCCGCCCCGGCCGGCGCGGACTCTTCTGTCGCGATCACGGAGCTTCCGCCGGAGGCAAGCCGGACGTTGCGCCTGATAGAGCGCGGCGGGCCGTTCCCCTATGCACGCGACGGCGTCGCGTTCGGCAACTTCGAGCAACTCCTGCCGCACAAGCCGCGCGGCTACTACCGTGAATACACGGTACCGACCCCCGGCCGCCGCGATCGCGGGGCGCGCCGCATCGTCGCCGGCGAGGCGCGCGAATACTTTTACAGCGACGATCATTATCGCAGTTTCCGGAAAATCCGCCCATGAACACTCCCCAGGCCCGCCTTGAAACGCTGCTGCACGATGTCGCCCGCGCCGGGGTTTATCATTTGCCACACGCACGCCACGCTGGCCACGAGGACGTCATTGCCGCCGCCGAAAGTTGCGCCTATGTGATTTTCAAGGTCGACCTGTCCGGCACCCGCGACAAACAGGGATTGCTGACCGCCATCGGCAGGGACATGGCCTTCCCCGAGTGGTTTGGCTGCAACTGGGATGCACTTGCCGACTGCCTGAACGATCTCGGCTGGCGTCCGGGCGAAGGCTATCTGGTACTGCTGGAACATTGCGACCTGCTCCACGAACGTGCCGCCAACGACCTGGTTACCGCGCTGCAAATCTTTCAGGACGCCGCCAACAGTTGGCGCGGCCAGGGCGTCGCGCTGTGGTGCCTGGTCGATATGCAGGCCGACGGCATTGCCTGGCTGCCGAACCTGTGATGCCGGGCAGCAAGAGGCCGGTGTCGGTGCTGGTACTGATTCACGACCGGAAACTGGATGTTCTGCTATTGGAACGCACCACCTGGCCCGGATACTGGCAGTCGGTGACCGGCAGCCAGGAGGACGGTGAAACCCTTGGCGAGACAGCGCGCCGCGAAGTACTTGAGGAAACCGGTCTCGCGGCAGGCGCTGAAAGCATCATCGACTGGCGGCTATCCAACCGTTTCGAGATCTTCCAGGAATGGCGTCATCGTTATCCGGCAGGCGTCACCCATAACGTGGAACATGTGTATAGCCTTTGCGTCCCGCGTGAAACCGCGATTGTCGTCGCGCCGAACGAACACCTCGGCTATCGCTGGCTACCCTGGCGCGAGGCAGTGGACCAGGTCTTTTCGTGGACCAACCGCGACGCCATCCGGATGCTGCCGTTATGCCATCAGGGCGATGCCGGCTTTTCCAGTTGAATCTCGATCAACTGCTTGAGACAGGCCGGGCAGTAGCAGCTCGACGCTTGATCCGCTTTCACCTTCAACACCGGTAGTTCGGCACACCAGCAGGGTTCCTGTCCGGTCTGCATGCCGCAGGCGAAAATCGCACCGCAACGCGGGCAGGTGTTTGTGGATGGCTGAGTCATGGGAGGTAACGGTCAAAGGAACACTTTAAGAATAATTGCGGCTATCCGCAAGAAAATCTTGCGAATCCCGGCGAAAATCTGCGACAAATATGCGAATGTCAGCACTCCGAAGAGGCGGTAGAATCGCGACTTCACGAATCTGACCGTGTCACCGTCACCCAACATGAGCGAAAAACTTCCGCCTAAATTGAAGGCCGGCGTCCTGGCCGAAGCCCTCCCCTACATCAAGCGCTTTCACGGACGCACCATCGTCATCAAGTACGGCGGCAACGCCATGACCGACGAACATCTCAAGCACTGTTTCGCGCGCGACGTGGTGCTGCTGAAACTGGTCGGCATGAATCCGGTGGTGGTGCATGGCGGCGGACCGCAGATCGACGACATGCTCAAGCGTGTCGGCAAGCAGGGACAGTTCATCCAGGGCATGCGCGTCACCGACCGGGAAACCATGGACGTGGTCGAGATGGTGCTCGGCGGCCAGGTGAATAAGGAAATCGTCAGTCTCATCAATCATCACGGCGGCAAGGCGGTGGGATTGACCGGCAAGGACGGCAACCTGATCCGTGCCAAAAAGATGCTGGTGGCCGACAACGACAGGCCGGGCGAACTGATCGATATCGGCCAGGTCGGCGAAATCGACGCCATCGATCCCTCGTTGATCGCCCTGCTCGATTCCGGCGCCTTCATCCCGGTGATCGCCCCGATCGGCGTCGGTGCCGAGGGGGAAACATACAACATCAACGCCGACCTGGTCGCCGGCAAGATCGCCGAGATCCTCAAGGCCGAGAAACTGATCCTGCTCACCAACACCCCCGGCGTGCTCGACAAGAACGGCAAGCTCCTCACCGGCATCACCCCCAGGGACATCGATGCCATGGTCCATGACGGCACGCTGTCGGGCGGCATGTTGCCCAAGATTTCCTCGGCGCTCGACGCCGCCCGCAGCGGGGTGAAAAGCGTGCACATCATCGATGGCCGGGTCGAACACGCGCTATTGCTGGAGATCCTCACCGACGAAGGGGTCGGCACGCTGATCAAGAGCAAGTAAAGCTAGTGCCCACTCATGCCGAAATGGCGCTACAATAGGCACCACGAGCAATCACGGCCGCAAATCGAGAGGAAAACATGGGGAGCAAACCGGGCGAGCGCAAGCTGCAAATCCTTCAAGTCATCGCTGAAATGCTGCAAGACCCGGCCGGCGAAAAAGTTACCACGGCAGCCCTGGCCAAGAGACTCGATGTCTCCGAAGCGGCGCTCTACCGCCACTTTGCCAGCAAGGCACAGATGTACGAAGGCCTGATCGAATTCATCGAATCCGGCCTGTTTTCGGTGATCAACCAGATCTCCGCCGAGGAAGACGCCGGCCTCAGGCAGGCGCAGGCAATAGTCGCGCTGCTGCTCGGCTTTGCCCAGAAGAACCGCGGCTTGACCCGAGTGTTGATCGGCGACGCCCTGGTCAACGAAAACGAGCGCCTGCAATCGCGCATCAATCAACTGCTGGATCGCGTCGAAACGTCATTGAAGCAGGCACTCAGGATGGCGGCCACCCAGGGCGCGTTGCCGGCCGATCACGACATCGCGGCACACGCCAACCTGCTGCGCTGTTATGCGCTGGGCCGCTGGCACCAGTTCGTCAAGAGCGGCTTCAGGGACGCCCCGCTGGATCAGTGGCCGCAGCAGTGGCCATTGTTGTGCTAAAGGCCAATCGGCAGCAATCGAGTCGGGCATCGTCGAAGGAAGTCCCCTTGGGGGATGATCCCCTAACCCTATGGCCGCAGCAATGGCCGCTGCTAGTACCCTAGGAACAAGAACGGGCACCAGTACCCGCTTTTGATTCTGTGGTGCTGGCCCAGTAAGCCTATCGCCTGTTGAGGATTTCCGCCGCCGCGATGGCGAAGTAGGTCAGGATGCCGTCGGCGCCGGCGCGCTTGAACGACAGCAGCGCTTCCAGCATGGTCGCATCTCCGTCCAGCCAGCCATTCTGCGCCGCCGCCTTGAGCATGGCGTATTCACCGCTGACCTGATAGGCATAGGTGGGAACCCCGAACTCGTCTTTCACCCGGCGCACCACGTCCAGATAAGGCATGCCCGGCTTGACCATGACCATGTCGGCGCCTTCCTCGATGTCGAGCGCAACTTCGCGCAAGGCTTCGTCGGAATTGGCGGGATCCATCTGGTAGGTGTATTTGTTGCCCGTGCCCAGATTGCCGGCCGAGCCGACGGCATCGCGAAACGGTCCGTAGAATGCGGACGCGTATTTAGCCGCATAAGCGAGGATGCGCGTATAGATCTGGCCATGGGCATCGAGTTCGGCGCGGATCCGGCCGATGCGGCCATCCATCATGTCCGATGGCGCCACCACGTCGGCGCCAGCCTGGGACTGGCAAAGCGCCTGCTTGGCCAGGGCCTCCAGGGTCTCGTCGTTGAGCACGTAGCCACGCGGGTCGGCCGGGTCGATCAGGCCGTCCTGGCCATGGCTGGTATACGGGTCGAGCGCCACGTCGCAAATGACGCCGAGTTCCGGAAACTCCTTCTTTAGTGCGGCAACCACGCGCGGCACCAGTCCTTGCGGATTCCAGGCCTCCTCGGCGCCCGGTGTCTTGAGTTTCACGTCGACCACGGGGAACAGCGCCAAAGCCGGGATGCCCAGCTTCAAAGCGCGTTCCGCCACCGGCAGCAGCAGATCCAGACTGACGCGCTCGACACCGGGCATCGACGCCACGGGTTCGAGCCGCTTACTGCCGTCCAGAACGAAAACCGGGTAGATCAGGTCGTTGGCGGTGAGGGTATTTTCGCGCATCAGGCGCCGCGAAAATTCATCCCGGCGCATCCGACGCATCCGTGTCGATGGGTATACACCTTTTGCATTCATGGTCTTATCTCTCATAGTCGGCAAATTAATACTGGAACTTTTGTCAGGAATTGCTATCCTAGGAATAGATGGTGCTTCACCATCTCCCGCTTCTCCTCCCTGAGCGGGTGCCCTGATTCCACATGGCGAATTAAGGCAATTGACCCCCGGTCACCTCCCCTTTGGCCGGGGGTTCTTCTTTTTGGGCGGGCTCGCCCGTCTGCCCGGACTCCTTGTTCAGCCATGCGCCAATCGCCGATTCGGCCTCTTCGATGCCGGTCTTCTTCAGACTGGAAAACAGTTGCACCGTCACCTGCCCGCCGTAAACGGCGATCGCTTCGCGGACATGGCGTAAGGTGAGTGTCGCTTCCTGTCGGGACAGCTTGTCTGACTTGGTCAGCAGGATATGAATCGGGTTGCCGGTCGGGACGAACCAGTGAATCATCTGGATATCCAGATCGGTCAGAGGCCGGCGCGAGTCCATGATGAGCACCAGACCGATCAGGTTTTCGCGCCGGGTCAGGTAATGTTCCAGCAGGTTGCGCCACTGTTTGCGCACGGCCTCCGGTACGGCCGCATAGCCATAGCCGGGCAGATCAACCATGCAGGCGCCATTGGGCAGGCGGAAGAAATTGATGAGTTGGGTGCGTCCGGGCGTCTTGCTGACAAAAGCCAGGCGAGTATGCCCGGCCAGGGTATTGATGGCGCTCGATTTGCCGGCATTGGAGCGTCCTGCAAAGGCGATCTCCGGACCCGCGATCGCCGAGGGCGGCAAGTTGATCGGCTTGGCAACGGAGGTTTCAAAAACTGCGTGGCGAAACAATGAGGACGA